>NZ_BAABEY010000002.1:0-429839 GCF_039540405.1 Ravibacter arvi
ACTGCCCATTGTACCGTCCGTAAATTCAGGGTTGATCGTTACGGTACGGAGCGGGTAAGTAGTGGTCATGGTTTCCTCTATTATCATCCGACCGGCCGTCGAGCGTGCTCTGCCGGTTTTCCCCGCAGGAAGGTCTGACGGGAAATACGTCTCATTAAAGGGCTCCGAAAAGCGGAAAGTGCTTGTTCCGCCCGCCAGGTTAGGGCAGGGCTGCGCTTCTACGGATGCAAATGAAACCAGCAAAAGGCATATCAGGATGAGCTTACCCAGCTGCCGGTTTTTCCTAAGGGGGGGGAAGTTGGTCATTGGAATTAATTTGTTAAATTTCAGTTGTTCGGATAGGTACTTTTAAAATCATTCAGTGCGCGAGGCAGCAGAATGTACAATCATGCATAGCGTGACGACGGGATAAGTTTCTCTGAGGAATGCGCTATATCCATAATGTCATGGTGTAAAAGAAGCGCCAGCCTGGCAGCCTTCCTGAGGGGGAGCAGTTTTATGTCATATTTTGATGTTTAAAGTGTGTTCCTGGGTAGCCTTTCTGTGTAGAATAAATTCGTATTGATGAAAGAAATTTATTCTTTTCCAAATGACGCAGCAATCCGGGATATGAAAGGGTGGAAAATTAGTCAATTATGGGTAAAAAAACTATCTTCTTTGTTATTTTCAATAATTTTAATAGAACGGATCTAATTCGAAGCCGGCGCGGAAGAGCCGATAGAAGGCACGACTATCGTTGTTTGCTGGTTTTCAGACAGGAAAGCTTTGTTTTAATAAGGTAGACCTGTAGACGTTCTATTTATCCTGAAGTGTTGTGCTTGACCCGATTCGTCGCCGCCTACCAGCGCTGGTGGTTGTTTCGCTGACAGACGCACGAGAATTCCCCGGTCTGGTAGGGGAGGGCCAGGAAAAAAGCGAATAACCCGGTGGATAAATTCATGCCGCACTTTGGAATTTTAATACATATATTGTAATATTGCGATTGATTGTCATGTCACCTATGGGACTTACGAAAGCAGAAATATTTACGGATGAACAGAACCGGATGGCAACCATGCTGAAGGCGCTCGCGCATCCGGCGCGTATTGCCATACTGCAGCAGATCATCAGCGCCAATGCCTGTATCTGTGGGGAGCTGGTAGAAGAACTGGGCCTGGCGCAGGCAACTATTTCCCAGCACTTGAAAGAGCTTAAGAACGCCGGCATCATCCAGGGCACTATTGAAGGCGTAACGGTTTGCTATTGCATAGAGCCGAAAGTCTGGGAACGGCTGAAGAGCGACCTCGCGGTGTTCTTTGCTTCCTATAACGAACCCAAAAGCTGCTGTTAATTTTTTGCTCAAATCAATCGTAATATTGCAATAAGTCAAAAATAAAGTATAATGAAACTATCAGAAATCAAAGAACATCTACAGGTCCTGGAACGTGTTAATTTCAGGAAGCCGGACGGATCAAGTGTGCCCGAACACTTCCATGTCACCGAGGTGGGGATCATCACCAAAGATTTTATTGATTGCGGCGGCACTGTCCGGCACGAAAAGGTGGCTAACTTCCAGCTATGGGATGCCAACGATTACGAACACCGGTTGAAGGCCGGCAAGTTGCTGGGCATTATCGCCCTTTCGGAAAAAAAACTGGGCATCGCCGACCTGGAAATAGAGGTTGAATACCAGTCTGAAACCATTGGCAGGTACGACCTGGGGTTTGACGGCACAGACTTCATCCTCCTGCCCAAGCAGACCGCCTGCCTTGCGCCGGATAGATGCGGGGTTCCGCAGGAGAACGCCGGAAGGCAGGTCCCCGAAGTTGCTGTAGCAGCTTGCTGTAGGCCTGGAAGCGGTTGTTGTTAAATTGTTGATACCACATAACATGAAGAAAATATTAGTACTCTGTACAGGCAATAGCTGCCGGAGCCAGATTGCGGAAGGGTACCTCCGTCATTTCGCGGGCAGTAAGGCACAGGTATATAGCGCAGGTGTCGAAACCCACGGCGTTAACCCCGGGGCGATCCGGACAATGGCTGAAGACGGCATTGACATCGCCGGGCATACCTCCAATAATATCTCTGAATACCTGGATATTGATTTCGATTACGTCATCACCGTGTGTGACAACGCAAAGGAACGGTGTCCTTTCTTTCCCTCTACTGCAGAGAAGATTCATGAAAACTTCCCGGACCCGGCAAAGGCAACCGGCTCGGAAGAAGAGATAGCGGCTGCTTTCAGATCGGTTCGCAATACCATAAAAGATTTTTCACAGCAATTTGTTAATAAGTATCTCAATTAATCCGGATGACCCATAGCCGCACACCCTTGTATCAAAGAAAAAAACTTGGCTTCCTGGACCGTTACCTCACACTATGGATATTTCTGGCAATGGTATTGGGCGTGGGGATCGGATATTTTATTCCCTCTTCGGAAGCCTTCATCCATTCTTTTTCCAACGGAACAACAAACCTTCCCCTTGCAATCGGGCTGATACTCATGATGTACCCGCCGCTTGCCAAAGTCCGTTATGAAAAAATGCACCAGGTGTTTGCCAACGTGAAAGTACTGCTCCTTTCTCTTTTCCTGAACTGGGTTGTCGGCCCCGTGCTGATGTTCCTGCTGGCGGTCATCTTCATGAAAGAGCAGCCCGAATACATGACGGGGCTGATCCTGATCGGCCTGGCCCGGTGCATTGCCATGGTTGTTGTCTGGAACGAGCTGGCCGGTGGCAACAGGGAGTACGCTGCCGGGCTTATAGCCCTGAACAGCATTTTCCAGGTACTGCTCTATAGTGTTTACGCCTATATTTTCATAACTGTGCTGCCGCCGCTCTTTGGTGTTAAAGGCATGAACGTGCCCATCAGCATGAAAGAGATAGCCCAAAGTGTTGGCATCTACCTGGGTATTCCGTTTGCGGCCGGTGTCATCAGCCGCTTTGCGCTGATGAGGATAAAAGGGGAACATTGGTTTGAGAAGACCTTCGTGCCATTTATATCACCGGTCACGCTGATTGCCTTGCTCTTTACCATCGTGGTCATGTTCAGTCTGAAAGGGAAATTGATCATGCAGATCCCGGTAGATGTGCTGCGCATCGCTGTGCCGTTGGTAATCTACTTTGTGCTGATGTTCTTAGTAAGTTTCTTTGCCGGGCGGCGCATGGGAGCGGACTATTCAAAAAATGCTTCCATTGCCTTTACCGCTGCCGGGAACAATTTCGAGCTGGCGATAGCGGTAGCCATCGGCGTCTTCGGGATCAACAGCGGCCAGGCATTTGTTGGCGTTATCGGCCCGCTGGTTGAAGTTCCTGCATTGATAGCCCTGGTGAATCTTGCTTACCGGCTGCGGGACAAGTACTATGTTTCCAGCTAAGGTATTTACTAAATCTGCTATAACGGCGGAGGGGACAGACTACCGGTCCCCTTCCCATAAAATAGGCGGTGTTTATTGCAGATGGGATCTTAAAATTTCGGATCCACGCATCCCTTTTAGCCTTAGTAACGCTTTTTCTTTAATTTGACGCACACGTTCCGTAGTCATATTATATTGCCTGGAAAGTTCGTTCAGTGTCGCTGACGGCTGTCCGTCCAATCCGTAATAGCTGACCAGTATGCTCCGTTCTCTTGAATCCAGTTTGGAAAGTATTCCCCGAATATCCATCTGTAAAGAATTCTTTAGCAGGGGCCGATCCGGATCAGACGAACCGGAATCCGGTATAACATCAAGCAAAGAGATTCCGTCCCCGTCATGAAAAGGGGTGTCCAGTGACAGGTGCCAGCCTGGATATCTTTGGTTGTGTTCCACTATATCGGATGATATTCCGGTCGCATCGGAGAGCTCGTTTACAGTAGGGTCACGCTCGTACTTCTGTTCCAGGCCCGAGAAATACTTCTGAATTTTATAGGAATCATTTACTTTATTGAGGGGTAATCTTACCATTCGTGAATGGCTGGTGAGGCTTTGGATAATGGCCTGGCGAATCCACCAAACGGCATACGAAATGAATTTAAACCCCCTGGTTTCGTCAAATTTTTTTGCGGCTTTTATCAAACCCAGGTTTCCCTCATTAATCAGGTCGCCCAGCGGTATGCCGGAATTCTGATATTTTTTTGCTACAGATACGACAAATCTCAGGTTCGCTTTAGTAAGTTTTTCCAGAGCCAACGGGTCGCCCTGACGCACCCGCAGTGCCAGCTCGGCTTCTTCATCAGGGGTGACCATTTCCATCTTACTAATTTCTTGTAAATATTTATTGACAGAACCAGTTTCCCTGTTCGTGATCTGCTTTGATATCTTAAACTCTTTCATTTGCTATTTTCATCTTGTATACATGATGCCGGATCTTGGGAGAGGACCGACTTAATAGGGCCTTCAAGCTTTCGTGGATGGCTGGTTCCGATCTTTCCACCTGTCATGAGACCATAGCCAGTAAACAGGAGAAGAACGGATTGAATTTTCCAATCGTTTGAAATAGGTAGTCGTAATAGCTAGCGAATATGCAGCATCAACCGGCTGGTCTCCCAGAAGTTCGAATCGGTAATGGTATTTAAAGCGCGTAACTTTCATGGATTCTACCATGACTACCGCTGCGTTGGTATGCCTGGCCATACGTTCTGCTCCAATCTGTACGTCCGTTTCGAGGCCCAAAAAAGTCAGACGGTGTTTCCTGCTATCGGGAGCGGGCCGCTGATCAGCTATCAAAACCACAATATTACGCCTGTCGTTTTGTTGAAGCAGTTCGATGGAGCGTCGGTAGAGAAGATGTTTGGGGATCAGGTTTACGCCAAAGCGGGATCGTATCCTGCGCAAAAGGCGGTCTACTACCTTGTTCTTTGCCGGAGAATATCCTGAAGAAACTGTATAGGCGGTCTGGGAAGGCAGATTGATCAGGTATTCCCAGTTCCCGTAGTGAGAGGCTAGTAAAACTACATTTCGTCTCAAACGATATAAATCATCCAGCACACAGGTGTTTTCGAAGGTCGTCAAACTTTTCCTCAGGGAGGCAGGGGCGGTGTAAAATAATATCGGCTCAATACAGAGATCACTGATGTGACGGTAATAGGCGCTAACCATTTTCCCGACTTCTGATGCGGAACTGGCCGGAAACGCCTGTTTTATATTTTTTTCTATTATGACAAACCGATATCGCAAAATATGGCGGAGGCAGAAACACAGGATTTGTGAAACACACCTTGCCACAAGTAAAATAAAATCCCCGGATCGGAAGTAAAAAGGATAATACAATGGATAGACGAAAAAAGTACAACCTCAACCGACCGCCTCAATGATGCGCAGCAGGTCAGATTTTTTAAACTATTGAGATGAGAACGCGTGCCCTTCTGCACGACCGGTGCTTTTCCGGGTATTTCAACCCGAAATTCCTATTGTTAAGTAATATTGTTATTGTTTCCGGGCAGAACCGGATTTTTCTTCACTGGCGCATTCTCTTTTTTGATTTAAACGAATCGAAAAATGAGAGGCCAAGCAAAAAAACATTAGGTCCGGGCAGTTGACATTCTTCAATAATAAAACGCAAGAGTATGGGATTTGTTTTGATTTATTGGAAATAGTTTGGTAGCGGTTACTCCTTCCGAGACAGGCATGCAGGTCGCGCATCTGATCGACTGTGGATTTTGTTTTCTGAACTCAGGTCCCCGATAACTGAAGTGGCTGAGCTTCCTTAATAGTATATACGTAAATAAAGGCGGAGATTTTTCAAATCCAACTATTATAACGCTTCCCGCATCAGCAGGCCTCGGTCTGACCTTCAGCATTCTGTAGTGGCCCAGTTCGGCTGGATAACAGGCATGCTTGTGATAACATCAGGCTACTGTCCTACGGACGGAAGGTATTAATATAACAAAAGAAAGGTGTGCTGTAGCACCGTGCTTTCGGCAACAATAAATGTACGGGTAAAATAAATTAGGTAGTGTTAATAAGTTTGACTACCTTTGTTTCAAATATAATCTGGCTTCTGCCTTTGCTACTTCTGATCCAACCAGAGTTTTTCTCTTCCTCAGTTTTCGCTATTCCAGCCGCCTTTTAATCTGATTCTTACTTTTCATAGTATAAAAATTATGCCGGCCTACTGATTGACCGGAGAGTTGTGCGGGCACTTTTTCTTTGCCGTAAAAGCCTTGCACACCACGAATCAGGAGGAAGGAACAGCCGCTTCCTCGTACATTTTCCCCTGCAGGCAACAAACAGTCGACGGTGTAGCTTAATAGATTTGATTCTTCGGGCAACTTCCGAATTCGGGCTATATCGCCCCGGCGCCGGTGGACCGGTTCCGGAAAACAGGCGGAAAGCGTTTGGTGATTCAAAGTACGGCCGGATTCGTAAACTGATTACTACCGACATTGCGGTCGGAGGGATCGACATAGAGCTTCCCAATGTGTGTGTAATTGCGCGAGCACGCCTGTAAAATTCTGCAGATAACCCTCTTTAATGAAAGCAAATGTGGCTGATTCAAACCGAAATAAGTCAAGAGATTCAGCGCTATTTTGCTAGTGAAGAAAAAAATAAGTAAATAATTTAATTTAAAACAAGTAGAGTAATGAAAGAAGGAATTGTAAAATTTTTTAATACCCTTAAAGGGTTCGGTTTTATTTCCCCCACACAAGGAGGCGAAGACGTATTTGTTCACTCGTCCGGTCTTTTCGACGAGATACGTGAAGATGACAGAGTGATTTTTGATGTAGCTCAGGGAAAAAAGGGGCTAAATGCAATTAACGTAAGAATAGCGTAAAGCTATGCCGGTGCTTCGAAAGGAGATTAGAACATTTGGGGCTTCATCAAGAGGCTCCAAATGTTTTTTAAAAATATAGAAAATAGTAAGTATTGTTTTTCGTAAAAAGTAAGAAAATAACAATTAACTGCGCGGAATAATGAAACTGAATTTTAATGAAATATTTTCTCATAACGACAATTGTGTTACACCAAAATTTAATATAAAATACGGTGACATAGTTTACAAAAATGGTGAAAAATTTTCTGATTGTAATACTGTTTTTGGAGTTGCTTATAAAGCGTTGCTGAGCCACGATTTTGAGCTAATTTCTTTGCCGGAAGGAGGCTATGAAATTAAAGCTTACTATGTTCGGTAGAAGCTCGGTTACATTACTTCCCAAAATTAAAAACCGCTGTCATCGGTTTCTAATTCATCATTTGTGAGCAGATCAGAAATCTTACCGGCATTATGAAGTCGCAGAACTATACAGTTATCACCGGTAGTGGAAGTTACATACCAACCCGTCGAGTCCTAAATGAGGATTTTATCGGCCATCTGTTTTATGATGAAAACGGGACCAAAGTGAGCAAGCCGACTGCCGAAATCATCGAAAAATTAGAAAAGATCTCTGGTATCAGGGAAAGACGTTATGTAACAGACGATCTGGTTGCCTCCGATATCGCTTTTTTGGCTGCAGAGGATGCGCTGATCTCATCTGGAACGGATCCCGAAAGCCTGGACGGAATCATTGTAGCGCATAACTTCGGAGACATCCGCGCTGACAATCGCAAAAGTGAATTTGTTCCTGCCCTGGCTTCCAGGGTAAAGCATCGTTTTAAGATCGCGAATCCTTCAACGCTGGCCCTGGATCTGCCTTTTGGCTGCGCGGGGTGGCTGCAAGGGGTGATCCAGGCAGATCAGCTTTTGAAATCAGGGAGTGCGAAAAAAATTATGGTCATAGGGGCTGAAACACTTTCCAGGGTTTGCGATCCGCATGACAGGGACAGTATGATCTATTCGGACGGAGCCGGTGCAGTAATCCTGGAGAGCATCAGGAGTAAAGACCCGGTAGGTATACTGGCTAGTACAGTTAAGTCCTATACAGACGATTTTGCTTACCTTATCCGGATGGGTGGTTCATCTAATCCGGAATTTTCCGGGAATATGCTATTCCTAAAAATGAACGGGCACAGGCTTTACGAGAGCATACTGAAGACGGTGCCCGGAATGATAAAAGAAACGCTCGAAAAAGCAGAATTCCCCCTGAGCAGAGTCGATAAGTTTCTCATTCATCAAGCAAACGAAAAGATGGACGAGGCGGTTCTCAGGCAACTTTTTAGTTTGCATGATCTGCCTGTTCCATCTAAAAATCTGCTGCCCATGACAATCTCATGGCTGGGAAATAGTTCGGTCGCAACTTTGCCCACTATGTATGATTTAATGTTGAAAGGCCGGCTGGAAAATCACGCCATTAACCCGGGGAAGTATTTGATACTGGCCGCTATGGGAGCCGGGGTCAACATGAACTCGATACTCTACAAAGTTCTATGAACGTAAAGTGCCCGGAAATACCGGTGTTTTAATCGAATAATTTTGACTGTTGAAGAGCGCAGAAACATAGCAATTTCTGTTAATATTTATATTGCTATATTTGTCATAGGTTTTAATATACCTATTTGTCCTCTTTTTTAAACGTACAAAATAGCTACTCTTTCCGACGCTTATCCTCGCGTTTATCTTTCTTTTCCGCCCGCTTTTCCTTTAGGTTTTTTTGAGGCTTCTTCTTGCTTTCCTTTTTCTCTGACTTCTCTTTAGACATTGTCGTATATGTTTTTTCTTAAAGGTAATCATTTAATATTCCTGAACATACTTTTTTAATAATTCCTGATTAGTAACACCACTACCTTAATCTCAATTTATGTGAAATAATTGAGTTGACTTAATAAAATAATACTGCACATGAAAATCTCATTTATAGCTACCTATCCGCCCCGCCAGTGCGGGATCGGTACATTTACCAAAGACCTCTTCAGTTCTGTCATCGGCAGGGGAGGTAACGGCACTATCCATCAGGGAATTGTTATCGCAGTGGATGATAACAGCCAAAGGTACGACTACCCGGAAGAAGTGATCATGTCTATCAGGCAGGAGGAACAGGCAGACTACCTGAAAGCGGCTGATCTGATCAATATCAGCGGGGTAGATATTTGTATTCTGGAACATGAATTCGGGATATTTGGCGGGCAAAATGGTATCTACATATTGCCTTTACTGTATCGCTTGGAAGTCCCTTTTTTGGTGACCCTCCATACGGTTCTGAGGAACCCATCCTATAACGAACGAGCGGTGCTGACAGAAATCTGTAAGCTCGCGAACTCGATTGTCGTTATGAGCCAGACAGCAGTTGAGATGCTTACTGAAGAGTATGAGATTAGCGCTAAGAAAATTGTGAAAATCGAGCATGGCGTGCCTGATATCCACTTTGATCAACTATGGGCAAAAAAGGAATTCCGGCTATCTTCGAAAAAAGTGTTGCTGACTTTTGGGTTTATCGGAAGAAATAAAGGTATTGAAACTGCTTTGAAGGCTCTTCCCGAGGTTATAGATAAGTACCCGGAGCTGGTTTACATTGTCCTCGGAAAGACACACCCTCATGTGATCAGGCATTCAGGGGAAGAATACCGGGTCTACCTCGCCGGCCAGGTACAGAAGCTCGGTATTGAAAAACATGTGATTTTTCTAAATGAGTTTATAAGTCAGTCAGAACTTTTCAAATACCTCTCCGCTGCCGATATCTACATCACTCCCTACACCAATGAAGCGCAGATCACCAGCGGGGCCCTGTCATATGCCATTGGCGCCGGGACGGCGGTGATTTCTACCCCATACTGGCATGCTAAAGAATTATTGGCAAACGACAGAGGCAGGCTCTTTCCATTTCAGGATGTATGGGCGCTACGAGATATCCTGTTGGATTTACTGGATAATCCGGAGGAAATGCGGGTACTGAGGAGTAACGCCTTTGCGTACGGACGGGAAATCACCTGGCCTAAAATAGGTGAAAAATATATACAACTTTCGGCGGAAATAGTAGCTGTGCAACCCGATGTTAAAGAAAGGAAACCGCAGGTTTTAAATCCGCTTACCCTGCCGCCATTCCAACTGGACCATGTATTGAGGTTAACCGACGACACTGGCATTATTCAGCACGCCAAGTATGGAATACCCAACCTGAAAGAAGGATACTGCCTGGACGACAATGCAAGAGCTTTACTCATGGTCCTGATGGCTTATAAAAGAAACAAGCACCCGCTTGCTCTTAAGCTGTCCCCCACCTACCTGAGTTATATTAACTACATGCAAAATGAAGACGGCGCATTCAGGAATTTCCTGAGCTTTAACCGGAGCTTCCTGGATGAAGTGGGTTCTGAAGATGCTTTCGGTCGTGCAATCTGGTCGCTGGGGTACCTGTTGGGTAACGCCCCTAATGACGCATACTACCAGACCGGCCGCGAGATTTTCTTTGATGCGGTACCGAACTTTGGCCGACTCCGGTCAGTGAGAGGTATCGCCAACACGATCGTAGGGGTTTGTTATTATCTGAAAAGTAACCCTGCCGATGAGGAAATGACCCGGGTTCTACGCGACTTATCGGATAAACTCATAACTGAATTTGACCGCCACCAGGAACCAGACTGGGCTTGGTTTGAACCGATCCTGGCATACGATAACGGCTTCCTCCCTCTGGCGCTTTTACATGCAGCTGAATTTATTAAAGACGAGAAAGTAGCGCGGATCGGCCTCGAAAGTATGGATTTCCTGGCCGATATTACCCTCCAGAATGGATATTTATCCATTGTTGGCAATGAAGAGTGGTATAAACAGAATGGCGATCAGTCTGTGTTTGCCCAACAGCCGCTGGATGCGCTTGCCATGGTGCTGATGTTTCACCAGGCATTCCGACTCACCAAAAATCAGGCGTATGTTTCCAGGCTATATACTTGCTTTATGTGGTTTCTCGGCGAAAATGATCTAAGAATCAGTCTATATGATTTTGAAACGAAAGGTTGCTGCGACGGACTTGAAAGTTACGGCGTAAACCGTAACCAGGGAGCCGAGAGCACGTTGGCCTACCTGATCTCCCATCTTACTGTACTGGAAGCCTTTGAGGAAGTGACGAAAATGTAAGCAGAACCTTTATGTAAGCCGGTATTTTTCCCTCGATCGCCTTCTGCTCATGCAAATACTCAGCCTTATGGAAAAATGAAACTGCGGTTTCACAGGGAATACCCGTATTTCCGGTTCAGGCAGCCGGCTTACTTTAAGGAAGAGCTCGGCCTCCGGTTATCCTCCCGATTCAAATCTGGCAAATAGTTCATCGAGTTTCACCACAGCGTACGTTGAAGCATAGTCCGACATAGCGTAGGGAATAATCAGGCTTTCGTTATGTATAAGGCTTCCACAAGAATATACGACATTGGGGACATACCCTTCGCGCTCCTTCTGATTAGGAACCAACAGGGGTGTCTTTAGGCGGGCGATTTCATTTTCCGGATGCTCCAGTTCCAGGAGAGAGGCACCCAGTACGTATTCCCTCATCGCACCCACGCCGTGTGTGATAACAATCCATCCTCTTTCTGTCTCGATAGGGGATCCGCAATTACCAACCTGTACATATTCCCACGGAAAAACGGGCGATTGCAACAGGTAGGCATTTCTCCAGACATTTATATTATCGGAATAGGCAATATAATTGCTGACCCCATCTATTCTGCATAACATCGCGTATTTTCCGTTCACTTTCCTTGGAAATAACGCCATGCCCTTGTTCTGAGCTACTTCGCCGTGTATAGGCAGTACCTTAAAATGATAAAAATCTTCTGTGACGAGTAGCTTGGGTAAAATCGAGGTTCCATCATAGGCGGTGTAAGTGGCATAATAAGTAGCGGCCCCTCCTTCGTCGATGAACCTGACAAACCGTGCATCTTCAATCCCTTTTTTTTCCGTATCAGCTATCGGAAAGATAACTCTCTCCGAAATATCAGTGTCCAGAGAAAAGTCCATTTCATAATGCGACGAGGCCAGCCACATCGCTTCCCGGAGAAAAATGGAGCTGGATTCGTCCAGTTCGATTCCGCTCCGAACCTCCTCTACATAACGCTTGAGCTCTTCGTATGTGAAGGTTTCGGTCAGCTTTTCACTAATCAAACCATAAGCAATGTCCTTAAAATTCTGCATTTCTCTGAGTTTCCTGAGAAACGAGCCTTTCTTGAAAACATGGTTCCGGATGTGCTCTGGCGAGTCGAGCATCCTGCCAGGCGTTTCAACTGTGATCCGGTTTGCACGGTCTATTATTGCGGACCGGAATACGATGGACGAAATATGCCCTTCTCCGGTTGCTCTGAAGCTGATGATAATGCGCTTTTCTCCCCGTTCCACCGACGATTGATCCGGATCTTCCATTATAGAGGGGTTAAAGAATGCAGCCGCCTCAATAGAATATTCCATCGTAAAATAGGCGCCGATCAGCATTTTTTGAGATAAACTCAGTGAACCGGGCTGCAGCTCCATCTCGTTGAATACCCTTTCCAGCTTTCTGAAATGTCTTTCGAATATTTTGAGAATATTTCTATGCCTCTTCGAGTATCTCCTAAGAACCCTGGACAATACCTGTTGCTGCTCCCGGTCCGGGAGGCTTAGAAGGGAAGAAATAATATTTTTGCTCCTTTCTGTGCTGGTAAACAGGAACCTGGCTATCACCCGGCTGGAATCGGGTTGAAACATCGTTTCGCTTCGTACTAATAATTCTCGCATCTGATGAAATTGATTTACGCACGATTTCTTGAAACGTTCCGTCCATGACTTCCTGGCGGTTCAATGAAAGGCCGGACGGAACTAATTATGCGGGATATTTTCCTTTTGATCGCAATGTTTGTTTCTGTATCGTCACCAGAAACACTCTCCGGGTGTTCCAGAATTGTTGGCCCCTGAAAGGTGAGGCTTTTATTCCGATAACTGATACTATTATCCCTTTTTCTTTGTTGGTGAATGACAGTTTTTTCCGCTGGGAGCAATGCTGTTCGTCTGTCAGTGGAAAACCATAGGTATGGCCACGAGCATCCCAAGGAAAGTAAAAGGCTTTGTATCAGCACGTTTTTACTCCTTAAAAATAATTAGTCTAAATAAGTTTAATTTTCGGAATAATCCCCTCTATCTTTGCAACGTCTAACAACACTCCGTTGCATCCCTATGTTTACAACACTATCCCTTATGTATTTTGGTGCATTTATCCTTTGGATGAACACCTCTGAGCGGGTTGCCTGGCCCGAGAAAAACAAGGCACTGACTTACCTGGCCGCCAACGCCCGGTACAGCAGGCTGCTATCGGTTCTGATCATGGCGACCGCCGGCTTCTTCTGCATGAAGCTTCTCGGGCCGGGAAGCGGACTGTTCGGCAGTATCGTCCTGCTGATGATGACCGGGAGCCTTGCCGTATTGCTCTTCCCCTTCCACTATTTCGGGGTGAGATCTATTCTGATTGTTTACTGCCTTGTCGCGATGTTGGAAATCATAACCAGCTGATCACATGCCCGCCAACAAAAAATACCTCACCAGATCTCCCTGGATGCGCCTGAACAAAATACTGGCCGGAACTGCAGGCGGCTATGCCGTGATGATGAGCTTTCATCTTTTGCTTGCGTCCTTTCTCCCCCGGGAAAAAGTCATTGCAACCGCCTTTTTCTCAGGGTATATACTCTGGGCGTTTCTGCTGCTCTGGGCTTTCATAGCCCGGAACGTGTGGCAGGTATGGCTTACCTACCTCGTGCTGACCTGCCTTTTCGCACTCCCGTATTTATTGAAATAAATCTTTGACCATGGATGCCAGAAAGTACAACATCTATTTCCATACGCACACCATAAGCGGGATCATTATTGCCGCATTGCTTTATGTAATCTTCTTTGCCGGGTCGTTCTCATTTTTCAAGGATGAAATAATCGCCTGGCAGACGGGCGCCTCCACGGTAGCCCGTAAACCCGCGCCGGAATATAATTTCGTGATTGATTCCCTTTCGCGCCACTACAACCTCAGGGGGCGGAACCTGGACTTCTACACATTCAGACAGGGCAACGGGACCTATGTCAACATGAGCGCTTCGATGGATAGCACCATCAGTAAGCCTAAAAAAGAGCAGGCAGGCAGGCGCAGAGGGCGCGGCAGACGGGGCGGAGACGGAGATTCGGCCTACTTCTCGCATTATTTCAGCGATAAAAAGACCGGGTCCTATGCTGACAATTACACCATGGGCGAGTTCCTCTACCGCCTGCATTTCCTGGCGCAGCTTAACCAGGTACCGCTTCCGGTCAACCTCGGCACCCCTTTCGGGTACCTGCTGGCGGGGATCGTTTCATTTCTTTTCCTGTTTGCCCTCATTACGGGCCTGTTCCTCCACTGGGATAAGATGGTTTCGAACTTCTTTATTTTCCGGCCGTGGAGCAAGTGGAAAACCGTCTGGACGGATATGCATACGGCTCTCGGCGTGATCGGCTTCCCCTTCCAGCTCGTTTTTGCCGTAACCGGCGTCATACTAATTGTCAATTTCGTACTCCTGGGGCCGTTTGGAAAGGTTCTCTTTGACGGGGATACCGATAAAGTTTACGAGGAGCTGCAATACAACAGGGGCCTTAAGGTGGAATATACGTATTCGCCCCTGGAGGTATCGGGCTTCGACCTGGATAAATTCGTACAGGAATGGCAAGGGAAATGGGGTTCAAACCCGGTTACAAGAATCCATATCCTGAATTACCTGGACCAAAGCATGCAGGTAGCGCTGGAATCGAAGGCCGACCCCAAGCTCAATTTCGCCGGGTCGGGGTTTGTACTGGTCGAAGCTGCCACCGGGAAAGTCCTGCGGGAAAAATCTCCATTCACCGGCACCAACTATATCGACCGGGTAAAAAGCCTGGTTTACCACCTGCATTTCGGTGATTTCGGTGGAACGCCGATGAGGATCGTATTTTTTATACTCGGGCTAATGGGCTGCGTTGTTATCCTGTCGGGTATCATGATCTGGCTCGTGGCCAGGGATAAGGTCAGTGTACCGAAGCACAAGCGCGTTTTCAATTTCTGGGCCTCCAACTTCTTCATGGCAGCCTGCCTGAGCATGCTGCCCGTTACGGCATTTACCTTTATCATGCTGAAGGCAGCAAAGGCTGTCGACCAGTCGCTGATATACAACGTATACTTCTACAGTTGGCTGGTTCTGGCGGTTTACCTGATGCTGTGGCGGAACCTTCCGCTCATGAACAAACAGGTGCTTTTACTTTCTGTTTTCCTGTGCGCGGCGGTCCCGCTGGCAAACGGGATTGCCACGGGCCTCTGGATGTGGAATACCTGGAAGGACGGGGCCGTGGATATCTTCCTTATAGACACGCTGTTTGTGCTCCTGGCCGTTACCAGCGCGTTCGCCTACGTTAAAGTCTCCCGGCAGGCCAAACCGTTTAATATGCTCGGGAAAGAGAATGTAACCCCTTCGGAACGCCCGGGCCGGCCTCAGCAGGTAACCAGGCGCCTGAAAACCTCATGAGGGCGGCCACGGTCTTCTCGCCGTACAGCACTAGAGGTAAGGACTTTCCGGAAAAGAGAACCTCGCTTGATTGTAAAATTCCGGCTTTCTGTTTGATCAGATAAGGAATGTTGTTTTTTTCTTATTATTTATTTAGTCTAATTATAAATAATGAATTAACTTTACCGCGTTCAGCGGGAAACCTGAATAAAATCCGAACCGGCAGGCCGGGGGAACAGGCAGGTAGAATGGGTATTCGCCTCCAGACATCATAACATTCTCAAGAACAATGCAGAATCACTACATTTTGCGTAACAGCATTATATTGTCCTTTGCGGTGTGCTGTTTTATACAGTTGTCTTCTTTTGCACAATCCATTACCGGCACGGTCAGAACCGCTTCCGGAGAGTCGCTGCCGGGGGCAAACGTGCTGATCAAAGGATATTCGACCGGAGTTCGGACCAATGCAGACGGGCGGTTCGAGCTGAACGGGATTTCTTCGGGCAAGTACGTCGTCTCGGCGAGCTTCCTGGGCTATTCGTCGCAGGAAAAAGAAGTCAGGGTTTCAAACGGGAAAAATGAAACCGTTCATTTCAAGCTAACTTCCGATACGAAAGAACTGGGCGAGGTAGCGGTATTCGGGCGGTCGGAAGCAAAGGAAGTCAACCGGCTCGCCTATAACGTGATCGCTGTAGATGCCAAAAAGCTGCACAACTCGACCCTCGATCTTTCAAACGCGCTCGACAGGGTATCGGGAGTCAGGGTAAGGGAAAGCGGGGGAGTCGGTTCCAGGATGAGCTTCTCGCTCAACGGGTTTACCGGCCGCCAGGTAAAATTCTTTATCGACGGGGTGCCGATGGACAATTTCGGCTCCTCTTTTCAGCTCAACAACATCCCGATCAACCTGGCAGAGCGGATCGAGGTCTATAAAGGCGTGGTGCCGATCTGGCTGGGCGCCGATGCGTTGGGAGGGGCCGTGAACATCGTCACCAGTAATTCGCGGAATTCCTACCTGGATGTATCCTACTCTTTTGGGTCGTTCAATACGCATAAAAGCGCCGTCAACGCCGGGCTCACTACAAAAAACGGGTTTACGGTACAGCTCAATGCTTTTCAGAACTACTCCGACAACAACTACCGGATCACCGTTGACGTAGCCGATATCAATACCGGTCAATATTACCGCAACCAAAGGCTGAGACGGTTTCACGACACCTACCATAACGAAACCCTTATTGCCAATGTAGGTGTGGTAGGAAAAAAGTATGCCGACAAGCTGCTGGTGGGCGTCACACTCGGTAAGAACAAAGCCGACATACAAACGGGAGCCAGGATGGTAAGTGTTTTCGGCGACTGGTACAGGCGGGGCAATATTGTTATGCCGAACATCAGGTACCAGAAACGGGACCTTATCGTAAAAGGGCTGCATGTTAATATCACCGGGAACTACAACCTGGGCCAGGAGCAGAATGTCGACACGGTTTACCGGAGATACAATTGGTTCCGGCAGTTCAAGCAATTTGCCGGTCCGGGTGCGGAAAGGGAAAGGTCGCTGTACAAATTCCGGAATAACAACGGGCTGGTAACGGCCAATGCAAGCTACGAGATCAGCGAGCGACATTCGGTGATCCTCAACAACGTGTTCAATACTTTCAACCGAAAAGGGAAAGACGAGCTTTTTCCGGGCAGCGATAACTATGAGCAACCCCGGATCAACCGTAAAAACGTATTGGGATTGAGCTACAAATATAGCCATAGCGAACGATGGAATTCGTCAGTTTTCCTCAAGCGGTTTACCCAGCACAACAAGTACGGCGTTTCCTATAATCCTACCGGCAACTGGGGAGATGTCGCGTACCTGCAGCAAAAGAACAGCTTTGAGAAATATGGATACGGTATTGCGGGCACCTATTTCCTGAGAAGGAACTTCCAGGCCAAGATCTCCTACGAAAAGAGCTACCGGCTTCCCGAAACCGAAGAGCTGTACGGCGATTTGCTGAACCTCGAAGGCAATATCAACCTTAATCCCGAAAGCAGCCAGAACTATAACCTGGGTATCAGTTACCACGCGCACATCAATTCCATACACCGCTTTTCCGTCGACGCCAACGCCCTGTACCGCGACGCCCGGGGCTTCATCCTGCCGCGGCTTAATGCCAACCAGACCAAGCAGGTAATGGCCAACCTGGCTGACGTGACCAACCTGGGGTTTGATGGGGAAATCCGGTATTCCTTTAAGCAATTGCTTGCATTCGGCGTCAATATGACCTACCAGAACCTGCGCAACAATACAAAATTTGAAGAAAACCAGACGGTAGTGAGCGCGGTTTACCGGGACAGGATCCCCAATATGCCCTTCCTTTTCGGAAATGCGGACGCCTCCGTTTTTTTTAAAAATGTGGGATCGCCCGGCAACACGCTTACAGTCGGCTATAACCTGCTGTATGTACACGCTTATTATCTCTACTGGCCCAGCCTCGGCAACGATAAGCTCGACATCCCCAGGCAACTGGCCCACGACGCCAACATCATTTATACGCTGGCCGGCGGCCGCTATAACATCGCCCTGGAGTGCAAAAACCTGGCGGATGCGAAGCTCTACGACAATTTCAGCCTTCAGAAACCCAGCCGCGCCTTTTATATAAAGCTCCGCTATTTCCTGAGGGGCAGGCAGATATGACTTTACAAATTCAGTATTAACAAATAACAAGTATAATCACCATGGTAACAAAAACAAGAAATAGTATACTGGCGCTATTGTGCTGTGCAGCTGTGTTCAGCGGGTGCGACAAAAATGACCCGGATCCCGGTAATGGAGACGGTGACGGGCAACTGCTCGGGAAAACCACCTATGTGATCGCGGCCTCGAGCGGGGCTCAGGGAGTGGCCGACTACCTGCTTACCAGCGGGCAGCTTGAGTCGGGAATACTGAGCACGGTCGGCCAGGGCATTGAGCAGGACGGCAGCTACCGATACTATGTGCAGCACAAGCACAGGTTCTTCAGCCTGCTGTACGGCCAGGGTAATCCCGGAGCGGTTACCACCTATAAGCTCAACGCAGACGGCAAGCTCGAAAAATGGTCCGATTTTCAAACCGAAACGGTCCAGGTTTTCGCGCCCGTTAAAGATGACCTTTTGCTGCTCAAGGTCCCCAGGAGCGGAACAGAAACGGCACTGGCCATCCGGATAAACGCCGATTCATCCAAGATTGTAAAAGAGACGCAAATCAACGTCGTCAAGCTGGCCGGTAACGGCGAGCGGGCGCATTTCACCTGGGCTACACAGGTTGGGAACAAAGTATTTGCCCCCTACATGAGTATCAAGGGGGCGGCGCCCGACGTATTTGGTACTGCCTATCCGGACAGCACCTGGATCGCTGTTTTCTCATACCCGGATCTTACCCTCGAAAAAGTGATCAAAGACAACAGAACCAGCTTTATCGGCGCTTATTTCAACAATGGTCTCCAGGTGGTTGAAAACGGCGATATTTACGGGTTCTCCCCGGCGAGTGCCACCAGCAACGGGGCTCCGGTCAGCACCAGGCCTTCTGCTTTCGTAAGGATTAAAAGCGGCACAACTGAGTTCGATCAAAGCTACTTCTTCAATGTTCAGGAAAAGTCAGGCGGCTATAAAATCGCGCAGCAGACGTATTTCGGGAATGGGAAATTCCTGCTCAGTATGTACGGAAATGCCAACCATACGGTAGCGGCGCCGAGAAGGCTGGCGATCGCCGACGTCTTTAACCAGACTTTTACGTGGGTGACGGGCGTTCCCGAAATCTTGTCGGTCTCGTCTCCCTACAATAACAACACCGGAGATACTGAGAAATCGACGGGTTATGTGGGAATCAACACTTCGGCCGGCAACTACATCTACAAAATCAATGTCAACAACGGAACAGCTACCCAGGGGATGAAGGTCGAGGGAGGCAATATCACTTCAATCGTCAAGGTCGACTACTGAATTTAACCTACTTAATCCATTTACTTACAATGAAACGTATTCTAATCATCTTATCGGTACTCTCTTTCATAACTGCCGGCAGTTTGTCTGCCCATGCACTCTGGATTGAAACCTTCGGCCCCGCAAAGAAGGGAGAAAAGCAGGCGGTGAAAGTTTTCTGGGGAGAATTCGGAGATAACCAGCATGATGCTGCCGACAAATGGTTCTCTGACATGTCGGATTTCAAACTTTTTATAACCAGCCCCGATGGAAAGAAGATACAGCTCGCTACTACCGCCGGAACCGATCACCACCTGGCAGAATTTACGCCGGAGGAGGATGGCGTTTACCTTTTGACGGTAAGCCACGAACCCAAGGACCTGGCCGGAACGACCAGGCTGCAGTACAATTCCGTTGCAACGGTAAATATCGGCAAGTCGGGTAAAGGCAACCAGCCCGGCTTTAACGAAGGGCAATTGAAGATATGGGCCGACGCGTCTAAACTCTATAAAGTCAACAAGCCGCTGAGCCTGGATGTGCTGCTGAAAGGAGAGCAGGCTGAAAAAGTACATGTAGAGATATTTTCCCCGAGCGGATGGAAGAGGGACCTCCGGAGTGACAGCAAAGGGAATGTAGTCTTTTCACCGATCTGGGCAGGCCGCTACCAGGCTGAAGCAGCGGTCTTTTCAGAAGAGGCCGGCGAGCATAACGGGAAACCTTACAAGGCAGTCCGCCGGGTAGGAACTTACACATTTGACGTAGCCAGGTAATGGACATGAAACGGTCCCGGTAGCGGTTTATCGCGGCTTCGCTTCTGTTACACGTTCCGTATTATTGTCGGGTAAGCCCGCAAAGTCCAGGTTTTTTCTTGAAGCCGGGGCTTTGCGGGCCAAGCTTTTGCGGCTTTATATCCTGGATGTGAATTTTGGGTTGACTGACCACCGCCGTAGGGCGGCAGAGCACTTAAACAGAATATAAGGAATAGCCCGCCATGGGGCGCTTGCTAATTTAGCAACCCGTGTGTTCACGGGAAGCAACGAGCGCGCGATGGTTTCTAAGGTCGGAACCGGTCTGTGAACATCGGATGCTAGGTCAGATGACGGACTGGACCACACCCGCCTGATTTCCATAATGGCTTCCTGTTTTGGAGGTATGTTCTTGCACTGGTAGCAAGGGTACGGGGTTACCCCTCTCAAGGTAACGCGTATGGTTTTACCATCAACGGTAAATTCCCGGGTATTAGACAAACTCATATTCGAATAGGTGGATGTGTAAACAGAATCGGTGAAAATTTTCTTTCCAATACCGATTTCAAACATAACCCCCGCGTGGCCCTGCCAGATACATTTAACTCCGCTCGGACACCTCGATTCCATTATTCTTAAAATGTTCAGATGTATTGCCTGCTCTCCCGCCGTAATCCGATAGGATTCGCCATTTCGGTACTTTTCAGGGTTTTGCGATAGCTTTTCTTCTTGAGGTGCATTTTTACAGGAAATTATAGAGGCCAAAAGCAGGAGTAAGAAGATATTTTTCATTTCAAGCAATACTTGGGTGTTTTAGTTTTTTGGGATAAGAGTCATGGAATCAGGAAAAGGTTGTTTTCTATATGACTTTCCCGGGGCAGTGGGATTGATTCTGACCGGGGATTGATGCGGATGTTAGGGCTGTAGTATCTCAAATGTTTCTGAAGGTTTTTTCGAAGTAGAGCTTCGTGTTATCCCTTCGAAAGTAATTGCAAAAAGATTCGGAGAGATAAAAGGAAATGCAACCACAAAGGACTTCGAAACTTTCATCCGAGCGGACTTGGTGATAACGGCCTACTAACTCGTTGCTTGCCAACAATAGTCTTGCTGCCGGACCAGTGTTGCTAACTGCAGCACCACCCCGGATAAATTGCCCTGCTTTAACCGGCTTCCGATATACCGTTTTCCTGCCTGAACCGTAACCCGTGTCGTGGCAGGATTCGGAAAGGCCGTTAGCGGATCTGTGGCCGCGCATGTCAAAATTTCCCAACATCAGAAATTGTTAATCAAAAGTAAAATCTATACAAAACGTAATTTTTATTCTATCCTTTGGTAGGGCAAATGTGATAGTATTGCAGGGGATCCATACATTATGCCAAACGTGATCCGACCAACGCAAAGATGATGACTGATACCCTTTTTTTCAGAAGAAACAGGCTGAAAACAAGTTCGGTTTTCGCTGCGGCGGGACCGACGGGTCTTTACAGGCCTGCTGCCAGTGGTGCACCGTTAAAAACACCGGCGCTACCAGCCCAAGCGATAGCTTCAGTCGAGACCGCAGTTGCTAAAAAGGCACTTACAATGGGGCCCAGGCAATCCATACGATTGCTTTGCCAGGAAATGACCTGGTACCTGCCTGGAAGTCCGCGCGATCAACCACCATATGCTTGAAGTCGGCGCAAAAGTCTGTGACGCGCTCTATGCAGGGACGAATACATTCAAAAAGAAAAACACATATGGAAACTGTAACCGCGCAAAAAGACGCCGCCAGGTATAGTCTTGCAGACATCACAAAATACTTCTTAAAGCTGGGCGCGCTCGGCTTTGGAGGGCCCGTAGCACTGGTGGGCTATATGCACCGGGACTTGGTAGAGCAGCGCCAATGGATCAGTGAAGACGAGTACCGCGAGGGGTTAGCGCTGGCGCAGCTTGCACCTGGCCCCCTGGCGGCTCAATTGGGAATCTATCTTGGCTACGTTCACTATGGTATCTGGGGGGCGACATTGACCGGGCTTTCCTTTGTACTCCCTTCCTTTATTATGGTGGTATTGCTGGGTATGGCCTACAAAGTTTATGGAGGTTTGCCCTGGATGCAATCGGTCTTTTACGGTGTCGGTTCTGCTGTCATAGGGATCATTACCTTGAGTTGTTATAAGCTCACGCTAAAGTCAGTGAGTAAAATCGAACCGGAGGCGATCAGAAGCCGGTGGCTGCTCTGGGTTTTCTTTTTTACAATGGCTGTAGTGACTGCCGTTCTGGAAAGAGAAGAGGTCTGGCTTTTTATCTTTTTAGGGTTGGTGTATATGGCAGTGAAAGCGCCGCCAAAATGGATGCAAAGGAAGGGAAACGCGCTTTCGGTGATCCTTTTGACCGGAACCGGGTTCTGGGAGTTCCATCCCGGCAAGCTTACCCAGCTTGGATTGTTTTTCACCGAGGCGGGTGCATTTGTTTTTGGTAGCGGACTGGCTATCATTCCGTTTTTGCAAGCGGGGGTGGTCAATCAAATGGGATGGCTCAACGAGCAGCAGTTTCTGGATTCGGTGGCGGTGGCAATGATTACACCCGGCCCGGTGGTAATCACCGTGGGTTTTATAGGTTTCCTGGTTTCGGGATTCGCAGGTGCCGCTGTTGCCGCATCAGGCGTTTTTTTTCCATGCTTTGTATTTACTGTTTTGCCCGCGCCTTACTTTAAGAAAATTTCCAAAAACACCAGCATCAAAGCATTTGTGGACGGGATTACAGCCGCGGTTGTTGGCGCCCTGGTAGGTTCTGTGTTTGTCATAGCCACTCGTTCGATCGTGGATATCCCTTCTGCTATTATTGCAATATCGACTGTGTTGGCTCTGATTTATGTTAAGAAGATTCAAGAGCCCTATATCATTCTCGTTGCCGCTATTGTGGGCTTATGTATTAAAACATTCCTGTAAATACCGGTGATCAGGATGTTTACCTTTTGCTACCAGCTGGCGCGTCACATCCCGTAGAAAGCGTATTTCTATAGCTGGTATCGGGCCTATTTACACGATGGAGCACCTGCTGCGGTGAATGCTGTGCTTTCTTTGAAGGCCGTTTCCAAGCCCTGTCGGTCATTTTTTTAAAATTGGATGAAACTATACTTTTTCCTAAATTTGAACCTATGATGGATATTGTGTTACAGTAATTGCCATCCTGGTAATTACATTTTCAGCTGATAATTTTATTGGTAGCCTCTGCGCCTTCTGCAGAGGGTAAATTTCCTGTTTTATTTAATTTCAGTTAGCAATGCACAAATCCAATTATACAATCAGGAGGGAAGAGCCTTCTGACATCGGTGCCATCGACCAGGTAACAAGGGATGCATTCGCCTCGGCGGCTTATAGCAGTGGAACCGAATCGTTTATCATCAAAGCCTTGCGGGCAAGCGGTCAGCTTACCGTTTCCCTGGTTGCAGAGGAGGAGGGGAGATTGATCGGGCATATCGCTGTAACGCCGGTAACCATTTCTTCAGGTGGTGAAAACTGGTTTGGACTGGGGCCTGTGTCGGTAATCCCTTCCAAACAGGGATCCGGTGTAGGTTCCTGCCTGATAAGGACCGCCCTCGACGTACTGGCGGAGCTGCATGCAGCCGGTTGTGTGGTGTTGGGCGAGCCTTCTTACTACGGCCGGTTCGGATTCAGGAGTGACCCGCGTCTGCAATACCCGCATGCTCCGGCCGAGTATTTCCAGATACGGTCATTTACCGGAAAGGTACCGGAGGGTTCTGTGGAATATCATGACAGTTTCAACGTTACGGGTTGAATTTGATCAGATATAAGTAAAAGCGCTCTCAACAGTAAAGTGCGCTCCAAAAGTTTTCTCGGCTTTTGGGGTACACTTTACGCGTATTGGTTGGTGTAATACAGTACCCTACCCATCTTTCTTGGCATAAGGCAAGTCCTGTTTTTTTGAAGACTGGTATTTTTGCAATTATGATCGAGCACTTACCTGCCTGCATATCCTGGGTCTTCGGAGCGACTACCGTTGCAACACTCTTCCTGTTTTACCGGGCGACGAAAAATTCGCTTCCTGTTTTAATTGGACTTTCGGCCTGGCTGCTATTGCAGGGGGCGCTGGCATATAGCAATTTCTACAGTTACAACCCGGAAGCATTCCCCCCGGCTATCGTATGGGGTGGACTCCTGCCGGCGCTAATAGCCGTGGCATTGCCGTTTCTCACCGCTCGGGGAAAGGCGTTTATCGGCGAACTGCCGGCATCACGACTGACTTATTTACATATGGTGCGTGTGCCGGTGGAAATTGTGCTCTGGTGGCTGTTTCTGCAAGGTACCGTTCCGGAGCTGATGACGTTTCAAGGGCAGAACTTCGATATCGTCGCCGGGATAACTGCGCCGTTTGTCGTTTTCTTCGGTTATACGAAGCGTGTGATGACGAAGCGCCTTATTCTTGCCTGGAATATAGGGTGCCTGGGATTACTTTTGAATGTTGTTATCCACGCAATTCTGTCTGCTCCCTCTCCTGTACAACAGTTGGCTTTCGGGCAACCCAATATCGCAGTGCTGTATTTTCCGTTCAGTTGGCTGCCGACCTTTGTGGTTCCCGTTGTTTTGTTTGCTCACCTGGCTTCCATAAGACAGCTTTTAACAGGGGAATGAGATTACGGCACTCTGGTAAGCAATTCCGGTATCATGACGACCCAAACCATAAACCAGTAAAAAATGGATGTAAAATTTGAAGGAGGCGTGAACATCGCCGTAAAGATTCCCAAAAGCAAATACCAGCAGACCGTTGACTTTTACCGGGACGTCCTGAAACTGGACGTGCTGGAAAAGCCCATCGAAAACCCCACGGTTTCAAGAACCCATCAGGTAAAATTCGGTGCGAATGTGCTTTGGCTGGATTGTGTTGATAACTATACGCATTCGGAAACCTGGCTGGAACTCCGTACGCCGGAAGTAGCGGAGGCAACGGCGTACCTGCAACAGCGCGGCGTTCATACCTGCGATGAACTGGAAAAACTGCCCGAAGGGTACCATTGGATCCAGGACCCTGCCGGAACCGTTTTTGTGCTGGCGAAACAGGATAATGCGTATTCCCCGTAGTCTTTTGACATATTCGTATAGTTAATATATTCTGGTATGCTGCGGCTCCGCGAAAAATGCCTTCTGAAACGGGGGCACAAAGAAGGAAAGTATATAACTTAGCAAGGTTAACGCACCTGAAATAGATATGCAATTTTTGACCTACTTATCCGCATTTTTGCTAGTCTCCAATATTGCGTTATCACAGACTGTGCAGGGAGTAGTTTATGATTCTACGAATAAACAGGCCATTGCTTATGCTCTTATTTCCAGTGCTGACAAATCATACGGTATAGCCGCGGATTCCCTGGGGAAGTTTGAAATAGATAAGAAGTTTATAGCTGCTTCAACTGACGTCCATGTTGCGGCTCCCGGTTACAAACCCGCTTTGATCCCAATTTTACGAAATAAATTAAACGAGATTGCACTGGTTAAATTTACTCCACACGATAAATTTGAAACCAATGTGCCAGGCCGTAGGAAACAATCAAAGAAATATGGTGTATTCGGCGTGAAGTCTACCAGTTTATATATGGGGGCCTACGAAGGGAGCAACTTTGAAATGGCATTATATATTCAAAATTTGAACGGTCGTTTAGGGAAAATAGATACTCTGAATATACTTTTTTCTAAAACTGGAATATTCAATTCGCCATTCAGGATACAGTTTTATGAAGAAATTGATGGTGTTCCAGGGAGACCTGTCACCAATGAGAATATTATTTTATATGGTTTTAAACCGAATAGTTTGAATAGCTTTGACCTCAGTGAATATCATATTTCGTTTCCTCCAAACGGTTGTTTTGTAAGCGTTGAATGGTTAAATGTTAACAGCTCAGGTAACAGATATTTGCTAAAGAATGACAGAGGACAATATGGTATCGGACCAACAATTGCGCTCACCTACGATAAGCCGGTTTCATTTCTATATGGTAGAAAAAATGGAGGCGAGTGGGAGAAAGTCACAAAAATATATTGGGATACTGTCACAATGGCGAACGTTAACCCGGTAATATCTTTAGATGTTTCTCACGCGAAGCATTGAATTTCCGGTGTGATTTCTTCCTGGTTGCCAAACCCGCTCCTGATCTACATGTTGATTTTCGTTCAATTTTTGGGTCGGCCGGTTTTATTTCGCAAGCTTCAATTTGTAGTGAACACTACCTATATTTTTTTCTTTCCAAATGAGAAGGTGGTTGCCATCAAACCTATAGGAGTGTTCCCCGGAGAGAACATAGGAGGGGCCCCATATTGTGGGTATTGGAAAAAAAAGTGTATCGATAAAATTTATTGAAAAGCTGTTAACTTCTACTTTTCCAGCCCCTCTTCCAAAGGGCAGGCTGCTGGAGCAATGATAATAGCCATCGTTGATTATCAAATCTATGCTTCCTTTCAGGTTATCGGAATCTCTTGTTTCAAAAATACCAGTGAATTTAAATTGGCTGGAGGCGTCAAGCGCGAGGTTCGGTGCCTTCCTTTTGCACGAAACAAAAGGCATGAAAATCAACAGGAAGTATAGGGCCCTTCTCATCTTGAATGTTTTTAAACATAGAGTACGCATCTAAGGTAAAAGTTGGAAGCGGATATAGTTTACTTCATTTCGGAAGGTTGCGGCCTTCGCCACAGGTCTGGGGTTGTGGTATAGTCTACTCTTGCGGGAAGTTCAATGAATACCGCAAGCGAGTATACAATCCATCCCTGTTTGTTTATATATTGGACATTCAATTTGAACCTCGTGAGACAAAAGAAAGATCACCCTTTAGCCGGTGTAAAGGAAATTGCAAGAAGGGCTAACGTCTCCCGGGGTACGGTAGACCGCGTCATCCATAACAGACCGGGTGTTTCTGAAGAGACAAAACGGCATATCAATGCTATTATCGAGGAGCTGGATTACCAGCCCAATGTATTGGCCAGGCGGCTTGCGTTGGCGTCGCGGGGAACGGTACGCCTCGGCGTGCTGTTGCCTTCTGTGTCTGAAGAAACCGAATACTGGAAAGCGCCGCTCGAGGGGATCGACAAGGCCGAAACGGAAATAAAACCGTATGGCGTGGAGCTCAAGCACTATTTCTTTGATCAGAACGTGCAGGCCACCTTCGCCAGGCAGGTCGCTCAAATTATGGTCGATCAGCCCGACGGCGTATTGATTACCCCGACTTTTGAAGAGGAATCGATACAATTGCTCGGGTTCTGCCGGGAAAAGCAGATCCCGGCGGTCCTGATGAACTCGGATATCCCGGGGCAGCAGCGGCTTTGTTATATTGGCCCCGAACTTTTCGACAGCGGGTACCTGGCTGCACAGCTCACCGACTATTGCCTTAAGCCGGGCCAGAAAGTGATGGTCGTCAATATTGCCAGGGAAATAGAAAATAACGTTGCTATTCTCGGGAAGGTAGAAGGGTTTCTGGCTTATTTCAGGGAAAAGCGCTCCGAAGAGCCGCTGGTACATTTCCATACGACCGATACGGATTATGTTTCCGTTTCCGCCGGGCTATCGGCGTTGCTGGCCCGGGAGAAGGAGATAGGGATTATTTTTGTTACCAATTCCAGGGTAGTGCTGGTGGCCGAATGGCTGGAAAAAACCGGGCGGAAGGACATTGTACTGATCGGGTACGATTTCCTGAGCAGCAACATCGACTACCTCAAAAAAGGTTACATCGATTTCCTGATTTGCGAAAAACCCCAGGAACAGGGTTATCGCGGTGTAATGACCCTGTTCAGGCACCTCGTGATGTCCGTCCCGGCTATAGAAGATTACCTGATCCCGATCGACATCGTTACCAGCGCGAACTACAGATTCTACAGGAATTAATTTTTTTCGTTAAATTCGTGCACGTGCCCGTATTTTTTGAACCTGGTTAATCGGGCACCGGATTTAACCCTTGTCGTATGAAGTACCTCCGGATAACCGCCGTGATGATAGGAAATTTTGCCTGTACCCTGGCGGGTGCGCAATCGCTCCCTTTGAAAGAGGCCTATGCCGGTTTGCTCCTGGAACTGGCCGAGCCCTTGCTGCACCTTCAGGTGGCTGAAAAGACACATCCGGATTGTGGTGCGATCGCCTGTAAACATTGCGATGTGCTGCATACAAGAGCCTCCGAAGCGGTATACCCCCTGGCAGTCGCTTACCAACTTACGAAAGACAGGAAATACCGGAATGCAGCCATTTCGACCGCAGCCTGGCTCATCAGGCAGCAGCAGCCCGACGGGAGCTGGAAGGAAACGCCGGAGGAATGGACAGGCACCACAACCGATCAACTGCTTATGCTGATGCTGGCCCGCGAGGAGCTGGCGGACGAGCTGGACCGGCAGGACCAGGAAAGCTGGGACGAGGCGATCCGGAAAGCGGCAGATTACCTGTTCCGCGTGATGAGCCCAGAATTTGCGAGTATCAACTACGTAGCCACCACCACCGCGACACTGGCTAAGGCCGCTGAGCTCACCGGCGACAGCAGGTACAGGGAGCGCGCCCGGGAACTCGCCCGCCGTACGGTTTCAAAAATGGACGAAAAAGGGTTTATCAACGGGGAAGGCGGCCGGGGTATAAGGTACAAGCTGGGTATAGACCTGGGGTACGAAATGGAAATGTCGTTGTGGGGGCTGGGGCTGTATGCCCGGATCACCGGCGATACGCTGGTTAACAACCGGGTCAGGAACGCGCTGCAAACCCATCTCAGTTTTGTATACCCGGACGGTTCTCTGGACAATTCATGGGGAATCCGGTCCAATAAGTGGACCCTGTACGGCGGCGCTACGTCCGACGGCTGCCAGGTGTTGTTTTCGCTGTATAGCGCAGAGGACAAACGGTATGCCGCCGCTTCCTACCGGAACCTGGAATTCCTGAAGAAAAACCGGGTTCCCGGTGGCCTGATCGGCTATGGCCCGCACCATGCACGCGTTTTTTCGACGCCGCCGTGCATTTACCCCACTTTTACAAAAGCAAAAAACCTGGCGCTGGCCTACCGGCTCGAAACGGCAGCAACCAGGCAGGCGGCTCCGCTGCCGGCAGACAGCACCGGCTGGCTCTTGTACCATGATAACCTGGACGTGGTGCAGGTAAGAACCGGGCATTTTATGGCTACTCTCACCGGGTATCGTTACAAAGACCAGCGTGGCGGCTCACGCAGCAAGTACATGTTCAGGCCGAACGGGGGTGCTGTTTCCTATCTCTGGGCCGAGGGTTACGGGGCCTTGCAGGCTTCGAGCGTAACGGAATATTCACGTCCGGAACCGATGAGCTTTCCCGAAGCGCCGGGCGTGAAATGCCTGACGCCGAGGATCAGTTATACCGATTCGCTGGGGTACTTCACCAACCTGTTCGAATTTGACGCACGTCTGGAAGTGGTTAAAAAGGATCGCGTTCCTTTTGAGGTAAAGGCTGTCGGCGAGCTGAAAAACAGGGATTGGATCAATGGGGGAGTGGGGTACGCCATTTCATATACGTTTGCCGATACCTATATTGAGAAAAGGATTACCCTTACCTACCACGATTCTTTTCCCGTTGTGACCATAACAGAGCCCATTGTCCTGGCCGATGGCGCCGGAGTGACCCGGGAAGACACCCGCACGGTAAGCATCCGGGGAAAGGACGCTGGCTTTGTGCTCGAAACGGACGGTACGGCAGAGCTGGTGGTGGGCCGCGACGCCAAAGACTACTGGACGCCCTATCCGGCTTTGCAGACCATGCCCGTAGAACTGGAGATTGCGCCGCCCACGGACGGGTTTACGAAAACAGTGGTATACCGGATTGCATTGAGGCGGTAGCCGCGAATTCGAGAGAAGCGGCGCTGGCTGGCTTTGATTTAAATAAACAACCTTTAGGTTTTGACCTGGTTGAGGATCAGACATGCAGCAGATTGTGTTAAAGGGGTTCGACGGGCTCACCCGCCATCCGGATGGCAGCCTCCGGTAGGCAGCCTTCGACGGGCTCAGGCGCCATCCGGATGGCAGCCTCCGGTAGGCAGCCTTCGACGAGCTCAGGCGCCATCCGGACGGCGCCATCCGGCAGGCACCATCCGGACGGCGCCTGAGCCTGTCGAAGGCCGGCGCCTGAGCCTGTCGAAGGCTTATCTTTGGATACCCATTCAATAGAAGCCATGCGTTCCATTATCAGGCATCTGTAAGTTTGTTGTACAGAATTCACGAAGCCTCCTTTCGAAACATACCAATGTAACCGGGGCCCGGTAAATCCTCGACAGACTTAGAGCCTGCCTGATGGTCCTGCTTTCGCTGCTCCCCGCACTGCTGCTCGCGCATCTCCTGCTTCCGCCGTTTGCGGACTACATCGGCGCCACCATCCAGCTCAATCTGCAGTCGCGCGCCGTTTTCTGCCCGGGCGCTCTGGTTTTCGCGGTCAGTGTGTCACTGCTTGCCGGAAGCTGGCCTGCTTTTGTCATTTCTGCTTTCAAGCCGACGCAGAATATGAAAGGCAATAGCCCGGCCCGACAGGGCAGGTTTACCTGGGGCAATGCGCTTATCGTCTTCCAATTTACCGTTTCCATGTTATTCATCATCTGTACGCTGGTGACGACAAGACAGCTCCGTTATATTCAAACCAAAAACACGGGGCTGCAACGTTCGCAGATTGTGGTGTTGGACGGCGACATGCTTTCGGACAATGACCGCTCCACCCTGAAAAACAAACTGCTGGCGTTGCCGGCTATTAGTGGTTTCAGCGCCTCCTATGACTCACCGGTAAACATACAGGGCGGATACAACGTGAACAGGGCCGAAGGAAAAAGCGCCGATTTTGAGCTGAGCGTAACGGCCATCCCGATTGAAAAGGATTTTGTATCGGTGTTTGAGATTCCGATCCTGGCGGGCTCCGACCTGACGGATCAGGACATTGCCCGTGCCCGTGACACTACAGACGCCCGTTCCTATAGTTTTGTCGTTAACCAGCGTTTCGTACAGGCGCTGCAATGGACGCCTGAAACCGCCATCGGAAAACAGATCGACCTGAACGGCCGTAAGGGACAGATTAAAGCGGTGGTGCGGGATTTCAATTTTGCCTCCCTGAGAGAAGACATACAACCCGTGGTGCTTTTCCCTGAATACAATTATTTTGGTAACGTTTTTGTCAAAGTAGCTTCGGGAAGCCAGATGCCGCAGGCGCTGGACCGTATCCAGGGAGTATGGAAGGAAGTAAAACCGCAAACGCCCTTCCAGTATCATTTCCTGGACGATGATTTTGCCGACCTGTACCAGCATGAGCAGCAAACCAGCCGTACGATGTTCCTGTTTTCCTTTATCACGATCGGGATCGCGTGTATGGGACTTTTTGCCCTGGCGGCGTTCCAGGCACAACGCCGTGTAAAAGAAATCGGCATACGGAAGGTACTCGGTGCGTCCGTGGGTAAAATCGTATTCCTGCTGACGACGGATTTTGTAAAGATGGTCGCCATTGCCTTGCTTCTCGCTATCCCCGTCGGATGGTGGATTATGCAGCATTGGCTCGACAATTTTGCCTACCGCATCCATGTGGAATGGTGGATATTCGCGGCCGCCGGGATCCTCTCCGTAGCGGTGGCGCTGCTGACGATCAGCGGTCAGGCAATCCGGGCGGCAAGAACAAATCCGGTGAAGAGCTTAAGGCGGGAGTGATACCTGCACGGGCCATCGAAGCTGCTCTAAAGCCTGGTGGGCGAGTAAAGAACGACTGCGGAAACAATGAAAGAATCTCAGGCGAAGGTACGCGCGCTTGAAGTGTACGGTCGGTCATCCGCAGTGAAAATGTGACGCGGGGCCGCTTGGGTAGGCGTTAAAGACACAAATTATATTGAAAATCCGGACAGCCTTTGTCTGTTTTATCACTTCCGGGCATGCCGGCAAAAATGTCCTCCGGATTCTTCAAAGAAATCCTTATCTTCGGTCTCATACTATACTGAATCTTCGGTCTCATACTATACTGAACGCATGAATACCACCCTCCATGACAACTTTGTGCGTGCCATCCTGGCCGACAAAGAAATCGCCATCGACTATTTCAGGTCGTGCCTGCCCCAAAATATCGCGGCACGGCTGGATCTGTCAGCGCTCACCCAGCTACCGGACACCTATCTCTCCAAAGGGCTCCGGAAGACGATAAGCGACATCGTATATTCCTGCCGTTTGAAAGAAGACAGCCGGGAAGTAAAGATCACGCTGCTGCTCGAACACAAAAGCAGGCCCGATAAATCTACCCCGGTACAACTGCTCGGTTACATAGCCTCAGCACACCGGAAACAGCTTACGGAGGACAAAAAGCTATCTCCCATTATCCCTGTGCTTTTATATCATGGGCGGGAAAGGTGGCTCTACCGGACATTGGGCGCTCTAATGGCCGGTCTTGACAGTGAGCTCATGCCTTTTGTTCCTGACTACGAGTATGTCTACCATGACTTGGGCGAAATCCCCGATAAACAAATCCAGCTTCTGGAGAACAAATTCCTCCAGGCGTCGTTCCTTGCACTGAAATACAGCCAGTTAAAAGTCGATTTGGTGAGGTGGATCCCCACCATCCTCTCCCTGGCTGCAGATGTAGAAAAGAACTTGCAGCGTGTTCTGATTGTTTATACCTTTGGAATAAGCGATCTCAAAGAGGAACAAATTATCAGACTTATCGACGAAGTACCGGCAAACATAAAAAGCACAGTGATGAGCACAAAAGATGTTTTAGTTGAAATGGGTAGGAAGGAGAAAACTGAAAAGACTGTCCGTAATATGATCCACGAAGGCTTGCCTACAGAATTGATCTGTAAAGTCCTGGAAGTCGATCCGTATTATGTGTCAGATATCCGGCAGAAGATTGAAGGCGAGGTTTCGTAAATAGCCGCGAATTCCATGGAAGCGCGTTTGGAGCTTTGATTTAAATAAAGAACGCTTAGCTTTTGACCTGGTTGAGGATCAGACATCCGGCAGATTGTGTTAAAGGGGGTTCGACGGGCTCACCCGTCTACCGGATGGCAGCCTCCGGTAGGCAGCCTTCGACGAGCTCAGGCGCCATCCGGCACCCGCCATCCGGCAGGCGCCTGCCGGATGGCGCCTGAGCCTGTCGAAGGCCGGTGCCTGAGCCTGTCGAAGGCTGATCTTCGGATACCCATTCAATAAAAGCCATGCGTTCCATTATCAGGCATCTGTAAGTTTGTTGTGCAGAATACACGAATAAAAACCACTTTATTCGTGAATTCGCGGCTACCCGCTAAACCTCCGCTCGCCGCGCTTATACTTCCCCCATTACTTGGTTTCCTTATTAAAAAGCTTAAAAAAGCCATAAATGGTTTTGTTTTATTCTTTTTTCTTTTAATTTTGTGCACGTGCCCGGAAGGCATTTCAGAAAGGACAGCAAGAACAGGAACACTTAAGTCCTTTTTTATTTGAACCATTCCGGGCACGTGCACGAAACCCGAAAATTATGTTTTCTGACACCCGGATTACCTGCGCCTACCTCTTTATTATTTCCCGGTACGGGTACCCGCCGCCGGTGACGGCCACCGTACAGCACATTCGCGAAATGGCCGCGGCCGGGTTTACGTCGATGGAGCTGGAAGGAATTGGCCCTGACAACATCCGGTACCTTTTTGAGAACCGGCAACAGGTGGCCGACACGCTCGACGCATACGGGGTTGAAGTGCCGGTATTTTGTACCGTCTTGCCCGGTATGAGCGCCGTGGCCGACGGGGAACGATTGGAAAACCTTGAGTTTTTTGAAATGGGCTGTGAAACTGCAAAATTCCTCGGGGCGGCCGGGGTGCTGGACAATGGTCCGTTGCTGCCGCTGCATTACCCGGCCGATCAGCAGGTAAAACGGCATTACAACGGCGAGGCGCTGGCATCACTGCTTCCGCCGCCCGGCTTTGAATGGCCCGTGTACTGGCACGAACTGACCGGGACCTTCCGCGAGGCCTGCCGGATTGCCGCCCGATACGGTCTGGACTATCACCTGCATCCCTGCGAAGGATGTCTTACCGCTACCACCGACGCGTTCCTGCTATTTGCCGACGCCGTAAATGCGCCGAACCTGAAGTTTAACCTGGATACGGCCAACCAGTTCCTGGTGCACGACAACCTGCCGCTGAGCCTGATGCGGCTTACGGACAGAATCAATTATATTCATATTTCCGATAACACCGGCAGCCGGGTGGAGCATTTGCCGCCGGGTGCAGGGAACATTCCATGGGACGCCTTTTTTGCCACGCTGCGCGACACAGGCTTCCGCGGCCGGCTGGCAATCGACGTAGGCGGCGAAGAAAACGGCGCCGCAGACCCGGAAGATGCGTACCGGCGTACGGCCGTCTGGCTGGAGCAACAGTTGGAGCGATTTGAAATCCTGACCTGAAGATAATTGGCGATCATTACCCTGAGTTTTAGTTTTACTTAACCCTTACTTTTTATTGAGTGTATGATGACGAGTAGGATGCGACGATACCGACCGATGTTGATAACCCTGCTGATCGTAGGCGCGGGGCTCCTGGGCGCCGAAGCGAAAACGTATGATATCCGCCGGTCCGGTGCTATCGGGGACGGCGTAACCGTCAACACCGGTGCGATCCAGAAAGCCATCGACTCGTGCGCTGCTACCGGCGGAACCGTGTATGTGCCGCAGGGAATCTACCTTACCGGCACGCTGGTATTGAAGAGCAACGTAACCCTGCACATCGCGGCGGGGGCTACGCTGCTCGGGCATACCTCGCCCTCTGCCTATCCCTACCAGGACCCCGGAATACCGTTTTATGGCGGCGACTGGGCAAAACAGGCGCTTATTTTCTGCAAAGGGCAGGAAAATGTGGCCATTGAGGGTCGGGGAACCATCGACGGCCAGGGAAGCGCGTTTGTAACGACTACGCTCAAAAAGCCCGATCGTTACCGCAACCGGCCCTACCTGTTATGGTTTGCCGGTTGCAAGGACGTGTCCGTTACGGGCGTTCACCTGCGCAACTCCGCTTTCTGGATGCAGCACTACCTGGGATGTGAGCGGGTACGGATCGACGGGGTGGACATCTGGAATCATTCCAACAAAAACAACGACATGATTGACATCGACGGGTGCAGGAACGTGATGATTTCGAATGTGACCGGCGACTCCGACGACGACGGGATCACGATCAAAAGCTCATCGCCCGGGGTGTCTGAGTTTATCACAATTACCAATTGCATCCTCAGCAGCCATTGCAATGCGATCAAATTCGGTACCGAATCCACCGGCGGTTTCCGTAATATCACTATTTCCAACTGCGTCGTCCGGCCTTCGGCACAGACCAAAACGATCTACGGCCGGCCGGCGGGTATTGCCGGGTTAGCGCTGGAGATGGTGGATGGCGGTATCATGGAAAACGTAGCGATCAGTAACCTGGTTATTGAGGGCCCTGAAGTCCCGATTTTTATCAGGCTGGGTAACCGGGCGCGGAAATACGTGGAAACCGCGGCCGTTCCCGGCCCGGGGCAACTCCGTGACCTCCGTATTTCAAACGTGGTGGCGCGTGGAAGCAGTAACATTGGCTGCTCCATCACGGGTATCAAATCGGCCCGGGTAGAACGTATTTCACTCAGTGACATCACCGTCGAATCGGCGGGGGGCGGAACCCGGGCAGATTTCCGGCCACTATCGGATGAGAAGGAAGACAGTTACCCGGAGGCCACCATGTTCGGCAAATTACCGGCCTACGGTTTTTACATAAGTCATGCCGAAGAAGTGCATCTTTCGGGGATCCGGCTCACCACGAAAACGACCGACGCCCGTCCGGCCGTTTACTGGTCCGATACCCGGGGATTTTCGTTGACAGGATTGAGCGTACCTGCCGGATCTTCAACCTCCGGGCCGGTAGTCGCCGTCCGGGAAAGTACCGGCGGTTTTCTTTCGCAGGGCGGCTTACCCGCGAAGTTCCTGGATGTGGACAAGACTTCGAAAGGTATCCGGACCGGTCAGTAGCAGGTAGTTTTTTGGTTAATAATAGATAACGTATATATAGTGAGGTTAGTTGCAGGCTTGTTGTTGTTCACCTGGTGTTTCCCTTTGTTTGCTGCGGCAGGGGGGGAGCCGGACAGGAATTACCTGTTCGATATCGGAAAAGCAGGTGCTGCGGCAAGGCCCGGTTATGTAAAGGTAACGCCGGAAACGGTATACGACCGGACCCGGGGGTACGGGTGGCTCGTCCCGCCGTCCGCCGGTTTTGATACCCTGTATGCCAAACTGCCGGACACGTTGTTCCGGGACGGCCTTACGGCTTCCCGTGAACTGGTTTTTCGGGTCAGGCTCAAACCGGGAAGTTATTTTGTGAGTATCATGGTGGGCTATCCCGGTAGCGAGCCGCTCCGCATGAAGTTGTCGCTGAACGGCCGCCCGCTGGCAGACAGCGTGGTGACGCCCTGGTACCGGTTGTCTTACCAGACCATCCGGCGGAAAGTGCGGATAGCGGGTGATGAAGCAACGGTTAGGATTTCGCCGGAAGGAAACGGGAACGTTGGAATATATGCCCTTGAATTCCGCCCTGTAACGCCGCCTCATGTAACAGCATTTTCGCCGGGACCGGAAACCGATACCGCGGAGATTTTGCGAACCATTGGCGGGCTGGAGGGAAAAATACAAGCCGGAGGAAACAACCTGGCTGCGGTCAACCAGCTCGACATGGTCCGGAAATACCGCCAGGCCTGTGACTATTACGAAATGGGCGGGTGGAGCTGGGCAACCCGGAGGACGGGCATGAACCAGATTCAGCGGATGTACGCAGTCATTGACCTGCTGAATCAGCTGGTAGCGGACCCGGAAGATCCGCTCTACGGCAAGGCCCTTTATCTTTTGGCAAAAACGCATTTCTGGCTGGTCAAGGAAGACCGTATGTTACTCCCTGACAGCCGGGAGAAAGCTTATTTTGATCAACTGGCGTCGCTCTATCCGGGGCATGAGCTGATCCGGATGTACCGTGGAGAACAACTGGAAACACCCTTTGTTTCCGATCTGGACCCGGGTAACGCGCCCCGCTGGGCCGTGCTTCAGAACGAAGCCATGAATCGTATGCAGCAGGTGATTCACTGGTGGGTAAAACACCGGCAGGCGGCCAACGGGGAGCTGGGAGGAAAGTACGGTGACGACGTGGAAATGCTCCGCTGGTGGCTGCCTGCCATTCTCGGTGCGGACGACGAAACGGCAAGGAGCGGTTATACACGCCTGGCCGACGGGATCTGGAACAGCGGTGCGCTGGTACGGGGGTATGACAAAAAGGTGGACGATGTGGAGCATTCGGCCGAACTGTTCCGGGACTCGCATACGGGCATGTTCCTGGCCCGTTACGGAGACCCGGTGTACCTGGAAAGGGCCATGATCAGCATGCAGAATTTCGGGAGCGTCTGGTCTGCCGTCAACGCACACGGGCACAGGCATTTCAAGTCGTATTATTTTTCAGCGACCGAAACCTGGGACGGGCCGCCCTACGGCGTAGACGTTCCCCTGAATGCCCGGGCGCTGCTGCCAGGGCTTTGGCTGGCATGGTACAACCGGACGCCCCGCCTGACACGCGAGCTCTCAGAATGGGCCTCCGCGTGGGTGGAAGATGCCCGGAAACAGGAAAACGGGAAGCCGGCAGGCGTAATACCACCGGCTGTTTGCTTCGAAAACGAGCGCATCGGCGGGTATGCCCCGCAATGGTATGATCCTGAGCTCAGGTACGAGTATTACCAATGGGACCACCTGGGACATGTCGCAGAGCTCTATAACCACCTGTCGGGAATGTACGGGATCACCAGAGACAGTCTTTTCCTGCAGCCGGTGAAGCAGGTGGCCGCCCTGATGAAAGAACCCGGGCCGGGTAACCCGAACCCGCAGCCCGGTACTCTGGAGTGGACCCGACAGACCCTTGTCCGGGGAGGAGAAGACCAACCTGCCGGCGCGCATCCCTTCGGGAACGTGTTCGCATTGACGGACCGGTTAACCGGAAATACGTCGCTCACAGGTCAGTACGGTTCGCCTTACAACCGGTACCTGCTTACCGGCGACACTGAAAAACTGCTCGAAGGGTTTGAGCGGCTCCTGGAGTCGCTGCGGTACAATTTTCCCCTGATGACGAGCGAAGTCCGGTTTACGGACCGGGTCTATGCCAGGGGCAGCGAGCTGCTTACCGGCATGTACACCGGGCATTTCGGTCGCGGATTTGAGTACCCTTCCCTGGTTGCAACCTGGAAAAACACCGGTCCGAATGTAGCGGTGTTCGTCAGGCGCGGCGACGACACGTCGGCCTGTATTTCGCTGTACAACGCCGGTCCGGCCCGGGAAGTCACGATGTACACCTGGATGCTGGCCCCAGGCGAGTATGAAATAACCCTTGGGACCGATGCCAATGACGATACCGTCCCGGAGAAAATACAAGATCGCCAAACGGTGAAAATCACCGAACGGGTAGGGGCAGTGCCGTTCAGGCTGCCGGGAAAACAGGGCGTGGTGGTACATGTACGGCGGCTCCGGCAAGGGGCAGCTTTACCGTACAAACTCGCCGACGTGGCCGTAAGTGCGGGCGGTATCCGGCAAAACGGGGCGGGGAAGCCGGAAGTATATTGTTCCGTGCACAACATCGGCAACGCCCCGGCAAAGGAAATTACCGTGCGACTGCTGGTCGACGGCAAGGAGGAGCAACGGCAGGAAATAGCCCTGCTGGAAGCTCCCGACGATCTGGTTCCGCGAAACCTTCCGGTAGCGTTTCCGCTGGTTTCCGGGCGCAGGAACCGGCAGCTCACCATAACGGTGTCCGGTAACTTCCGGGAAATTACCTCCCTTAACAACACGGTAACGATTGACACGGTCCCCCCGACGAACCAACCCTGATATGAAAAAGAGATTGTTGCTGGTATTTTTTCAGCTTGCCTTTTTGTCCAATGCCCTGTGCGAAACACCGGGTCAACCAGGAATTTCCGGGGAAGCAGGCCCGCTGCCGGTATTGCCGTTTCCCCAGGTTGTAAAGCAGGGGACAGCGCCCGTAACCTTCGGGGCAGAAGTCGCATTCCGCGGCATCGGCCTCGCAACCGGTCAACTGGAGAGATTGAAGAAGCATTGGGCAGGGTTCCGGCCGGAATTCCCCAGGCAGAATGCGGGCAAAAAGAAGGAAATCACAGTGGAACTGCGGCTGCTGCAGCCGGGTGCCTCGGAGCGGCTTTTACAGACCGGCCGGGCTTTCAGCGACAGCCTGGGCACTGAAGGGTATGTACTCGACTTCAGCACAGATCATCCATTTATTGCGGCCTTTTCCGAAACAGGGCTTTTTTATGGCCTTCAGACCTTGCGCCAGCTGACACGCGCCGGCTGGAAGACCGGCTTATTCATTGCGGACTGGCCCGTTTTCCCGACCCGGGTAATTTACGACGACATCAGCCGAGGACCCATTTCCACCCCGGAATACGTCCGGGCGCAGATCAGGAGACTCGCCGAACTGAAGATCAACTACCTTTCATTTTATATCGAGCACGTGGTACAGCCGCTGTCGCATCCTGATTTCGCTCCCGAAAACGGCAAACTTACCATTGCCCAGATACGCGAGCTGTCGGCCTATGCGGAAAAGTATCACATGAAGCTCATCGGTAGTTTCCAATCCTTCGGGCATTTTGAAAAAATCCTGTCGCTGCCGCAGTACAAGTCCATGGGCGAAACGGCCAACCTCATTTCCCCGCTGGACCCCAAGGCGCGAAAGTTCCTGGAAAATGTGATCGGCGAGCTTTGTGATGCCTTTAACGCCCCCTGGTTCAATGTCAACTGCGACGAAACCTTCGACCTCAACAAGGGAAAATCAAAGGCGTATATCGACAGCATCGGGCCCGACCGGTTTTACGCCGACCATCTGAAGTTTTTACACGATGTGGTAACCCGTCACGGTAAAAAGATGATGGTATGGGGGGATATTGTCATTCAGCACGAGACGGTAGCGGACATGCTGCCGCGGGATATTGTTTACCTGACCTGGGAATACGGTGATCAGAAAAGCTACGACCAGTGGATCCGGCCGTTTGCCAGCCGCGGCCTGGAATACATGGTTTGTCCGGGCGTGCTCAATTCGTACCGGATGTTCCCGGATATGGTGATGGCCAAAGGCAATATCAAGGGTTTCCTCGAGGCCGGGCGGAAGCAGGGCGCGACCGGGGCCTTTACCACGCTTTGGGACGACGGCGGCACCTATCTCTTCTCAGGCGACTGGTACGGCGTTTACCAGGCAGCGGAAAAGAGCTGGAACCTGGCGCATCTACCGGAACGCTCCTTCGATTCACGTTACGGACTTACCGCCTACGGGACTGCAGATGACAATTATGTGAAGGCTTTGTTCCGCCTGATGGAACTGCGCAGGCTGACCCTGACTTACAACCTGAACGACCAGATATGGTTGCAGAAACTGCTTTCCGATCCGGGTAAACCCTTGCTGCTGAACAATAGTTCTGTGCCGCAGGCCAGGCAAATTCTCGCGGACGCGGCTGCTCTTGCAGGGCGGGCAAAGGCGGTCCGGAACAACGCTGACCTGGCCGCACTGCAATTTTCAATAGACCAGTATGCGCTGATCATGGACCTCAGGACCACATTGCCGGAAGTGGCCCTTACCTACCGGAAGGCAGGCAAAGCCGGGAACCCGGGAGACGCGGTGAAACTGCTGCAGGCTTCCGAAACCGCGGTTGCAGGGTTAACGGATCGCCTTGAGAAGCTTAAAACGCGCTTTGAAACCGCCTGGATGCAGGAAAACCAGGAATATTGGCTCGATGTCGTGACCGCCGGCTACGAGGCCAAGCTAATCCCGCTGAGAAACCTGCAAGCATCGCTGGTGAAAGCCCGGGAAACGCGGCAATTGCCGGATCCCGGCGCTATCGGGCTCGACATCTCCGAAACACCTTATACCTATTTCCAGTACTGGCTGCTGGCCGGACCGTACCCCGTGGAGAAGGCGGGCGGCCTGCCGTCGTTTCTCTATTCGGAAAACCCGGAGTATGATCACCCGCCGATCCCGGGCGGTATCAGCATTTTCAAAGGGAAAGACTACCGGTGGCGGAAATTCGGATCAACGGATGGCGGCGCGATTGACCTGGAGCATTATTACGGGAAAAAAGAGGTAGCAGCCTACGCTTATTGTACCCTCAAAGCCAATGACGCCGATATTGCCAATCTTTATGTTTCGGGACCGGCGGGAACGGAAGTGTTCTGCAACGGGAAAAAAATCGGGACGCTTGCCGCCGCTGCCGCTATCGGGAATCCGCAGCAGGTTCCGGTAGCACTGAAAAAGGGAGCTACGGGACAATTGCTCCTCAAAATACCCTGGCAACCCGGACAACCCTGGCGTTACAGTGTCCGCCTGGACGGCGAAACCGAAGTAATCAATCACAAGCACAAATATCAGACCAATTCAAAAAACAAAAGTTATGAAGCCGAATAACAGGTGGTATTGCATCATTCTGCTGACTCTTTCGGGATATGTCGCGCAGGCGCAGGTAAAAAAAGAGGAGGTAGTGCAGGCCGTTAACCAGACAGCCCGGTACATATCGGAAGTATTGCTGGATGAAGAAGGGAAATCACGATGCGACTATAACCTGACAGAAGGCAAATGGTACGAATACGAGGTTCCCTGGCATACGGGCCAGGCAGTGTACGCCTTGCTGGCGGCCTATAAGCTCACCGGAAACAACAGTTACCTGGAGGCGGCAAAAAGAGGGGGAAACTACTGGGCGTCACTCGAAATAAAGGATCATCCTGTGCTGAAAGGAATGGTTTCGGCCATCCACGGCGACGTGCTGGGCGAGGACTTTATCGTGTTTGCGACCGTGTCGGACGGTACTCCCGGGATCTACGAGCTATCTCGGGTAACGGGTGATCCCCGTTATGCCCGGGTGGCTACGTCCGCCGCCTACTGGATGATGAAACATATGTATTACCCGGAAAAAGGCGTCTGCTACGACAACGTAGATTCGAAAACGGGAGAAGTGCTCAAGGAATACAGCCCGTTCTGGAAGCAGAAAGACAAAAAAGACCAGAAGCTGTTTGATGTGTCGCGGCCCAATACGGAAGGCTGGCTGTTCAAGGACGCCTTTGAGTTCTCCGGCGATAAAAAATTCAGGGAAGCCTATATCAACCTCTGCAACAGCCTCCTGGAGCTGCAGGGGCCGGAGGGTGTATGGATGAGCTTTATGCCCAATTTCGTGGAGGAACAGTCGTTCCACCCGCGGTTTTCGCTGTGGTACGCCGAGTCGCTGATCCACGCCTTCAGGCTTACCGGCGATAGAAAATACCTCGAGGGCGCGAAACGGACGGCCGAGGTGTTTGCCCGGGCCCAGCAAAAAGACGGTACCATTTACTACAACAACTACCTGAACGGCCGCGAGCCGGACAAAGGGTCCGCCACCGGCTCGGCGGTATCGCTGGCGGGTATTGTGTGGATCGCGCTTTCCGAACAGGGATACCACCAATTTGATGCGAATATCGAAAAATCGGTGGCCTGGCTGCTTCAAAACCGGTATGCCGAAGACCACCCTGATCCGAACCTGCGCGGCGCCGTGCTGGAAACCAGGACCCGTTCCAGGAAAGGGAAAATCTGGCTTACCAACCGTGATATCGGTTCCAGTTTTGCCGTGCGTTTCCTGGCCGATTATATGCATTACAAGTTCAAATAAGCTACTGTGACCCTTTACAATCAACCAAATTCTATTATGATGACACGAATCAAGATCCCGACCGTACGGACCTGCGTGCTGGCCTGGCTGTTCTGCCTGGCGGCCGCTTGCCCGCAACTGATCGCGCAGGCAACCCATGGAACCGTGAAAGGACAGGTAACCGGTGTAAACGGTGAAACGCTCCCCGGTGCTTCGGTTTTTATCAAGGGAACCAACATAGGAGTTCCTACCGACCTTTCCGGTAACTATGTGCTGGTCAATGTTCCCGCCGGGGCGCAGACGCTCCGCGTCAACTACATGGGTTACAACCCGGAGGAAAAGGAAGTAACCGTCAATGCCGGGGCTACCGTGTTCCAGAACATCCGCATGGCGTCTGCTATTGTGACACTCTCTGCAGTGACGGTAACGGCGACGCTGGAAGGGCAGCAGAAGGCGCTGAACCAGCAGCGCAATTCCGATAACCTGAAACAGGTAATCTCCGCCGACCTGATGGGACGTTACCCCGACCTGAACGTAGCGGAATCGCTTCAGCGCCTGCCCGGGGTGACCATCGGCCGGAACAGCAGCGGCGAGGGCGCCACCGTACAATTACGCGGGACGCCGGGGAACTTTACGAACATCAACGTAAACGGCGAGCAGATCATGGGTACACAGGAAGACGGCTCGCGGAATGCGCAGCTCGACGTCATTCCCATCAACGTGCTCTCTTCAATGGAGGTTGTCAAGACCCTTACGCCCGACCAGGACGGCGACGCCATTGCCGGCGCCATCAACATGAAAACTCCTACCGCGAGCTCGCTGCGCAGTCGCCTCGCGGTGGATCTGGGAACAGGCTACAACAACCTCCGGAGCAACTTTAACGCTATCGGAAACCTTTCCTGGGGACAACGTTTTTTTGCAGACGACAAAAATCCGAACGGGAAACTTGGCGTGATGCTGACCGGCAGCTACTTCAAAACCAAAAACGGTTACGACGAAATCCGTGCCCAGGTCTGGGAAAAAAATGATTACGGTAAAGGAGAGATCTATTTCCCGACCGACGTGCGGCTGCTGTACGTAGAAAACGACCGTACCAGGACAGGGGCATCGGCCACCGTCGACTACAACTTCAGCCCGACTACGAACATCGTGGCCAACTTCATGTACAGCGACCATTACAACAAACTGACGCGCTACCGGAAGCGCACGCGGATGCAGACCAGCCGTACGACACTGAACGAGGAAGGGGTCTTTGTTAACTCACGGGGACGCGGGTACAACGAAATCAAGTCGGCAACGGAGGATAACAGCAACCTCAATTTTAACGTCCAGGGCGAAACCGTAATCGGTAAAGTAAAGCTCGATGCGGGCGTATTCGTCAACGAATCCGGGTTTATAAACCGTTCGGGAATCTACAATTTTGTCACCGGCAACATCCCGCTCCAGATCTCCGATATTGCTACCGACTACCTGGAAGCCTACGGCACGGACTGGAAAAACGACGCTTCGCTGTATACCTATAACACGGTGGAAAGGGATTGGTGGAATACAAAAGGCAGAAATATTACCGCCCGGGTGAACGGCAGCGTGCCGTATTCGATCGGGGACAATGCCGCCGTTTTCAAAGCCGGGGTGAAGGTGAAGCGCATGCACAACAGGCGCTACCGGCCGGACGAAACGATCGTGACCACCTACGCCGGTGATGCCGGGGCAGGAAAACTTACGAACTTCTCGGGCCCCGCGGAGGTATCGGGGGAGCTGCTCGACGGGAATACGAATTTCGGATTGGGAGTTGACAAGGACAAAACGATTGACTTCCTGGATAAGAACCTGGGAACCGACCTGTTCCCGATCAATGGGCCTGCTACCCGTAACAGCATCGATACCTACTACTACGATGCGGTAGAGCGTGTTTCATCGGCTTATCTCATGAACAGGATCCAGTTCAACAAGCTCATGTTTCTGGCCGGTGTCCGTTTTGAGCAAACCCACGTAGACTACAAGGGAAATATCGTCGAAACCGACGAGGAGGGCGTCTGGACTTCCACTACCCCCAACCGTAAAACGAACGACTATCTGAAGGTGCTGCCGAACGTCCAGTTCAAGTACGACCTGAACAGCTCGTCGTTGCTGCGGGCAGCCCTTACCTACGGCTATTCCCGCCCCAATTTCGTGGACCTCGTTCCGGGACGAATCCTCAGTATCCTGAGCGAAACCGTAACGGATGGCAACCCGGAACTTGCGCCTGCCTTCTCCACCAACGTGGATTTGATGTACGAAAAATACCTTTCTAACCTGGGTATCCTGTCGGCCGGCGTTTTTTATAAGAAAATCGACAAGTTCCAGTACAACAGCGTCACCAATATTGTCGGGGACGAATTTGAGAATGCCGGCCGTTATACCGGGTGGAGATGGTTCCGCACGCTGAACGGGAACAGCGCCAAGGTGTTTGGTATCGAGTTGAATGCCCAGGCTAACCTCACGTTTTTGCCGGGGATTCTGAAAGGGCTTTCTATACTCGCAAACTACACCTATACGCATTCGAATGCCGACGCCCAGTTCCGGAAAAACCTCCGGCTGCCGGGACAGGCCGATCATACGGCCAATGCCTCACTGTCGTTCAGCCACAAACGCTTCAGTATCCAGGGAAACCTGAATTATAACAGTGCCTACACGGTGTTGCTGGGCAGTGACGACGATACGGATGTGATCCGCCACGACCGCATCCAGATCGACGCCAATTCGTCCTACCGCATTTCGGACCGCCTTTCTGTATACCTCGAGGCACAGAACCTGACGCAGGCGCCGCAGCTTGATTACTTCGGGGAGCGCTCCCGGATGTACCAAAAGCAGTTTTTCTCGTTCTGGGGGCGGGCCGGTGTTAAATTCAGAATGTAAGAAGGAGCAGCTGCGCCGGTATCAACCACGAATCAGTATTTAATTGTAACATCATTTCAATGTCTATCTCTAAAGAATACGTAGCAGACCAGTTAACCGTGAAAATCTGCCGGAACCGACAGGAAGTAGGGGAGACGGCTGCCGATGCGGTGGCTGCAAAAATCATGGCCCTGCTTGAGACCCAGGAAGTTGTCAACGTTATTTTTGCGGCAGCAGCGTCACAGAATGAATTCCTGGCGGCGCTGCTGACCCGTACCGTCGACTGGTCGCGGGTGAACGCCTTTCACATGGACGAATACCTGGGGTTGCCGGTGGGGGCGCCTCAGCACTTCGGCGCCTTTCTGAAGGAACGGCTGTTTGCCCGGGCGCCGTTCAGGGAAGTTTTTTACCTGAACGGGAACCCTTCGTTACCGGAAGAAGAATGCAGGCGTTATGCCGGCCTGCTGCAGGCGTATCCTACCGACATCACCTGTATGGGAATCGGGGAAAACACGCATCTTGCGTTTAATGATCCCCATATGGCTGATTTCCATGATCCTTACCTCGTTAAAGTGGTGGACCTCGACGTGCCATGCCGGCAGCAGCAGGTAAACGAAGGATGTTTCGCCACGCTTGAAGAAGTACCGGTTGATGCGTTTACGCTGACAATTCCCGCGCTGCTGAAGGCGCAGGCCATTTACTGTATGGTGCCGGGAAAATCAAAAGCCGCGGCGGTGTACCATACGTTAACAGAACCCGTGTCTGAAACTTATCCTTCCACGATTTTACGCACGTTGCCGCAGGCCGTACTGTTCCTGGATCACGACAGCGCAGAAAGGATAGCGGACATCCGGGAGGGAGTTTTTCGTTAAAATTCAGGGATTTTTCCCGTTGTTACTCGTCATTACCTTGTTGCCGGGCGTTGCCCTGATTTCTACAGACCCATGACAAAACCATCAAGCGGAACTTACAGGTGGACCATTTGCGCCTTGCTTTTTTTTGCCACCACCATCAACTATCTGGACAGGCAGGTGCTGGGGTTGCTTAAGCCGTTCCTGGAAGCAGAATTCCAGTGGACCGAAACGGATTACAGCCACATCGTGATGGCCTTTACGGCCTCATATGCCTTGGGTCTTGTGGTTTTCGGACGGATCATTGATCGTATCGGCACCAAAACGGGCTACTCCATTTCGGTGACGCTCTGGAGTATCGCGGCGATGAGCCATGCCCTGGTCCGGAGTACCCTGGGGTTCGGGATGGCGCGCGCAGCGCTTGGGCTGGGTGAATCGGGCAATTTCCCGGCGGCGGTAAAAACCGTGTCGGAGTGGTTCCCCAAGCGGGAAAGGGCCCTGGCTACCGGCATTTTTGACTCCGGCGCCAATATCGGGGCCTGCGTAGCCCCGCTGTTGGTTCCCTGGCTGCTGGGCGCCTACGGTTGGGAATTCGCGTTTGTTATTACGGGATGTATCGGGTTTGTATGGCTTATCGCCTGGCGGCTCCTGTACGAGCGTCCTTCGCTTCACAAAAAAGTATCGGAAGAGGAGCTGCGTTACATCCGTATCGACGACGAGCCGAAGGAAACCGGCGAAAACGCGGCCCCTGACGCCCGGGAAACCTGGCTGAGCCTTTTTTCACTGCGCCCAACCTGGTCCTTTATCGTGGGGAAATTCCTGACGGACCCTATCTGGTACTTTTTCATGTTCTGGCTGCCGTCGTATTTCAGCAGCACCTTTCAACTGGATCTGAAGAAGCCGGGATTGCCGTTGGTTATTGTGTATTCGGCCGCAACCATCGGCGCCATCGGCGGCGGTCTGCTGTCGTCGCGGCTTATCGGGAAAGGATGGAGCGTTTCCCGGGCCAGAAGTGTGGCTTTGCTGGTTTCGGCCTGCTGCGTGGTACCTGTTATGGCAGCGCGTTTTGCCGGTGACATGTGGCTGGTGGTGGGGTTGCTGAGCGTTGCCATTGCCGGAAACGCCGCGTGGAGCGCCAATATTTATACCATCGTGTCGGACATGCTGCCGGCACGCTCGGTCAGCTCGGTGATCGGTATCGGTGGGATGGCCGGTGCTATCGGAGGCGTGCTATTCCCCATGTTTGTAGGCTATACATTGGATTATTACAAAGCAGCCGGCAATATTGTGGCCGGTTATAACCTCATTTTTGCCGTCTGCGGTTTGTCATTTCTCCTGGCCTGGGTAATCATCCGTAAAATTACACCCGAATTTGTGCCGGTATCGAAGTAGGCAATGCCAGCCATTATTCTCCCTTCAAAAGCACCGTTTTCAGGTGCTTTTGCATTTTAGCTACCTGGGGCCCGGTTGTTAATTGACCTCGTCTACCCGGAAGGACACCTTGCACACCACGCCATAGGAACTGATCTTGCCGTCTTTTACGTGGGCCTTCATGTCTTTTACATAAACCGAATCAATATTTCGGATGGTTTTTGAAACCTCGGTAACGCAGTTTTGAACCGCGTCATCAAAACTTTTTGGGGAAGAAGCTATTACCTCCAGTACTTTTACGATTGCCATGGGATATTGAGTTTTAGTATAAAACGTAAAAGTTATATTTTATATTTTTTTTATTCTGTAAATAAGTAGTGTCTAACCAATGACATCTCTCATTTTCCTTCGCCGCCAAAGGGGAACAAGGCCGAGGGGGTGTGCGCCTGGTTCATCAACCTGACCAGTTCTGCTGTTTTGCCGGGATTGGCTTTGGCAAGATCGATCGCTTCCTTTGGATCTTTTGAAAGGTCATACAGCTCGACCTTGGTTTTTGCAGGATCATTGGCCTGGAGCCGTACGGCTTTCCAATTGCCCCGGCTCACCGCCTGCCGGCCGCCCTTTTCGTGAAATTCCCAGTATAGATAGTCGTGTTCAGGTTGTTTTCCTTTGCCCAGTAAAGTCGGGACGAGCGAAATTCCATCTGTTGCCGATCGTTTTTTTATCCCCGCCAGATCAGTAAAAGTGGGTAATATATCCCAGAACGCACCCGCATGGTGGCTGACACCCGGCTTGACCACGCCGGGCCAGTACGCCGCCGTCGGCACCCGGATCCCGCCCTCGTACAGGTCGCGCTTAAAGCCTCTGAAACCACCGCCGCTATTGAAGAAATCCGGATCGGCCCCGCCCTCCAGGTGAGGACCGTTGTCGCTGGTGAAAATAATCAACGTATTCCTGTCGAGCCCCTTTTTACGTAATGCTTCCATGATTTGCCCCACATATTGATCCAGACGGGCCACCATGGCGGCGAATGTGGCGCGCGGGAAAAGCTGTGACGCATATCCTCCCGGGGTAGCGTTGGGCCCGTAGTCGTTGCCGGCGAAGGGGGTTTCGGGAAATTTCCCTTTGTAGTATTGCAAGAGCGAATCATCGGGGGCGATAAGCTCGGCATGTGGCAGGATATAGGGTAAAAAAAGAAAAAATGGCTTTTTCCCATCCCGCGAAGCGACGAACTCCAGCGCCTTGTCCTGGATCAGGTCCGGTGCGTAAACCTCGGTTTTTTCCAGGTTTCCGTTCGCATTCAGCATGACCTTGCTATCGTTGTCCCACAAATGGGCCGGATAGTAGCGATGTGCGAGCGACTGGCAATTGAAACCGTAAAACCGGTCGAAGCCCTGGCGGAGCGGATCACCTTCTGAACCGGGCGCTCCCAATCCCCACTTCCCGAACGCCGCAGTGACATAGCCCTTTTCGCGAAGCAACTCGGCTACGGTAACCACGCTGTCGGCAATCGGCTGCTGGCCTTCCGGCTCAACCCCCTTGTTGCCTCTTATGTAAGTGTGGCCGGTGTGCCGGCCGGACAGCAGGGAAGACCTCGAAGGGGCGCAGACGCTTGTGCCGGCATAAAAACGGGTGAAGCGCATCCCCTGGCCGGCCAGCTTGTCCAGGTTTGGGGTCTTGATTTTCTGCTGACCGTTAAATCCTACGTCGCCGTAGCCCAGATCGTCTGCCAGTATAAAAACGATATTGGGGCGGTTGTCGCTTGTGGATTGGCCGAAAGCTAAGCCGGATCCGGTCGCCAAAAGCCAGGTGAACAGGACAACCCGTGTAGTTGCTAGGTTTTGAATACAGAATTTCATTGGCATGTAGAAACGCAGTTGGTACGTCGCTAAGTTATTGCTTTTAAAGCAAATGGCTAACTTTTGCTGACGGAGACATTCCTGTTACTGCCACGTGCGCCGGGGAGTTATGGCAGGCCTGATAGAATCCAGTGATTTGCCAAACAGGCCTGGCTTTACGCTTCCGGTCGCAGGGACCGAAAGCGTAAACAGGCTGCATTATACCGAAATCATAATTTGGGGCAAGTATTCAGATGCCAGACACTACCCGGAACTGGTCGGGAAGGCCCGGACTACCTGGAAGCCGACAACTCCTCTTTCCGCGGTGCGGCCAGGATCATTTTTTCAATGACCGCCATTTTCTCGTCCATGGCTGCGAGTTTGGCTTTCAGCTGATCATTTTCCTCCTGTAACTGTTTGGTGCGTTTTTCAAGTGCCTGGATAGCGGCCATGTTCACGCCGTCGATGTCACCGGTATTGATGGTTGTGTCATTCCCAATCCCGTCAAGACTAAAGGCCGCATAAAAATCCTGTGCCATTGGTCCGATGTGCCTTGTCGTCGCGGGTTGACTTTTGTAATTCCAGCTGGTGAGGGGAAGCTTAGATACCTTGAGAAGGATTTCCTCGGTGTCCAACGCTTTGAAGTTTTCTTTTTTCCGCCTATCACTGACGCTACTCCATGACCCACCGCCGGCTGCGATGTCGACCCCACTGGTAAGGCCTTGATTGGTAAAAACGCGTGCTCCACCGGCGAAACGCATGGTCAGCTGGTTGTTGGTGGTACTGTAAGCGCTGTCACTGCTAAATCCGGCGCTGCCGTCGCTGATCACGATAGAACCCTGGTGCCTGACCCGCGCATTCTTGCCGAGCGCCATCGAAAAGTTACCCCTTGCACTGTTTTGCAAACCAATGGCGATTGAGAATGCGCCTAGCGCAATAGAGGGGCCGATTACCACCGATGCAAGCCCGCCTGAGATCGCTGACGGCCCAAGAGCGATGGCGTCGTCATTGGTGGCTTGAGCGCCGCTACCCAATGCGATAGCCCCCGTTGCACTTGCCGTGCCGTTGAACGCCAACGCGCGGTTTCCGGACGCCGTACCGTTGTTCCCGAATGCCACCGATGCCTCGCCGGATGCTGTGGTAGCCAGACCAGCAGCGAACGAACTTTCGCCGGATGCGCGGACATGCTGGCCCGCTCCGAACGAATACTTCCCGATATTGGGGGCGTCCCAGTAGCTGTTTGAAAATGAACCTACATACCCGACCCTGAACGCTGCTTTATCCGCATACCACATCATCCGCCGCCCTTCGCCTGTAACGGGTACAGGTTTAATAACGGCGACGTCACCGGGAGCGGAAAAAACGACGCTGCTGTCGGCCACGTGGAGGCCGGCTTTGGGCGTAAGTGTGCCAATCCCCACCTGGGCATAAGTACAAAGGGAAGCTGTGAGAAGAGATAAGCAAGTAATGATAAGGCGTTTCATATGTATAAAAAGGTTTGAGCCGCAGCGGCGGACCGCTGTGAGCTGTGAGGGGTGAGCTATTTATTCATCAGCCGTTTGTGTGCCGCTTGTAGCTAATACCTCAAAGCTCATGGCTGTTTCAAATCGATAAATAAAAAAATAAGGAAAGGTTAAAAATTATTCAACAACCAGCTTGCTGTTTACAACACCCTGGCTGGTAGTAAGTTTCAAAAGATACAGTCCGGAGGCAACACCATCCAGGTTTACCCGGACGGACCCGTCAGGAAGCGATGAAGTACCTACCGCTACCGGCCGTCCCAGCATATCGCAAAGATTTACCTTGCCCACCGGAATGCCGGTTGAAACGGTTACCGTACTTCCCTTAAGGGCCGGGTTGGGGTATACGCCTGCATAGTGGCTCAGGCCGGGGGGGCGTAGGGATACCGTCTTTGACAAGCTGTAGGTACCATCCCAATCGACGGAACGAAGCCGGTAATAAACGGTTTGTAGCTGGTTGCCGAGGGAATGGTCTGTAAAGTTGTAACGTTGCGGGGTATTGCTGTTACCTGTAGCGGTGACCTCACCGATTTTTTGAAAGCTTCTGGCATCAAGGCTTCTTTCTATGTCAAAATGGGCGGCATTGTCCTCACTGGCCGTTTGCCATTCGAGCTGCGCATTGTTTTCGACTACCTTCGCATTAAAACTGATCAGCGTCACCGGCAATTGAGTTTCCGGGATAGCGCCGAGTGTAAATGGGCTCCAGGCTGATATGACCTCGCTCATTACAGAACCGGAACTTATGGTGCCCGTCACATGATTTCCTTCGTTGAGCCAATTGCCCCCGGTAAGGTGGGCCACGCTGAAAACATCGGGGTCTTCTGAAGGTGTGATGGTCGGGTTTTTATAGTCATCATAGGTGATAATTACCTTGCCGGTCGCGGTGCCCTTCGGCGCGATGTCCCAGTACTCTTCGTTGTTATAGGCTTCGAGGGCGATGTTGGAGCCGCCGGTTGTTGTGAATGTTCCTGTGCCGGCGTCTCCCGCAAGGTAACGCACGCTCATCCCTGCGCTGTTATCGGTTAGCTCCACCGTGACAGGCTGGTACCTGGCGCCGTCTCCCACCGGGTAAGTAAAGCTGCCCGTTCCGGTCTTCATTACGTAGCCATCCACGTGATTTGCGTCGGATACGCCCAGCACCGATGCGGTATCGCCAATTACCAGCGGGGCGAGGTCGTTGGTTGCCTCCACGATGCCGTTGAGGAGATCTACTCTCCCTCCGGCCTTGATGCTGTTGTCAAGTACAATGCCTGCAGGATTGTTGACTGTCAGCAAACGGGTGAAATACGTTTGGGTACCGCTTACCGTTTGTGTGCCGGTACCATCGAGTGTCAGCGCTCCGGTACCGGTCTCGGCCATAGCCTGGTTGTTGACCAGGTTCCCGGAAACAAAAACATTGCCGTCATTGGTGAATGAGCCACCACCCAGCTGCAGATTGCCTTTTACCTGCAAAATACCGCCCCGGACTGCAACTGTTCCGTTGACGGTGGTCAAACCCTGCGCAGCGGCGGTCCCGCCAAGCCCCGCGAGGACTGCCAAAACATATATGATTTTCACTTGGAATAGATTTAAGTAAAAGAACAGGAAGTTAAACAGCACTACATGCTCAAAGCTAAAACATGCGGGTACCGCCCGGGGCTGTACGTCGCCGTGTCATTGCCAGACTTCCCGCGAATACAAGGGCAAGCAACCCAAAACCGGCAAAACCCGTCCAGGAATTTCCATTGTCACGCATTTGCTGGCGGAGTGCTGCATTATCAGCTTTCAGGCTTTCCAGTTCAGCCGCGAGGTTCCGGGTCCGTTCTTCCAGCGCTTTAATACCTGCAAACGCCACACCATCGGCATCGACGGTCCCGATGCCGCGCTCGTCATTGCCTAGTCCGAAAGCCGCGTAGAAATCCTGCGCCATTGGCCCGATGTGCTTAATGTGGTCTGGTTCTGTCTTGTAGCTCCAACGGGTTACCGGCAGTTTGCGAAGCTTTTCCAGGATTTCTTCGTTCGATACCTGCTCAAAACCATGTTTGCGGTTCACATCCGATGCATTCTGCCATACGCCGCCGGTGGTCAGCATAGCGCCTGTGGAGGTGGAAATGACTGCGTTTGACTGCCCCCAGTTGCTCACCGAAGCGCCGCTCTGGAAGGTCATTCCGGTACTGAGATTGGACGACGTAAATATCCGGAACCCGCCGCTGGTGCGCCAGCTGGCCGAGTGATTAACACCGGCGCGCAGCGTATCTATCGAGGACCTGTCGGAAAATACAAAACTCCCTTGCCGGGCATTCGTATGGGCATGGTAACCCATTGCAACGGAAGCGGCCCCGCTTGCATAACTGTCTTCACCTACAGCAAATGACGATTGTTGCACAGCGCCCGTCCGCAATCCAAAAGCGGTCGCGGAATTACCCGATGCGCGTGCACCATTACCCATCGCTACGGAGTAGTCTCCAATATTGGCGCCATCCCACTGTGTGCCGGCCACGGATCCCGCGCGGAAAGCCGCTTTTTCCGGGTACCACATCAAACGCGTACCGGCCCCCATGACAGGCACCGCGTTACCTGACGGATCTCCAGTATACTCACCTCCCAGGAAAAAACCTCCGTTTTGAAAGAGAACCATACGTTTGTTCTGGGCCGGGTCACGTCCGACCATCAGGGTGTCAGTTCGTTGTGCATAAGCGCCTGCTGGAACCAACAGTGAGCAAATTAAAGATCCGAAAGCAAGTTTGCTCAGGGGAGATTGTAAAGATTTTCTCCCGGACAATAGCGGGGTAGAGGTGGTATCCATAGAATAAATTCGTTGAGTGTAGTTAAATACAGTATAACTATTTTCAAATATATAGTGCTTTTAGAAATATTTTTTGATCTGACTGCAAATTTTCCGCTGCACCGGGGGCGGTTACAGGTGAAATTTTAGCAGCTATACGGTTAAAAAAGAAGATTTTGTTTCCGGGCCGGAATCCGGGAAAACAGGGTTCCAGTTAAAAAAAATGTAGATTTATTCCAGTATCAATAGGGGTTAAATCCGGCTTCTGAGTCTTGCGGGCAAGCAGGAAAAGTCCCAAAACGTAAGGTTTTGAACTTTGCAAAACCATGGGCGGGCGGCGCGTGCATGGTTTCCGGCTGTACCCTCCGGCAGCAGAAAAAGAACGATACGGAATATGGCTGCAGGTAAGAGCCCATGCTTTTGAAACCGGCACAAGCCGGGTGCTTAACGAGTTTTTACTATGGCTGTTTTCAGGTGATAACGATGCGACCGCGCTGACAAAAAATACCAAAATTACCGTATTGCCGCTCATCGATGCAGACGCAGTAGAAGAGGGACGAATGGGCAATAACACCCACCCGTTTTTCATAGTGCCGGTTTCAAGCGATCTTCCGCATGAACGGCAACAAAAAAACCGGGAATCTTTCTTCAATGTGCTTGGTGTAAAGCCATTGCCCGGCACCGCTGATCCTCCGCAGTCAATGGATCGCTTCCACGCTAGTGAACGGCCTATGGAGAAAATTGCGCCTGATTGTGCTGCTACGCGGGTAATACAGGCGCCGTGTCTCCCATCCTGGAGGTAAACATGAATACCCTGCTGAGTACGCGGAAGGGTTATAAAAACAGTTATCCGGCAGCGTATACCGGATGGGGCGGAATGTGAAAATGTAAACAAGTTTGTTTATATTTGTTGTATGAATAACAGGTTCGAAAAATACAAGGGTATTCATCCAGGGATCGTGCTCGAGCGGGAACTAAAAAAAAGATCTCTCAAGCAACGAACGCTTGCTTTATCAATAGGAGAGCACCCGCAGGTTTTGAATGCTATTGCCAGAGGAAAGAGGGGGCTTAATACATCGCTCGCCTTAAAAATAGAGAAAGCATTGGGAATCGAAGAAGGCGCGTTAGCTGTTCTGCAAACCTGGCATGACATTGAAATGATTAAACAAAAGCAGGAGCGGCATACACCCGATCTCTCTCTATTCAGAAAATCTCTGTTTTGGGATACGGATATAAACAGTATCGATTGGGACAGGCAATTCAAAACTGTAATCCTGCGGGTCTTTGAAAGAGGAAACCTGGAGGAACAAAATGAAATCGTACGTTTCTATGGGGCTGTAAAAGTAAAATTGGCCTTAAATGACACACCATTAGCCCATGTTCGTTTGACCTAATATGCTATATTACCGAACAGTCACAAGAACCCTGCTGGACAGCCTTAAAAGATTGATGAAGGCTGATGAGTTTTCTGCTTTCAGACTGGTAGGCGGGACCTCACTAAGTCTTCAGTTGGGGCACCGGATGTCTGTGGATATCGATCTTTTCAGTGATATTTCCTATGGTAAAATTGATTTTAATGCTATTGATGAATTTATTGAAAAGACATTTCCTTTTTCCAGCCATTTTGGGAACTTGACTCCGTCTTTTGGAAAGTCTTACATGATAGGGATCCACAAAGATGATGCGATTAAACTAGATATCTTTTACACAGATCCGTTTATTCAACCCGTCCTAATCGTCGATGATATTAGATTCGCGACAATAGAAGAAATTATTGCCATGAAAATTGATGTTATCCAGCGTGGCGGGCGAAAAAAAGACTTTTGGGATTTGCACGAGCTGCTTAATCGCGTTTCCATCGATATCATGCTGGAACTGCATAAACAACGCTATGCCTATGGACATGACAAGGAAGTGATTCTCCAAAATTTCACGGATTTCCATCGTGCGGATGATGATTTTGAGCCGATTTGCCTCCGTGGAAAGTACTGGGAATTTATTAAGGAGGATATTGAAGACGCGATCAGTAGTTATAAAAGAGGTCTCGGTGGAAATTAAATTAGATTCCCACTGCCAGCAACTCTTCTGGAAATATCAATCAACGATACTGTTCATGAAAATACTCCGGGTCACCGGCATAAACTTCGGCTGGCAGACCCGGAGAATAATCGTGCAACCGGTGTTATTTTATAATTCTGCGTATAAAATACTGGTCTTCAACCCTAATTGACAAGAGGTAGAGCCCTGTCGGCAAAGAGTGGGTGTCGAACTCGTACCGGAAACCGTCGGCCCTGTTGACGCCATTGACCGAACGGAGGGATCTGCCTGCCATATCGATCACTTCCACAGAAAAATCACCCTTCGGAGCTGAGAGAATTTCTATTTTCACTCTGTCCTGCACCGGGTTCGGCGAAATTTTGACAAGTTTACCCTTCCCGCCTTCACTCATGCTCACTGACAGTATCTTCGAATAATTTTTTGTCCCGTCAAGGTCCACCTGCCTGAGCCGGTAGTAGCTCCGGCCTGCGGGTGCATGAACGTCGGTAAAGCGGTAGGTCTTAAGGCCGTTACCGGCTGTGCGGAAAGGCTCGGATATTGCCTCGCTCACCTTCCTGAAATTCTGACCATTCGCAGACCGTTCTACTTCAAAATAGCTGCTATTCTCTTCCGAGGTGGTCTGCCATTCTACCTCCACTCCCTGTTCCGAAGCCGGAGAAGCTTTGATATATGCGTAAGCGACAGGCAAATTGATACAGCTTTCAATTAAAACGGACTGGTTATACGTAGCCACTTCTCCCAATGCGTCGGTAACCCGGACCGAAACAGAATGGGTGCCTGTTGCCAGCAAAGGCATAACGGTCTGCTCGCCAAGAATATCCCAGGTGCCGTCGTTGTCAAGATCCCAATCAAAAGTATAAGGCTCGGTACCGCCGGTAGCTTTACCGTTGATGGTAACCGCCGGTGTTCCACCATTGGCGACTCCCTCACATGATTTGGTAACATCGAAGCCAGAAATTAGCGAAGTTCCTACAGAAAGCGTCTCTTTAGGCTGATAGCAGTGGGGTCTCACATTGTCGCACATCGAATGCTGTATCTGACAAAATGCTTCCGCATCCGCCTGGGTATTTCCCTGAGTTCCCCATGCAAAGATCATCCCGACTATATCGATACGGTCGCCGCAGTGATACTCTACCGGGAGAGACAAGGTAACCTGTTGTCCTGAATAAACGTAAGGAAAACACTGGCTGGTTACCTTTTGAGCGCCACCGTTCAGCGTGTAGATCACCTCACCGTATGCTCCCTGTCTTTGCGTAGCCTGCGTGGTGAAGGTAAAAGTAAGATAAGCGGTTTCAGTGGTGCCGTCACAGCCGGTGCTGGTCAGGGGAGTACCCTGGGCATCCTTTGCAAGCGAGGCGGTTACCGAAGTAACGTCGTTTGAAGTACAGTGGCAGTCGGGTATGTCTTGACCGAAAGTGTTGCCCGCTGACAGGAGCATAAGGACTGAAGCAAAACCTACCGACCGGAAAAAGAGGGAATTTAGCTTAAAAAAGGGGGATAGGGCTACGGCACACAAACCGTACAAGCTTGAAATAGACGTTTTCATGAATATTAATTACCAAAAATTATGTGAACGATAGATTATCCGATTGGGGGGCAGGGATGTTAAATCGCTATAGATAGAAAAAAAGTCTGCGGAGGATATACCTGGAAGGATACCCGGTTAGTCCGTTGCTTACGATGAGCTCATAGGATTCAGCCTTGTTCTAAAATAAAGTGCAATTCACTTTCCAAAGTCTCGTAAACGGGGGGCATGAGACCCGGAAAGGTTATCGCTACAAATATAGTTGTTTTTCTATTGTGTAGTAAAATGTTTATTTAAAAAATATTTAAGTTTTAGAATGTTGTTTCTTTTCGTATGCAAGTATATCTATAGTATGTACCGGAAGGCGGCGCAGAAAATACCAAATTTTTGGTATGGTTTTCAAATAAGAAAATCCTTTCCTTTACACAGTTGAAATCGAATTGTATACACAAGCACTATGGCTTCGGGCGCCTGAAAAGTAGCCGTAAGCTCATTTTTCCGGAACAGAATCGCTCCGAAAGTATCATCCATCCAGATTACGTTTCTACCTGTAGTGCCTGGGCCCCTGAGTTTAAACTAAGGAAAACGTCATGAAATCATTTATCTATTTATTAAGCACACTTTTCATGTTTTGCGTGTCTGTCCGGGTAGGCTTCACGCAAGGGGTGGGAGCTCCGGCAGGCGTGAGCTCGGGATTATTTGCGTGGTACGATGCTGCAAATTTTGACGTCGCTGCGCAACGATGGCCGCCAAAAGTCGGCGCTACGGTCCTGGAATCGTTTTCACAGACCAATGCGGCATATGCCCGCCTGAATCAGTATGAAGACGATCTGAACAGGAATTTTTCCATTGTTATGGAAGGACGGGGCTTTCGGGCCGAAATGTTGCCTAATGATCCGGAGGCTTCTTATACAATTTTTGCTGTTTGCCGGCGTAACTCGACTTCTGCGGGTACTTACCAGCAGATGTCCTGGGGAATCGGTGGCCTTTCGGCTTATCCGGGCGTCACAGTCGGGGAGGGAAGTGTTCAGGACAACCGTTTCAAAATTACAAACAACCGAACGGTTAACGTGCGGGAATCCAGACCAAGCCCCAAAGGTTTCAAGATATCTTCTTTCACATTTTCTTATGGTTTGAATCAGCGTAACCTACCCAAAATAGCATCAATTAGCGGTGAATCTGCCGCAATTGATGCGGGCAATACGCTGGCATTTAACAATGGCTGGGTGTATATAAACGCCAATGCAGCCTTCCCTCCGGGCGAATTTGAGCAAAGGCACGAGTTTGCTGAATTTATCATTTACAACAGGCGGCTTTCGGACGCCGAACGCCAGCGGGTGGAAACCTACCTTTCGCTCAGGTATAGTCTGCCGCTGACAGTGGGAATAGCCGGAGGGGGGCGCTATACCCTGAACGGTACAAACGACCTCTGGGATCAGACGAGAGCGTTTAACCACCACATCGTCGGCATTGGCCGGAATGATGCGCTGGGATTGGATATCCGGCATAGCTGGGGAGGTGTGTACCCCGAGGTCCTCCTCGAAACCCGCGACCCCAACACGCGGATTTCAACCGATAATGCTTTCCTGCTGATCGGAGATAAAGGCACTTACCATGAGTATGCAAATGAGACCAATACAGTAGCCATGCCCGGGGGGAAGCGCCTGAAAAGGATCTGGCGTGTTCAAAACAGCGGGGTTTCCGACTCGGTCCAGGTTTTTATGGCGTCTCTGGTCGCACCCGAAGGCGGTCTGTCCCTGGATCCCTGCGCTCCCGTGAGGCTGCTGGTAAGCGCCGATTCAACGTTTGCTACCTACACGGCTTATCCCCTTACTCCTGCACTTATCTACGAAAATCCAACCACTCCGACGCTCTTTTCATCCTATAGGACCATCCTCCGGTTCTCCCAGGGAGAGTCGTTTGTTACCTTAGCCGCAATAAACAGCCCCGGTACACCGGCAGTAGCTGCTGCGGATGTTCACGCAAAACAATTCACTCCATGTGTCGATGAAGAAGGCTTTTCCTACCTTCTGAATGCTGACGGGCGCCCCTTGATCGGGATAAAGGGATTGACCGGTGAAGAACTGGCAAAAGCGAAGCTGGAGGCTGATATCCGCGTGCTGGACGAACCGGCCCGGTTCAGCAACGGAGCTTCGACTGCCACATTGATGCGCCGCCTGGTTACAGTCAGTAGCCTGGGAACGCTGCCGTCTCAACCCAATATGACGGTTCGGTATTATTTCACACCGGAAGAACTGACAGACGCTCAACTGCCGGACGGCACCGGTACCTGGTTTAAAAAGGAGGGATCCGCCGCGGCAACTCTGGCTGATTTCGCCGACGACGGCAAGCTAACAACCGGTGTCACGACGAATCTACTGGTTGTGAACGGCGACCAAAACGGCGTCAGTTATGTTGAGTTCCGAAGGCTCACGTCTTTCTCGACGTTCGGTTTTACATCGTCTGTAACCAGTCTCCCGGTTACGTTGGAATCATTTGGAGCAAACCCCGAAAATGGCGTGACACAGCTGTCGTGGAAGACCTCCTCCGAAGTGGATGCCCTTTCCTTTGAAATCCAGAGGAGCAGCGACGCCGCAGGTTGGGAGCCCGTCGGACTCGTGCCCGTCGCAGCAGGGGACTTTACTGCGCCGCGAAACTACTCGGTGACAGACCACCACCCGCTAAAGGGGATCAACTATTACCGGTTAAAAATCACCGATCGTGACGGAAGCTTTGCGCTAAGCAAAATCGTGACCGTGCTGCACAGGTTGACATCGGATGAAGACGCGGTATTGTACCCTAATCCCTCTAAAAATTCCATTCTATTCAGGCATCTGCCGGTAAAACCGGAACTCATTGACGGGATTAGTATCTGCGATATCAATGGACGGGAAGCGCTTCGGTCCGGGGTAAATATTTCCGGAGAAGTTGATATCAGCAGTTTGCCGACCGGTATCTATATGGTTAGAGTGACGTTGAAAAATGGCGGGCAATTTACCCGGAAGCTAATAGTTGACCGCTGATTCAAAATGGCTGATCCCAGGGGCGCTGGAAAGCCGAAAACCGGCCGTGTGATTACCCTATTGCTTCGTTGATAGGAGGCAGTCCAAATTTCCTCAGGCTTCTGATGTGGGAGACGAAGGCTACTCTGAGGGAGCGGTTCTCAAGGTATCTTAATCCGAAATCTTCTGCGGTTTGCTTGATGATTACCGATATTTCAGGATAATGGACGTGACAGATTTTCGGGAAGAGATGGTGTTCTATCTGATAGTTCAGGCCGCCCAGGCACCAGGTTAGTATTTTGTTGCCTCCGGAAAAGTTGACGGTAGTCTCCAGTTGGTGGATCGCCCAGTCTTTCCTGATCATCCCGGTGGAGTCGGGTAACGGATAGGCTGTGCCTTCCACAGAATGTGCGAGCTGAAATATGGTCGTCAGGATAAGTCCCGAGGTAACATGCATGATAAGAAAGCCCAGCAGGACCTCGCCAAACGGCATGTTGAGCGCCAGTACCGGCAGTCCGAAAAATACGCCGAAGTAGAACAGCTTTACCAAAACCAATCCTGCCAGCATCTTCCTGTTCTCAGACCGGCTCTGGCGGTTAACCCCGGCTCTTATGAAGCCATGGTACTGGAAAAAATCTTTTAGCGTCACCCAGTATAGTGTGAGGATACTGTAAAAGAAGAAAGCATAGAGCCATTGCCACCGGTGAGGACGCCCGGCGACTAAGTGAGGTGACAGCTTCACTACACCTCTGTCTCTGATGTCCTCGTCAAGGCCCGTGACGTTGGTATAAGTATGATGCAGTACGTTGTGCTGGAATTTCCAGTTTTTTACACCCACTCCCACCAGGTAAAGCGTATATCCCAGCCACTCGTTTATGTCTGCGTTGCGCGAATAGGCCCCGTGGTTCGCGTCATGCATAATATTCATCCCGATGCCGGCAACCGCCAATCCCATCATCAGCCACAACGGAAATGCAAAGGCAAGGGGCGGCGTATAGATGAGGAAGAGAAGGAACGGAAGAATATAGGCAGAGAGGAAAAATACCGTCTTCACGATCATTCTGCCGTCGCCATGGCGGGAGAGGTTACTTTCCCGGAAATGGGCGTCAACTCTCTTTTTCAGAGTGGTATAAAAATGACTCTTTGTTTCCGGGCAGAACCGGGTTTTTTCTTGCTGGCGCATTTATTTTTTGATTTAAATGAATCGAAAAATGAAAAAAGCCAAACAAAAACAAACGAGTAAATACAGGCGGAAAGCATTCTTCAACAGTAATGAGTAAAGATAGGTGATTTTGTCCCGGTTGTTTTGTTTTTTTTTCTTTTGAAAGAAAAAAATGACCCCTATATTGTGTGTCCAACGCAAGAAAGACTCAATGCGGCGCCAGGTGCCCCTTCTCAGCCATGGTCCGAAACTTTGCCGATCTGTCGCGTCTGCCGGAGATTGCGCCCGTCCTGGCCGGGTTTGTACGTATCGGAAAAACCGTTGGGCCCACGTATACAATACTATCGAACTATGTTAAATCATACCAAAGTGCTGTGGTTGCTGTTAATAGCCGTAACACCTCTTCTATCGGAAGCGCAGGAAAGAGCGGCAACAGTTGAAATCCGGCCTGCAGCGCCCTCACATTTCCCTGACTGGAAACTGGATTTCCGTGACGGAGGCTTTGACCTGAAAACACCCGACGGCCAATTTATTGGCTTAGAGGGAGCAAATGGATCCGTTGAAATAAACGGGAAGCTATTTTCTTTAAATAATGCCAGGCTCGTTTCTTCAAAAGAGACAAGTACGGCATACGGCCCGGGACAAAGGGTGGAATACGCTTTCCCCGAAATCAACTGCCGCTGGATCTGGAATTTTGTGCCTTCCCGTGACGGGCTGGAAATATTGACCACTTTAAAGAATACAGGCCGGACCGTTCTTACGGTTGAAAACTGGAATGTGGTCAGCCTGTCAAAAGCGCAAGGCGGGCGCTTTACCCTGGGGACTGATCCGGGCAACGGGCGGTTTTTCAGGTGGCATACCTGGGACATGCGCGTTGAGTTGCTCAATAGCGACAACGGCAACCATTCTTCCGAAAACATTTGCCTGCTGTTCGATCCATCCACGAAGCGATCGTTTATGTCGGCTTTTACTACCATGGACCGGATGCGCTGCAGCCATAGCCTGCGCTATTCTCCCGGCGAAGGCATAGAGGAATACAAAGCTACCTGCCGGTTTGGCAAGTATGACCTAAGGCCGAAACAGGAATTGGTTTCCGAAAAACTCAATATTTCCTTTCAAACCGACCCTTACAAAGCCCTGGAGAACTGGGTAAATGTGATTTACAGGGACAAAAAGCCTGTCCTGGCAGACTTGCCGCCGGTGGGGCTCAGTGGGGCCGCATGGATAGATGGCTGGAATGAACATGAAGGCGGATATGCCGAAGTGTCGATCGAAAACATCAAGGCTTTCAGAAATAAGCTGAAAGGGTTTGATGCCGACATTTTTCGCATCAGCACGCTCAATTCACTAAAAGACGGTATTCCCGGCAACTGGAAAAAAGCCAACGAGCGACATTTTTCCTTTACCAATGGTTATGAAAACTTCATACGGGAGCTGGACAAATACGGTTTCAAAGCAGGGGTGTGGGTGTCTCCCTTCTGGTTTGCCGGCGAAGCAGACGGCGTACTGGAAAGCAACCGGAAAAACCTGTTGCGGGACAGAGCCGGAGCAGTAATGAGCCAAAGGCTGAACTGGTCGGAAAACCGGGACGACACCACCCGTATTTCCCGCCTGACCAAATACTGGCTGGACGGTACGCATCCCAATACGGAAGCGTATCTGAAAGATGTTTTCACGTACAACCGCAAGATCGGAGTCCGTTTCTACATGCTGGACTTTCTCGATGTCCCCGGTAACAGCAGGCTGCATGACCCGTCGAAAACCCCGTTGGAAGCAGCAGGGAGCATTCTGAAAATGATCAGGAAAACAGCCGGCGACGACACACACCTGCAAACGGCCGTCTCTTCCACACCTGCCTACGGCGGCATCATCAACGCGGCCCGCGTGGGGCGTGACTACGGGGAAAGCCGTCCTTTACAGGGCCAGGGAACGCCGTTGAGCGACTGGGGGAACGCCATGTATGTGCTGAATGACCATCACTATGCCAACACGCACTACCTGGTGCAGAACGCGGCGGCTTCTTATTTTACACACCGTAAATTGTACATCAACGATATCAATTTTTTCACGATTGACAAACCGGTACCATTGGAACATGCCCGGATTACCACTACCATGTTCGGGTTGTGCGGTAGTCCGCTATTGTTCGACGACGACTTCCGGAGAATCGACAGCGAGCGCCTGCGGATGGCCAAGCTGTGCCTGCCGAGAACAAAAGGCTGGCCGACCCCGGTCGACCTTTTTGATAACGTATATCCGGATAACTATTCGAGGTATCTGAAGCTGCCGGTCCTGACTTCCTGGGGGAGCTACCAGTTGCTGGCGGTCTTTAACCATGACGACACCGCCTATAGCGCTGAACTTGATTTCGCGAAACTGGGTCTGGATACGCAAAAGCCTTACTGTATATATGAATTCTGGACGGAAGAATATTGCGGGACCTACAAGGAACGTTTCGGGTACAGCATTCCCCCGAAATCCTGTCGCCTGTTCCGTATCTTCGAAAACCGGGAGCACCCCTGGCTATTGTCAACCGACATGCACATCCAGCAAGGTGCGGTTGAGGTAAAAAACCTTCAATGGGATCCCAACAGAATGCGGCTGTCCGGAACTGCGACCCGCCCTGTCGGCGAAACCGGGAATTTATTTTTCCTGATGCCCCGGAAAATGCGTGTTGTCGACAACAAAGGATTGTGGCTGTTGAAAGAGCTGGAGGACTATAAGGTAATCATCCGCAAGGAAATCAGGTTTACAAAAGAAGAAGAGGATTTCGAGATCTTTTTTGAGCCTTGGGAAGAAAGGAAATATGTCCCGGGGCACCTGATGAGGAATGCTACGGTGGAAGAATGGCTGGAGCATGTCAGGAAACAGCAAAAACCGGGCGATACGAGGATTTTCGACTAGTCCGGTCTTTGTTTCGCCTTTACTGGGGCGTATAGTGAAAAAAAATACGATTTTGGCACATCATCTCCGGATTGTCTGTTTTTCTGGTTTAGAGGTACAATGAAAAAGAGTCCCCCTTTAAAAGAAGGACTCTTTTTCACGGACATCACTGTGTCAGACACCGTAGTGCGAACAGAAAAGGACGGCACGCCCCTTACGGGTTTTGCTCCAGTTTGGAGTTCCGGTCTACTTCGGCCTGCGGGATAAAAAAGATCACGCGGGGGTCGGTCGGAAGCACTTTCTGGGTCACATTCGTTGTAGGCGTATTGTTGAGTGAATGCGTGCCCGGGTAGTTGCGTTCCATGGCCCGGTTGTTTCTGAAAAGGTCGTAGGCCCTGTGTCCCTCGAACGCCAGCTCCAGGTATCTTTCGTCGAGCACGGCATCCAGCACCGATTTGCCGGCTGCCGCGAGTCCGGCCGTAGTATGGAGGGCATTTCCCGATAGCCCGGCCCTTTGCCGCAACAGGTTAACATCGGCCAGTGCCTCGGCGGTTTTGCCCAGCTTGGCATTGGCTTCGGCACGGATCAGGTACATTTCAGCCAGGCGAAGGTAGACCGGAGAACTGAGGTTGATGATCTCCTCCTGAAGCGAGTACTTGTTGATGTAATACATGGGGGTCGTCGGGTTCAGCTTGGGATTCCGCTGCAACACTCCGCCGAGAAGATAGGGCGTTATGAAAGAATGCCGCAGATCGCCGGGATTTTTATCCAGGAAGTCCACGTACTTTTGAGAGGCATATATCTCGGCCCAGCCGCTCGCACCCTGTCCGAGCGCGTTCCCCGAACGGTCGCCGCTGAAATACATGGAGCCGATGGATGAAAACCCCCGGTCCTGCACTTTGGTGTGCCGGATGGCGAAAATAGTCTCCTTGTTCTCTGCCGGAACCTGTTTGAAGTAACCAGGGTATTCGGAGCCGGTCAGGAGGCTGTAGCGCCCGCTGCCAATCACGAGGTCGGCGTATTTGACTGCGTTGGCATTGTCTTCCATGTACAGGTAGACTCTTGACAAGAGCGCATACGCTACTTCCTTGGATGCAAATGAGTTGGTCTTCTCAACGGACATGAGCCCGGCCGCTTTGACCAGGTCGGCAATCACCGATTCATACACCTGTTTCACTGTGCTCCTGGCCAGCGTAGTGGTCTGCTCGTCGGTAAGGCCGTCGAGCAGCAGAGGCACGCCCGGGTTGCCACCGTTGTTCTGTGGATACGGCCTTCCGAAAACACGCACCAGGTTGAAGTGCATCATGGCGCGCAGGTACAGGTTTTCCCCTTTCAGCTGCGCCAGGTCGGCCGGGGCGTCGTCAGGCACGAAGGCGATAATTTTGTTGGCTGCCGCTATCACTTTGTAGGCTTGTCCCCAGAAATTGGCACAATGTCCCGAGGTATTGATATGGGTATAGCGGTATGCCCGGGTGAGGTCGTCGGCCGAAGATTGTCCCTGGGCCACCGCGTCGCCGGGATACTCCATCAGGAAGTGTACACTCCTCACATAAGCCGCCTGGAGCAGCACGGCGTAGGTCCCGATTGTGGCTGTTTCTACGTCGGCGGCATTTTTCAGCGCAGTTTCCTCGTTGATGCTGGTGGACGGCTCGTAGTAGGTTTCGCAGGAAAATGTCCCAAGCGCAAACACCAGTCCGGCAAGCAGGTATTGATATGGTCTTGATTTCATATTTATGAGGTTTGAGCTGCGGGCCATACGGCGCGAGCTTCCTTTTTGTTAATGATGATAGCCCCGGATTGGTCAGAGCGAAAAATTAAGTCCGAACATGAGCTTTTTGCTGATGGGGTACCGATAACCGGCGAAGCCGAAATTTCCTCCCTCACGCGACAGCGATACTTCAGGGTCCGTACCGGAAAACCTGGTCCAGGTGACAAGGTTATCGGCGCTCACGAATATATTGGCGCCCGCAAATCCGATTTTGTTCATGAGCGTGGTCGGGATATCGTAGCCGAGCCTGATGTTGCGCAGCCTGAGATAACTTCCGTCCTCCAGGTATCGCGAAGAAGACTGGTTGGAGTCCTTGTTGCCGCCCACGATCGGTTTCGGATGCGTGGCTATATCTCCCGGCTGGGTCCAGCGGGACCATCCGTTGACCAGTACCATCGAATTGTAGCTCTCATACAGACCGTCGTTGTCGAAATAGGCGCGCGCGTCATGATAGATCCAGTTTCCGCTAACAAAATTGAGGAAAGCGGAAAGCGTTATTCCCTTGTACCGGAGCGTGTTGGTAATGCCGCCTGTAAAATTCGGCGTGGCCGATTTGCCGGCATACTGGCGTGAGACCGCCGTCTGGGCCTGGTTGTAGGTGTTCGTAAGCTCTTTGGTAATGGTGCCGTCGGCGGCTTTCACTACCTTTTCCCACTGCGGGTCCCCGTTGTCGGGGTTTACGCCCGCCCAGATCGGCAGATGGTAGTCGCCCATGTCGTGCCCGGCCGCAAGCGGCAGCCTGTCGCCAGGGTTAAAAAACTCGGCCCCGTCGCTCAGGGAGAGGATTTTGTTGCGGTTGAATGCCATGTTGAAATTGGTTTCCCATTCGAATTCGCCCTTTAGATTTTGCGATACAATACTAAACTCCACTCCTTTGTTCCTGAGGGAGCCGGCATTTATCCATACGTAGCTGTACCCCGTAGTGGCGGCAAGCGGCTTCTGGTAAAGCAGGTCGTCGGCTTGCTTGGTATAGACATCGACGGTCACATCGACCCGGTTCCAGAGACTGACGTCTATCCCGACATTGGTGGAGCGGTTTTTCTCCCATGTAAGGTCAGGGTTTCCTTTTTGCGAAGGTGCGGCGCCAGGCAGGTTGGCGTAGCTCGCGGTCTGGCTGATGGTATACAATCCCAGCGAGGCGAAATTCGGAATCGCGGCGTTCCCGACAGTCCCGTGGCTCACACGCAGCTTGGCAAATGTTACGAAGGGGTTATTTTTGAGGAACAATTCGTTGCTCAGTACCCACGACGCCCCTAATTGGTAGAAGTTGGCGGTGGAGTTATTCTTCCCGAAGAGCGACGAAAATTCATTCACAAAAGACCCTACCAGGAAGTACCGGTTGTCGAAGCTGTAATCGGCCTGTCCGAGGTACTTGCGGAACCCTACCTGGTCGTAAGAACCGGTAGGGGCTTCCAGCGGTTCGGTAGCGACCGACATTACGTCGCGCCCGGGCGGAAGGCCCTTGCCTGACGTTGCGGTGGCTTTTCCATAGGCCGTTTCTGCCTCTGCAACCCCGAGCAGCGTGAGGTTATGACTGCCCCATTCCTCGGCATACCTGATCCGGTTTGAGGTAAGCAGCCGGTGGTTGTAACTCGTGGCATTGCGGAGCTCGCCGCCGTTGGCTCCGCCCTGCTTGGTCCGTCGGTCGTTGTAGGACTGGCTGCTGCCATTTCCGAAGTTGACCCGGTTATAGCTCGACAACGTAATCTTGTCGGTCAGGTCAAAATCGAGGTTGATGTCATTTGTGATGCGGAGGCTGTTGGCCCCGGCGTGGTTGTACTGGATGGAGTGGAGGAAATTTTCACGGTCACGTCCCAGCCAGTTCGGGAAAGACCGGCCGTCGGTAGGCTTGCCTTCTGCGTCGTAAGCCGGGTCAAACGGCAGGTTGATGTAGGCGTCGCCGAGCGCATTGCTGGTAAAATAGTTGTCCCGGATATACTGACCGTTAAAGAGTACTTTGGCCGAAAGCCGTTTGGTAAGCTGCGACTGGAGGTTTGTGCGGAGGCTATAGCCGGTCTTGTCGTTCTGCACAATCGTTCCCTGCTCCTTATAAAAGTTACCCGAAACATAAAACGTAGTCTTCCCGGTTCCGCCTGAAACCGACACGTTGTGGTTGTTGACCATGGCTGTCCTGAAGGCCTCGTCCCACCAGTTGGTATTGATATTGGTCACCGAAGGGTCGCGGTCGTAAAAAGTCTTCTGGAAATCGAATAGTTCCCGAGAATTCATCAGGCGGAATTTGCCTGTTGTGGCGTTCGCAAAGCCGACCGAATTGTTGAAGCTGATGGTTGTTTTACCCGGAGCACCCATTTTCGTGTTCACGATAATTACTCCGTTGCTTGCCCGCGACCCGTACAAGCCGGTAGCCGCTACATCCTTTAGAACCGTAACGCTCTCCACATCGACCGGGTTGTATGACCCGTCTATGTTCCCGTCGACCACATAAAGCGGCGCAGTGCCGGCCGAGATACTTCCCGAACCCCTGATGACGACGGTTGCCGGGCTGGTAGGGTCGCCGGAACTCGATGAAACCACCACACCCGGCGCTTTTCCCTGTAAGAGATTGGGAAGTTCGTTGGAAGTCACATCCCTCAGTTTGTCATTGCTGATCGTAGTGACTGAACTCGACAGGAACCGGGCTTTCTTGGCGGAGTAGCCCACTACCACAACCTGGTCCAGCTGGTTGACCGAAGCGGCCATTTTTACGTTAAGTACACTATTAACCCCAAGCGCTATTTCCTGGGTTTCGTAACCGATAAAACTGAAAGCCAGCACTGCGGAAGCGAGTTGATCGTCGGGGATGATGAGTTCAAATTCCCCGCTCACATTGGTCGAAGCACCCCGGTCAGTACCTTTCAGCATCACGGTTACCCCGGGCAGGGGCTGGTCCTGGTCGTCGACAACAGTGCCGGTAACCTTTCGGTCGGCTGTTTTCTAGTTGGTGGTTTTCATCGGTTCCGGCATCCTGGCAAGAGCGGGGAACGCCCCGCCGCACAGTATTGCTAAACCTAATAATGGTACGGTAAACTGCTTCATAGAAAAATAATTTAGTTAGTAGTATACAATTGACGGGCGCCCTGCCGGGCAACGTGATGAAACAATAAGCATGTCAAAAAGGACAGCATGTGTGCCGGAAATTAGTGAAATTTCTAACTGCCGGACCAGTCTGCCAAGCCTTTTTTAAAAAATTTTAATTGGATTCCGGATGATTTTGTCCGGGTACACGACTAAAGAACCTGGAAGGTCCGGTCGGCGAAACCGGTATCGCGGCTGCGTATGGGAGTGAGCTCAGAATGCGGAACACCTCGTAAGTTCCCTGGGAACTTACGACCGGAGTCCAGCCTGCTGAAAAATTTCAACAGGTTCACCTGCTACCTTAAGCCTACCATTTATCAGTTCCCCATATATTTACGCCGTAGATAGTTTGGATAATTTTAGCTGATTTGCTAAAGTCCGAAAATGAATTTTGGCTATCAAAAATCCCTCACTAATAATTTGGCAACGGTGCCTGACGACGGGTCGGTACTGGATTCAGGATACAGGTGCGCTATTCCAATTTGATAAGACTGATACGTAACGGTCTGTCCCCTGAACGTTTCGTCCGGTGACCGCTCTTTAAAAGGCTGCTCATTTATTCGCTCGAATGCAGTATTTAACTGAAGCGTATCATTGTCGATTGAAAAAATCACACTGTATACGCGGTGATAAGTGGTAAATTTCTCTGTTACCACCCCCTCATTAAAGAGCATATTTACTGCCAATAACCTAACGGGAAGTTGTTCCTCGTTAATTTTTAGTGTACCCGAGCCGCCTTCTTTCAACACGATTTCCTGAATCCGGCTGTCTATCTCACTTTTGCTGCAAGCGTACAATGACAATAGCATGCAGGTTATTCCGAGTAAAGTAGCGTTTCTCTTCATATAATAGCTGTTTGCTGGCAGGCAGTCCGGCTGGAGCTCTTTCTGTGTGGCGAAAAAAAGCCCCCCGATTTTTGTAGTAGGATCTGAAAACCTGTCGGAAAGTTGGAACCGGTAACCGACGCCCCCGAATGTTTCCTTCGCATCACCCGGGGTAATCCGCCCGTTGGATTTCTACTAAAATTCCCGGGGAAATACACCGATACCGTTTGTATTTCCCCGGGAATCCGGATAAAACAGCTTACCTTATCTACCAGCCCGGCGTCTGTCTGTATTCCCCGTTGGACCTTGCGATTTCGTCGGGACTGATCGGCCAGGCGAGGTGTTTGCCCGGGTCAAAACTCCGGGCTTTCCATACTTCCTGGACAGTATAGGGAGACTTGGGATCGGTTTTGCTCGCATGAATTCTCCCGTGCAGCGGTGCGTTGATTGCAGCATAGTCTTTCCAGCGTTTAAGATCCTGGAGACGGTCCGTCCACTCACAGGCCAGCTCCACACGACGCTCGTGCTTCAGATCCGCCAGGGTAGGGGCGGCCTTCGGCGCCAAACCCACCCGGGCCCGGAGCTCGTTCAACGGCGCCGCCGCCTCGCCGTTTTTGCCCTGCATGATCAGCGCCTCCGCCTTGAAAAGCAAGACTTCCGCATAGCGCATCAGCGGGAGGTTGAGCTTTGTGGTAGGGTAATCTCCGTTCTGGTTGATCATCAGGTTCGTACTCGCATCTTCATTGCTCCCGTAGCTGTAAGGCTCCATGTATTTGTTGATCTGGAAACCCGTCAGGCTGTTGGTCGAATAATACGAGCGTTCCTTGCCGAAGTAGGTGAACTTGTCCCCGAATTTCAGGATGGTTACCTCACGCCGGGGATCGTTGGCCTCGTATTCCTGGTAGAGTTCCTCCGTCGGCTGAAAGTACCCCCAGCCGTTGAAAATACCCCAGCCTTTGTTTTCGAGTACCACGCCGACAAATTCAGAACCGCCCTGCAGCCCGGAGGTTACCGACCAGATGTACTCCGGTCCCCAGTTGTTTTCGATTCTGAATACACTCTGGTAGTTCTCCCGCGCGCTGGATTTTCCCGTCATCAACCCCCGCTTGCCTTCTACCCTGATCTTGTCGGCCAACGGCGGGATCAATGCCCATTTCGAAGCATCATATTGCGCCCAGTAGGCGTATGCCTTTACCAGGTAGGCCCATGCAGCGGCCTTGTGCGCACGCCCCCGGTCGGCATCGCCGTAGGTTTCAAAAAACGGCAACAGTTCTGCGGCTTTTTCAAGATCAGCCACAATCCGGGCATAATTGTCTTTCACAGAAGGAAGCTGCGGTGCAATCCGCTTGCCGTATTCACCGTTTTCGGGGCCGTCAAAAGGCACGCCCAGGTTTTCATGGCCCCACAGGTAGGCGATCCAGAAATGCGCAAATCCCCGGACAAAATAGGCTTCGCCGAGGGCGCGGTTTTTCACTTCTTCCGACACGTTGGTCGCCGTTTTGAGCCCTTCAATTACCTGGTTGGCTTTGTTGAGCATCCAGTATACGTCATTCCAGCCGCCGGTCATACCACCTTCCCGGCCTGTAACGTTGAAATTTTTAATGTTTTCGCTTTCCGACCTGGTCCGGCCGATGACCAGGTCGTCGCTGGCCGCCTGCATCCAGAACAGGTTCCGGCCCCAGGTAGATTCATACCGCATCGGGACGTACATGGCTGCCACTGCTTTGGCCACGTCGTCTTCGCTTTTCCAGAAAAATGCAGTGGTGGGCTCGCCGTTGGGTTTGGTGTCCACCCAGTTCTCGCCGCATCCGCTTAAAAAAGCGAGTAACACGAGAACGCCTGTTTTTGAGAGAAACCTGAATTTCATAGGAATAAAAGTTGTGAGTTTTGAGCGGTGAGTCGTGAGGGGCTGGCCCTGCGGCTCATAGCTGTTTCATCTTATTCTTAATTTTTCGGATCAGAATTTTAACCTGAGACCAAGTGAGTAAACCCGCGATATCGGGAACTGTCCGCCATCCAGACCAATGCCGCCTACTTCAGGGTCCATCCCGGAGTACTTCGTAAAGGTCAGGAGGTTGTCGCCGCTGAGGTACACCCGGAAATTGTCGATGCCTTTGATCTGCCTGAACGTGTAGCCAATGGCCAGGTTTTTCAGACGTACGTAGTTCCCGCTTTCCAGGTACCAGTCGGAGTTGGTTGCGAAGTTCCGGTTGGGATCGTTGGCGCGGATCATCGGGATATCGGAACCAGTATTCTGCGGGGACCAGGCGTCCAGGATTTTATCCCAGCGGTTGTACCCTTGCTCGGCGCCGTTCAGGGTTGACTGCTTAAATGCATGGAACAGTTTTACACCGCCTACTCCCTGGAAGAAGATGCTCAGGTCAAAATTTCTCCAGGTGACGTTGCCGGTGATCCCGTACGTGAGCTTCGGGAATGCGCTGCCCATAAATACGCGGTCGCCGTCGTCAATCTTCCCGTCCTGGTTTTCGTCAATAAACTTCAGGTCTCCGGCTTTTGCATTGGGCTGAATACGGGTTCCGCCCGCGCTGACATATTCTGCCGCGGCCTGGTCGGTCTGGAAAATACCGTCGCTTTTGATGAGCCAGTACGAATAGTAAGGTTGTCCTACTACCGAACGGTATGGATTCAGGATGCCCCTCCAGGAATCGCCGAACGACCAGAAAGAGTTCGGGTTGCCGTCGATGTAGTCAACGCTGTTTTTCAGTGTCGCCAGGTTTCCGCCGATTTCGTAGGTGAATTCTTTTTTGGTTTCCCGCCAGGAAGCTGCCACCTCCCAACCGGAATTGCGGATACGGCCCTGGTTGATAAGCGGAGCGCCGTAGCCCTGCGTATTCGGCCAACCGGTATCCTGCTGTTTGATAAGGTCGTAGGTCTTCTTATTAAAATAGTCTACCGTCAGTGAGAGTCTTTCTTTCAGCAGGCTCACGTCCAAACCGAAGTCGGTCTGCTCGGAGGTTTCCCAAGACAGTTCCGGGTTGAAACGGCTGTTTACATAAAACGAGTTGGACAGCGGCGCACCGTTGCCGATCTGGTAGGTATGGTTCGAACTCAGGCGCGGGTAGCCATAGTAGGTACCGATGGAGCCGATATTCCCGATGCGCCCCCAGCTTGCGCGAAGCTTCAGCAGGTCAACCATGCGATTCTGGAAAAACGGTTCAGAGCTGATTTTCCAGGCGCCCGTTACCCCCGGGAATCCTTTACCGCGGTATCCCTCGGCGAGACGCCCGGCGATGTCGAACCGGTAGCTGGCGGTAACGAAATAACGGTTCGCCCAACTGTAGGACAACCTTCCGACGTAGGACGCGTTCCTGTCTTTCCAATTGTAGTCAGCCGGACGGTCCTGGTCAAAAATAGTAGCGTTTACAAAGTATTGCGCCCATTCGGCTTCGTTTTCAAACCCGCGCGCGCCGGTGTTAAAGCCATGTCCGCCGTTTTCCTGTGCCGTCGTGGACAACATAAGGCCGAGACTGTTTTTGCCCAGTGTTTTGTTGTAGCTCAGTGTATTTTCCCAAATCCAGTGATACCCCTTGTCAGTTGAGTCGGCCAGCATGTTGGAGTTGTTGGGTTTTCCGGGCTCGGTCCTTCTCGGGGTAAAGCCCCTGTATTGCCAGTTGGATTGCCGGTAGGAGTAACGCGACACAAATGTAAGGTCCGGGACCAGGTCGGAAATGGTAAGTTCCGAAATGGACTGAAGCTGCGAGGACTTGTTGAAAGGCTGGTTCCGGAGCAGGGTTCCTACCGGGTTGATCGCGTCGCCGTGTATCCCCAGGTACTGTGAATCGCGGGGCCCAACCCCGCCGAACGACCCGTCTTCATAGTAGGCAGTGGCCGACCGGGGCATATAAATTGCCGATAGTACGGTGCCACTATACCCGCTTGAGGTTTCGGTTCCCCGCTTGTCGTTGTTGTTCCAGAACACATCCTGCTTGAAACGTACTTTTTTATTGAACTGGTAGTTCGCGTTGAGTCGGAGCGAAAGGTTCTGGTTGTAAGTGTTCAGCAGGGTGCCTTCGTCCTTTTCGTAACGCGCCTGCACAAGTGTCGAAAACTTCTCCGTTCCCGAATTGATACTCACGTTATGGCGCTGCACTACGCCGGTGCGGAATATCTCGTCGACCCAGTCGGTACGCGTGACCTGCGCATAGGGATTTTTGGTTGCGTCCCACCCGTCGAGTGTGGGCAGGCCCGCATTGGTATAGGCCAGGTTCGATACCTTCGCTTCATCTTCGGCGCGCAGCGACTGCGGTAGCCTCCAGGCCTGCTTTATACCGGCAAAGCCGCTGTACTCTATGCTGGGCTTACCCTGGGCGGCCTGGCGGGTTGTGATCAGGATTACCCCGGCAGATCCGGAAAATGCACCGTAAATCGCTGCCGATGCGGCATCTTTCAGTACGGTGATCGATTCGATATCCGCCGGGTTAAAAGGAGCTCCCGGTACACCGTCTACTACGTACAGCACACTTTCACCGCTTCGCGAGCCCATTCCCCGGATGGTTACCTTGGGACTGCTGGTCGGGTGCCCCCCGCTGCTGACGGCTGTAACGCCGGGCACTTTTCCCTGGATCATATTTTCAACGTTCAGCACCGGCCTGTTTTTTATTTGGGCCATGTCCGGTACTGTGGAAACTGCGGCAGACAGATCGCCTTTTTTGGCGGTGCCGTATCCGATCACCACCACTTCATCCAGTGATTTGTTATCCGACTGCAGCGTTACCGTCAGGGACGACCGGTTTCCCGGGATGATTTCCTGGGTGAGGTATCCTACGAAAGAAAACACAAGGGAAGCGCCTTCCTCTACGGTCAGGGTGAAATGTCCCTGCGCATCCGTTGTGGTGCCCCGCTGGGTTCCCTTAATCACAACGTTTACTCCGGGCAGGCTTTCCCCTTTTTCGTCGCGAACCTGGCCGCTGATTTCTTTTTCGGCGTTCCTCTTCGGGCCGGTCGCAGCAAACGCTGCCGACAAGGCCCCACCGCCTGAGTTGATGCCGGGTGCCGGGGCGCCGACCACCATATACAGGGCCACGAGCCATGCGGTGACGCTGCGGTGCGGTGATAAAAAATAAGGAATCGTTTTTTTCATTTGGAACGAAGGTTTGATGAGAAATGAACCGGAAAACTTGTGTATTTGATTTTAAAATATTGGCGAAACCGACCGGCTACCCCGGCTCGGGACAAGGACAACAAGAGTGGAAATATATTCTCAGGGCGGTTTGAACGCCGGTCTTCAGCGGTCATACAGCGCCATGGCCAACCGGACTTGCCCGGTATAGGTCTGAAGCCGCCGGGCAATCGCCCTGGCAGACTTCCATGCAAAACGGGTCGGGAGTATTGTACACCTATGCTTTCTGATAAAGTTTGTTGATCAGGTAAATTTACAAATGGGACTATATTTATAAATAACAGAATATATTCAACGCCAGGTGCAAACGTTTGAAAAAATATGCAAACGTTTGAAAATCGTATCGGCTTGTTTTAAGAAAAAACGGGCTCAACGGAGCTGCCGGGGAGATATAAGTGCAGGAGTTTCTATCACCACCATTCAACTAGTTATAAAAAAGTATAATAGTGTCTGTATAAATTTGCATATTACTGAGGTGTTTGCTTGGTGTCGGTAACCCGGGGACAACAAAGGCATCATAAACAGACAGATTGATAGTTATGCGACGAAACTTAACCTATGCACTTCTGGCCTTGATGCTGGGTGGCCTTATTATGGTTATTTTAAAAAAAAAGATTACCGGTGCACGGACGGGGAGCGGCGAGGTGTCCTACAATTACGAAGTCAGGCCGATACTATCCGATAAATGTTTTGCCTGCCACGGTCCCGATGCGAACAAACGGGAGGCCGGTCTCCGGCTCGATATGGCCGAGAGTGCCTATGCAAAGCTGAAAGACGGAAAGGGTTTTGCCATTGTCCCCGGAGACCCCGAGGCGTCGGAAGTGTATCGGAGGATCACCTCCGCGGATCCCGGTTATGTAATGCCGACCCCGGAGTCGCACCTGAGTACTTTGAATGAGGATGAAATCCTGGTGTTGAAAAAGTGGATTACCCAGGGGGCAAAGTATGAGCCGCACTGGGCTTTCACGGTACCCGTCCAGCAACCGCTCCCGGAAGTAGACAACCCTGACTGGATTAAAAACGAGATCGACCGGTTCACATTGTCAGAGATGGAAGGGTTGGGGCTTTCGCCCAATGAGGAGGCCGACAGGGCGCAGCTGCTTAAAAGGTTATCGATTGACCTCACCGGCCTTGCGCCGTCACTCGAGCTGCAGCAAAAGTTCCTGGACGACGATTCCGAAAATGCGTACGAAAAAGTGGTTGACGAACTCATGTCGCAGAAAGCCTATGGAGAGCGGATGGCACTTCACTGGCTGGACGTAGCCAGGTTTGCGGATTCGTACGGGTACCAGAATGATGATGCCAGGACACAATGGGCCTGGCGGGACTGGGTGATCCATGCCTTCAACAGTAACATGCCTTACGATCGTTTTGTCACCTGGCAGCTGGCGGGTGATCTGCTGCCTGACGCAAATAAGGAGCACATCCTGGCAACGGCCTTCCTGAGAAACCACAAAATCACGGAAGAAGACGGGGTTATTCCCGAAGAATACCGGGTGGAGTATCACCTCGACAAAACCAGGACTTTTACATCCGGGCTGTTGGGTCTGACCGTCGAATGCGCGCAATGTCATGACCATAAGTACGACCCGGTTTCCCAGGAGGATTACTACCGGCTGTTTGCATTTTTCAACAGCTCCAGGGAGAAGGGTTTCGACGGGAGCGCGGGGAGCGGTCCGGCCAAAACACCTGTCCTCACCATTTCCAATACGGAAGTTAAAAACCTGTTTTCGTTCATTAACGCCCCTGATACCAGCCAGATTGTGGTATCGGTCATGGGGGAAAGCGAGACGCCGCCCGCTACCCATGTCCTGAACCGGGGCGTATACGATGCTTTGGGCAAAGTGGTGACAGCCGGCGCGCTTCCGGCGGTGATGAAGTTCGATTCTTTGAAATATCCTAAAAACCGGTTGGGCCTGGCCCAATGGACGGTGGCAAAGGAAAACCCGCTGACGGCCCGCGTATTTGTGAACCAGGTATGGCAGGAAATTTTCGGACAGGGTCTGGTGAAAAGTACCGGCGATTTTGGCATGCAGGGCGATCTCCCAAGCCATCCCGCACTCCTCGACTGGCTTGCAGTTGATTTTATGAACCATGGCTGGAACATCAAGAGGCTGGTTAAACAGCTGGTTGTATCGGCAACTTACAGGCAATCGTCCAAAACCACCCGGGAGAAACAGGAAAAAGACCCGGAGAATATTTACCTGTCGCGAGGTGTGCGCACCCGCGTACCGGCGGAGCTGATCAGGGATATTGTTTTGTCTACCAGTGGTCTGTTGAATCCGGAGATAGGAGGGCCGAGTGTGAAGCCCTACCAGCCGAAGGGAATCTGGGAAGCGACTACGGCCAACCGCGGGAGCCTCGCCCGGTATGTCCAGGATACCGACGGTTTGCTCTACCGCAGAGGGTTGTACACCTTTATCAAGCTGACGCTTCCACCACCGGCCATGATCATCTTCGACGCCAGCAACAGGGATCATTGTGAAGTGAAGCGGCAGCGAACCAATACGCCCCTCCAGGCACTTGTAATGCTCAACGACCCAACGGTGCTAGAGGCTTCACGGGTACTGGCCGAGCGCATGAGCACGCGAACGATCCCACTCGACAAGCAGATTACCGAATTGTTCCGGCGCATCGTCTGTCGCAATCCCACCGCCAATGAAATAGAATTGCTGACCGATTATTATCATACAGAGCTGGCTACCTTTTCAAAAGACAGGAAGAAAGCGCAGACGGTATTAAATGTGGGCGACCACTTGCACGAGGCACATTACGAGGTCAGTCGTGCCGCCGCGCTGATGCGTACCATCAGTACGATTTATAACATGGAAGAAACCATTACCAAAAGCTAACGACAGGCCCGGTTGTAAATAATCAACAGGATATTATGGAAAAACCCGTTTTTGATTTTGCAATGAACAGCACCAGGAGACATTTTCTCTCCAGGTTGAGCCTCGGCCTTGGAAGCGCTGCGCTGGGGTCGCTGCTGGTGCCCGATATATTCGGTAAGGGCGGTGATGAAGGCGGAAGCGGCCTGATTCCGGGGCAACCGCATTTTGCGCCCAAGGCCAAACGGGTGATTTACCTGTTCCAGAACGGTGCGCCTTCCCAGTTTGAGTTGTTCGACCACAAGCCTTTGCTGAATAAAATGTTCGGACAGGATTTGCCGGAGTCCGTCAGAGGCGGCCAGCGCCTTACGGGGATGACCGCCAACCAGAAAAATTTTCCCCTGGCCGGCTCCATATTCAATTTTGCCCGTTACGGCGCATCAGGGGCCGAGATCAGTGAACTGCTTCCCTATACGTCGCGTATTGTCGACGACATTTGTATCATTAAATCCATGCATACCGATGCGATCAACCATGACCCGGCGCTGACTTTTTTTCAAACCGGGGCTCAGGTTGGTAACCGGCCCAGTATGGGGTCGTGGTTAAGTTACGGGTTGGGGAGCGAAAACCAGAACCTGCCCGGTTTCTGCGTGCTTCTGTCCAGAGGTCTGGGGAACGGGCAGGGCGTGTATTCCAAACTGTGGACCAATGGGTTCCTGGATTCGGTTCACCAGGGTGTTCAGTTCAGCAGCGGAGAAAACCCGGTGCTGTACCTCGGCGACCCCGAAGGTATGGACCGCGCCGAGCGCCGCCGCATGCTGGATAAACTCGCCGCCCTCAACCAGGGGACCTATGATGAATTCGGGGATCCGGAGATTATGGCCAAGATCCAGCAGTACGAAATGGCCTACCGGATGCAGACAGCAGTGCCTGAAGTAGCCGACATGAGCAAGGAGCCGGAGTCTGTCGTAAAGATGTACGGCCCGGATTGCCTGGTTCCCGGAACCTACGCCGCTAATTGTCTCCTGGCCCGGAAACTCTCGGAGCAGGGTGTCCGGTTTGTCCAGCTTTACCACCAGGGTTGGGACGGGCACGCGGCTTTGCCCAAAGAAATCCGCGGGCAATGCCTGGACGTTGACCAGGCATCGGCGGCCCTGGTAACCGATCTGAAACAAAGAGGGCTGCTGGATGAAACACTGGTGATCTGGGGCGGTGAATTCGGCCGGACCAACTATTGCCAGGGAGCTTTTACACAGGATAATTACGGCCGGGACCACCATCCGCGGGCCTTTACGATCTGGATGGCCGGGGGAGGAGTCAAGCCCGGCCTGGTGTATGGCGAAACTGACGATTTCGGCTACAATATTGTCAGTAACCCGGTACATGTTCATGATTTACACGCTACAATCCTGAACCAGTTGGGCCTTGATCATGAAAAACTGACCTTTAAACACCAGGGACGGCGGTACCGCCTGACCGATGTGAGCGGTAAGCTGGTCAAAGGAATTATTGCATAACTTTTTAATCGCCGACCGTGCGCCGTTTTTTCGCTGATTGGAAGGGAGTGCTTTATAATACGGCATTTTTCCTGAATGGGCTGCTTGTCTTTTTTCTTGTATTTGAAGATCGCCTGGTGACCCCGGGCTGGATGTACCTGGTCGGGCGTTTTCACCCGCTGGTGCTCCATTTTCCGCTGGTTGTGCTGCTGCTATTTGCGGGATGGGTGATCGTCGTCGAAAAACCCGGCTCTAACCGCTGGCACGCCGGGCTGGCGGATACACTGCTGCTGACAGGCACGCTCACGGCGGCCGTTGCGGCGCTTTCCGGCTTTGTTCTGTCGCAAGAAGACGGTTACGAGGCCGACGCCATTTTTTTTCACAAATGGCTGGGAATAGGCGTGTCGTTGGGAAGCCTGGCCTGGTATGCAATCCCGGTAAGGCGCACCCCGTGGAATTTCTCTGCGAAAGCGGTAGCGGTCGTTTTTATTTTGGTGACGATGGCGGCGGGGCACCTGGGGGGAAACCTTACCCACGGCAACGATTTTCTGATACCGGCTGCCGGTGAAAAAGCCCGGGTGGCGCTTGAGGATGCCCAGGTCTACAGGGATCTTGTACAGCCGGTTCTGCAGCAAAAGTGCTACCCCTGTCACAATGCCGATAAAGCAAAAGGTGGACTACAGATGCATACCCGCGAACTTCTGGCAAAGGGTGGCGAAAACGGCATACCTTGGGACACTACGCAGGCTGACCTGGGGCTTTTGCTGCGCCGGGTGCACCTGCCTGCAAATGACAAGAAACACATGCCTCCCAGGGGCAAAGCCCAGCTTACCGAAGACGAGGTGGTTCTCTTGACGGCATGGATAAAAAGCGGTTCCGGTTTTGACGGGAAAGTAAGCGAATTGCCCCGGGAGAGCCCGCTGTACAGTTATGCGCAGGCGGTTCTCCGAACGGGTTCTGCTGAGGATATGTATGCGTTCAAAGCGGCAGACGCTTCAAGAGTTGCAGCGCTCAACACCAATTACCGGATCGTGAAGCCGCTGGCCCCGGAATCTCCCGCCCTGGTTGTCAATTTTTATAACCGGGCTGCTTTCAAAAACAGCGATATCAGCGACTTGCTGCCGGTCGGGGACCAGGTTATATCGATGGACCTGAGCAAAATGCCGGTAGGAGACGAGGATTTGAAGACGATTGCCCGCTTCTCCCGGCTCAGGAAACTGCTGCTGAATTTTACGGATATAAAGGGCAATACGCTTTCAGAGCTAAAAAAGCTGCCTTTCCTGAAGGAACTCGCGCTCAGCGGTACGGCTGTCACGGCAACGCACCTGAAAACGCTGGAGGAAATACCCTCCCTTCGTGACGTTTACCTGTGGAGTACCCCGCTGTCGGCAGATGAGTTCGCTCATTTGAAGAAGAGCAAAAAGATCCGCTACGAATCCGGCTTTCGCAGCGATACCGTAGTAATTGCGCTGAATGCGCCTACTGTTGAAAACCAGGAACAAATTCTTACCGGCGGCACCAGGATACGCTTAAGCCACCGGATTCCAGGCGCGGAAATCCGTTATAACCTTGACGGTACCGTTCCCGATAGTGCCGTATCCGCCGTATACAGCGGCCCTATTGCCATTTCTCAAAATACGAAACTGGTAGCGCGGGCATTCCGTGCGGGATGGCTCGGGAGCGCGCCCGTCGAGCGGTTTTTTATCAAGGCAAATTACCGTGCGGACAGCGTTCACCTTATTTCACCGCCTGATGCGAAGTTTAAAGGGAAAGGCGGCAAAACCCTCTCGGATGGCATCAGGAGCATTACACTACCCAACAGCGGCGACTGGCTAGGGTACCGGGATACAGACTTTCAATCGGATCTCTTCTTCAGGAAACCGGTGAAAGTCAGCAGCGTAACGCTCAGTATGCTGCAAAACCTGAACCGTTTTATTTTTCCGCCGGCCCGTCTCGAAGTGTGGGGGGGCGCTAACCCCGACTCATTGGCGCTTCTGAAGGTGATAAGGCCCGCCATGCCAAAAAAGATGGTACCCGGGAACGAGGATTTCCTGTTGGAAGCAGGCTTTGAACCCAGGTTGCTGGGTTGTATCAGAGTCATCGCCAAACCGGTTGGAAAACTTCCGGCCTGGCATCCCAAAAAAGGAGAGAAAGGCTGGGTGTTCGTCGATGAGGTGATTATTAACTAAAGGGTGTACGATGTCCTTGGAGCCTGGTCGTGCCGGAAGGACAAAAAACTGTCCACATGTGGTAACCACCTGTCAGATCGCATTACTTATAGCTGATACCCAGGTCATTGGTCCGCACCTCTTTCAATTTACGTTTTAATTCCTCTCTGAACTGATCGACTGTCGACTGGTACCGTGGATTCATTGCCAGGTTATTAAACTGTTTGACGTCGTGCTCCATGTCGAACAATTCCATACCGCCGGAACCGTCTTCCCCGTACTGGATGAAGGCCCATTTTTCTGACCGGAGCAGGAAGTATTGTTTGTCTTTTCTGCCCGAAACGGAAAAGGCATAGGGACGTACCTGCTTTTCAGGCCGATCCAGGAGTTCCGCGAGGTTTTTCCCCTGCAGGTGCGGTGAGGTGTTGAGGCCCGCCAGTGCCGCCACGGTAGGGTACAGGTCCAGGAGCTCAGCGAAAGAATGGCATACTGCCGGTTTCTTCCCGGGAGCTTTAATAATAAGCGGTACTCTGGCGGATTCTTCTTTGAGGCTTACCTTCATCCAGAACCGGTGTTCGCCCAGGTGAAAGCCATGGTCGGATGTAAATATCACGATCGTATTGTCCTCCAGGCCTTCGTCCTTTAGTGCCCGGAGCACCTTGCCAACCTGGGCATCCATGAAAGAAACCGACGCGTAATACCCGGCAATGGCTTTTTTCTCCTGTTCCTCAGACATTTGCGCGTTCAGGCTGGTTACGTAATTGATTCCCTGTTCCGGGATGTCGTCCCAGTCATTGACCACTTGCGGGGGCAGAACAACGCGGTTGTACGGATACGGTTCAAAATAGGCTTTCGGGGCGACAAAAGGCACGTGTGGCCTCACGAAGCCCACGGCCAGGAAAAAAGGCTCGCTTTTGTGTTTTTTGATCAGCTCAACCGCCTTCTGAGCGGTTTTTCCGTCAGCATGGACCAGGTCATCGCCATCGGCCTGCACAATCGTCATCACATTCCCTCCTTTTCGTTCGATTGTACCGTATGGGTTGTTCTGTACAAGTTCGGCCTTGCCGGGCGTTTGCCACTCTGCTGCCTGGCTGTTGAAGGTCTCGTTCCAGGAGTCCGGGTCGTCCGTACCATCACCGCCGCTTTCAATGTGGGTGGGTATCCCCATATGGAAAATCTTGCTGACCCGCGCGGTATAATAACCGTTTTCTTTAAAGAGCTGCGGCCAGGACTTCCTGCCCGGTCCCATTTTATCTCTTCCACTGACATAGCCGAAGGTTTCGGTTGCATGCGGATAGTAACCGAACAGGAGCGAAGCCCTCGAGGGGCCGCAAACGGGAAACTGGCAATAGGCCCGGGTAAACCGGGTACCTTCCGCGGCAAGCCGGTCTATATTGGGAGTTTGGCACGCCTGGTTTTCGTAACCTGAGACCGCGGTGGCGGTCAGGTCATCGGAAATGATGAAAAGTACGTTGGGCTTGCTTTTCTTTTGTGCGAGCGCGAATGCAGGCAGGAAAGCTATCAATAAAACGAATTTCAATCTGCTCATTTATTTGCTGTTAGAAAGTTCCTTACTTTTTGAACTGAATATTTTTTCCAGCGTCAAGACCTTCTCCGGGTAACGTTCAGCCTGTTTTTGGCGGCTCTGTAAGACCGGTCCCTTTTTTAAAGCCAATGTCTGATCTCTATTGGTACATTCTTTTTATTACCTGCCGAAGCCTTCCAACGTCCTTTTTGTCGGTCCTGGAAAGCTGTTCCGGCGATAACGGTTTTTTTTCGTCGGGGTCGGCGCCGAGATCAAATACCTCGCCTGTTGAATAAACTTTCCACCGGGTATCCAGCGCAAAAGTTTTCGGCTGATAATTCCCCCAGTTGGGTGCATAATGGCAGAAAACCCATTTCCTCTCCTTTGACCGTTCGCCCAACAGCAAAGGGTAGAAGCTGACTCCGTCCAGCCCGGAGTAGGCGTCGGCCCGGGCGCCTGATACCTGGAGCAAAGTAGGGACAAAATCGGTGAAATCTATCAGCGAGCCGGACGTAGTCCCGGCAGTAACGCGGCCTTTCCAGCTGACGAGCATTGGCGCATGAATGCCACCGTCCGTTGTGGTACCTTTTTCTCCCTTTCGTTTCCTCCCGTTGATTTCAAACGTGATGGTTTTGTCGGTACCGTTGTCACCTATAAAAACGATCATCGTATTTTCAAGCAGGCGCAATTCGGTAAGCCGCTTGACGACATTTCCTATCAGGTGATCCATATACCGGACCATGTCGTCAAAATATTTCGGATCTTCCCGCGTACTTTGGGAAAAATCGCTGGAAAACGGCGTAGCTTCGAATGGTGCATGGGTAAGGCACATGGGATAATACAGGAAAAAAGGCTCGTTCCGATGCTTATCGATAAACGAAAGGGCGAACTCGTTGAACACATCGGGGCCGTATTTCCCTTCGAGCGTTACAGAATTACCGTTGTCTGTATAAACGGTAGGGGTTTTATAGCGGGAACCCAGTGTGTCCACCTGCCAGAGGCAGAATTCATCAAATCCCGCATCGGCAGGCAATGTCCCGGTTTTCCCGCCGGCCAGCTGTCGCTGACGTTCGTTTCCATAGAGCTGCCATTTCCCGGTAATACCGGTCTTGTAGCCCTGGCGGCGCATCATATGCCCGAATGTCGTTTCCTTGGGGTCCAGCAACCCGAAACCTGTGTAGTTGCGGTGGTTATACTTGCCCGTCATCAGTTGCACGCGGGAAGGTGTGCACAGCGGGGTGGAATAGCACCTTTCAAACTTCATCCCCGAAGCCGAGAGGCGGTCGAGGTTGGGGGTGAGGTTGGCCTGGTTCCCGTAGCAGCCCAGCATTTCATAGCCGAGATCGTCTGCCATGATCAGGATCACATTGGGCTTCTTCTCTGTTGCTCCACCCTGAGACAGGCCTGGCAGGCAGGTGGGGAAAAATGCGGAGAGGATCAGGAGCAATCTTTTTTTCATAAAAAGCCGGGTTTTGGGACAGAGTTGAATTTATTTTCCCTGGTAAGTAATCCCGAGGTCATTGGTCCGAACCTCGTCAAGCTTGCGTTTCAACTCTTCTTTGAAGCGCGCTACCGTTGATTTATACTGCGGATTCAGGGCGAGGTTATTGAATTGCTTGCTGTCGTACTCCATATCAAACAGCTCAATTCCCCCGGCACCGTCTTCGCCGTACTGGATGTAGGCCCATTTTTCAGAACGGATCAGGAACGAAAATTTATGGTTAGTGGCCGAAACTGAGAAAGCGTAAGGACGCACTTCCTTTTCGGGATCATCGAATAACACTGCCAGGTTTTTACCCTGCAGGTGAGGCGAAGGACTTAAACCGGCAAGACCGGCAACGGTGGGGTAAAGGTCGAGCAGCTCTGTAAGCGAGTGGCAGACAGCCGGTTTTTTTCCGGGGACTTTGATAACCAATGGTACCCGCGAAGATTCCTCCTTCAGGCTGACCTTCATCCAGAACCGGTGCTCGCCCAGGTGAAAACCGTGATCAGACGTAAAGATTACAATGGTATTGTCCTCCAGGCCCTGGTCGCGGAGCGCCTGGAGTACTTTTCCGAGCTGGTCGTCCAGGAAGGAAGTGGAGGCATAATAGGCGGCAACGGCTTTTTTTTCCTGCTCTTCCGTCATTTGCCCGTTCACACTGGTCACATAATTGATTCCCTGTTGAGGGATGTCGTCCCAGTCGTTTATGACCTGCGGGGGCAATACCATCTGCTCGTGTGGATAGGCGTCGAAGTACCTTTTGGGGGCGACAAACGGTACGTGGGGCCTGAAAAAGCCAACCGCCAGGAAAAACGGCCTGTCTTTGTGCTTACCGATCAGCTCCACGGCCTTTTTGGCAGACTGCCCGTCGACCATCTCCAGGTCGCTGCCTTCGGCCTGTACAATCTGGAGCAGGTTTCCTCTTTCCCGCTCGATAGTTCCATACGGATTGTTTTGTACCAATTCGGCTTTGCCGGGTGTCTGCCATTCCGGTGCTGCGCTGTTAAAAGTCTCGGTCCATGAGCTTTTGTCGTCGGCGCCATCAGTGCCGTCAATAAAGTCCTGCGACCCCATATGGAAAATTTTACCTACGCGGGCTGTGTAATAACCGTTTTCCTTAAAAAACTGGGGCCAGGATTTCCGGTCGGATCCCACATTTTCCCTTCCGCTCACATAACCAAACGTGCCCGTCGCATGGGGGTAGTAGCCGAACAGGAGCGAGGCGCGGGAAGGCCCGCACACCGGGAACTGGCAATAAGCCCTTGTAAACCGGGTACCCTCTGCGATAAGCCGGTCGATATTCGGGGTACGGCAGGCCTGGTTTTCATAACCCGAGATCGCGGTGGTGGTCAGGTCATCGGAGATAATGAAAAGCACATTCGGCTTACTCTTCTTCTGCGCAATGGCAAGCGCCGGAAGAAAAAACAGGAGCAAGGCAAATTTGAATTGATTGGTTCGTTTCATTACCAGCCCGGATTTTGTGAAAGGTTCGGGTTCAGCGTTCTTTCCAGCTGGGGGATATCATCGAGATAATCGCGCTCCGGCCGGAAGCGGTAGCCGTCCGGCAATTGGCTCCTGAAATAGTCGATCAGCCCGTCACCCTGGAGCGGCGGATTGTAGGAGGGGAACTCGGATTTCAGAAAAGGATACCCGTAGAACCGTTTTCCTCTGAATAGTTCATGTGCGGCCCACCGCCTGTAGTCGTCCGGTCTGCGCCCTTCCAGGGCAAGCTCCACGCGGCGCTCCCTGCGGATCTCGTATAGTGCGTCGGCTACCGGGTACCCGTAGGATTCAGCATTCGGATCGCCGGACTGAGGCAACACTTTAAAGTCCGGCATCCCGGCCCTGCGGCGCAGCAGGTTCAATGCATCGTAGGCTACGGTTTGGTCGAGCTCGTATTGTGCTTCGGCCAGGTTCAGCAGTACTTCTGCAAATCTGAAGATGATATACCCCGTCTCGCTGAACCCGCCCGACTGGTCGCTTCCCGCTGCGCGCGAGTAGGGATTGGAAAATTTTTTCACCTGGAAACCGGTGGCGCACAGATTTTCTCCGCCCTGGTCCACAAACGGCTTATCGAACCTTGAGTTGTTGCCTGCTATTCGCAGGTCGCCCGGTATCCATACGGTGGCATGCAGCCGGGGGTCACAGTCTGCCGCTATTTTGCGCAGGAAATCATTGCCCTTGACGCCTTTTGCCGTCGCCAGGTAGTTATACGGCAGGCCTGTTTTTCCAAGATAGGACGTCACCAGGTTCCAGGTAACGGCCAGCCGCTGGCTGCGCACCGTGGTGTAAAGCTGCACGTTATTACCCATATTTTCGGCCGCATTGGAGGCGCTGTACAGGAGGACTTCGTTAATGTTGGACATATTGTCCATTCCAAACAGCGTATAGTAATCAACGTCAGGGTTGCCGGTGCTATAGATCCCCCTTACGTAATTACCGTCCATAAGCTGTTTGGCCGCGTCCACACAGGCCTGGAAATACTTCTCCGGCTGTGCCCCTGATGTGGCAAAAGGAGTGCCCTGGTGGTATTTCTGCCAGGTCCCTTCGTACAGTGCCACGCGGGTTTTGAAAGCGAGCGCAGCTTCTTTGTTAATCCGGGTATTGCCGGCCGCGCTTCTCGGATTGAGGTATCCAATAGCCTTGTCTACGTGCGCCAGGATCGAATCGGCCACCACATTGCGGGGTGTCCGGGGAATGTGCAGTTCCTCAGAACCGGGCAGCAGGGCGGAGGTATACCAGGGAACGTCGCCGTACTGGTTAAGCAGCTGGAAATAAAACCAGGCTTTAAAAAAGTGAGCTTCTCCCAGGAAATGACGGTAATTTTCCAGCCGGTCCTGCACCTTGCCGTAGTTGTCGAAGAAAAAGTTAATATCCCGGATGTTGGTCCAGTCGGAGCTCCACGATCCGGTGGTGACGGTCCGGCCGCCATTCAGCACAAGGTCGGGAACGGCAAGAATCAGGTTATCGGAAGAGGCGTCTTCCATCGGCATTGTTCCCGCAGTGCTGTGCCGGGGCAGCTTCGGGTAAAACTGTAAAATATATTTCTCCAGGTCGGCCGATGATTTCCAGTAATCATCGTTGCTGATCGCATCTTTGGGAGGGAGCTCCAGGAACTTCTCGCAGGACGAAATGGTAAGTAAAAGAAGTAAGAAAACACCCAGGTTGACAATGCTTTTCATCGGAATGAAATAGGGTTAAATGTCTATTTGCTAAGTTGTGGCCCCGTCAGCCATACCGGCGGTTACGGTTGCTCTTTTATTATATTCCTTCTGCAGGCGTTTGCCCGCAGCTAGTAGGTCAGCATCAGTCCCAGTGAAAACATCCGGTCGGCGCCGTAGGTCTTGCCGGCGCCGCGGGCGCTGCTGATCGCAAGCGGGTCTATACCCGGCGACAGTTTGGTGAGGGTCAGCAAATTTTCGCCTGAAAAATAAACGCGGGCCCGCTGCATTTTCAGTTTCGAGGCAAGTGCGGAAGGCATGTTATAGCCGACCTGTACATTTTGCAGCCTCAGGTAAGCAGCGCTCTGCAGGTACCTGGTCGACTCTACCCTGTTCTTTTCATTCTCGGCGTCATTTGCATACGGTCTCGGCCAGTAGGCGCCGAGGTTGATGTTGGCTGCTCCTTCATAGAGACCGGTGTACTTATCTCCCTCGGCATCCCTGAAATAGTCCAGGTGGCCGTCGAACAGGGATACCTGGTTAAAATGCCTGAATCCCCAGAAAATGTTATCCAGCGGACCAAAAAAGAAGTCCCGTTTGGCAGTGCCCTTCCATAACATCGAGAAATCCAGGTTTTTCCAGTTGAAGCCGGCCGAAATTCCGTACTGATAGCGCGGATTGCTGTTCCCGATAATTTTCAGGTCGCCATGATCACTGATGGTGTTGCTTCCGTTATTTACCTTCCCATCGCCATTCAGGTCCTCGTAGCGTACGTCCCCGGGTTTCCAGATCCCGTTCCATATAAAAGAAAGGTTGGTGGCTGCCTGATGCTGGTCGATGTCACCCTGCGAACGGTACAGGTCATTGGAAGTGTAGCCCCAGATCTCACCTTCTTCCTTGCCTTCGTACCAGGATGACAGCGTGCCGGTCGGATTTACATATTTGGTGACAAAGGAGCGCGCGTCGAACAGGTTACCCGTTACGAAGTAGGAAAACGACTGGTTCAGCGACTGGTTCCACCGCAGGGAAAGCTCCCAGCCGCGGGTACGGAACGTGGAGTTGTTCGCTTTGGGCAACGCGGTACCCAGTACGCCCGGTTGTGCTTCTGCCGGCCCGATCATGTCGGTGGTGGTCCGTTCGAACCAATCGAAACTGCCGGTCAATCGCTTGTTCAGCACTGCAATATCAACTCCGACGTCTTTCGTGGTCGCGGTTTCCCAGGTGAGATCGGGACTGACGAGCTGCGGCACAGTGGTATAACCGATCGGCCTGCTTTGTCCGAAGCCGAAGATCCAGTTCAGTGGTGCGGTCTGGATCGGGATGAGATTCAGGTCCAGGTAGGAGTCTACGTTCTGGTTGCCCAGGCGCCCCCAGGACCCCCGGAATTTAAGTAAATTGACCACATGCCTGATCGGCTGCCAGAAACCTTCATTACTGACATTCCAGCCAGCAGATAAAGAAGGAAAGGTTCCCCAGCGGTTCCCTCGCCGGAACCGTGAAGTCCCGTCCCGCCGCAGGTTGGCTTCCAGCAGGTAGCGGTTATCGAAATCGTAGTTGAACCGCGCAAAGTAACCCTGCGTAGACCAGTGCCCCAGGGAATCGAGCACGGACGGCACCCCGGATGCAGTCCGCAGCGACGGGACATTCTGAACCAGCAGGTTGGTTTTGTACGCGTCGAGGTACCGCTTGTTGCTCTTTTCAAACTGGGTACCGGCCAGGAGTGTAAGGTGTTGTTTCTCGCCGATACTGGTGTTGAATGTGCTATAGATATTCGTGGTCCAGTAATTGTTGTTGTGGTGGTATTCCTGAATATTGCTCGGTATCGTATTGGAAGTCGGAACGACGGACTTATCTACCATGGTCTCGTACACGGTCATTTCCTGATGGGACTGGAAAATATTGACCGACTGGTAGGCAAAATCCGCGTTGATTTTCCAGTTTTTAAGCGGCCTGATTTCCGTATTGAAGCTTTGCCAGTTCTCCGCCGTCTCGATATGATCATTTCCGGCGTCGCTGATCCAGGGGATTTTCGACTGGATCATCAGGTTGCCGTAAGCATCGTATTTTGCATTGGTAGGCATCGTTCGCGCGATCTGGTGAAAGACGAGGTCGTATTCTCCCTGCTTGTCCATCGAAGGCCTGACCCGATTGCTTTTCATAAACCGGGGCTGGTAACCGATGTCCCACCAGGGGGCAATCGCGGTCTTTATTTTGGCCATGATATTCACCCGCGAATAGGTATCTGTCCCGTAGTTCAGAACACCTTCCTGGCCCACATACCCGCCGGAAAGATAATAGGAAGTCTTCTGCGATCCGCCCTGTATGGAAAGGTCATGCTTTTGGTTGACGGCACTGCCGTAATATTCGTCTATCCAGTCGTAGTTGGCATTTCCCTGCTGGTTGATTCCCCAGGTACCGTTGGGCAGCGCCACGGTTTCGAAGTAGGTTGCATCCGGAACGGTGAATTGCTTCAGGTAATCGAAATCACCTTTTTGATAGGCGATAATGCGGTCGATGGTTTCGTTGGAAAAGACCCTTCCCCCGGCTCCGCGAACGCCGGCTTCATTTACAATCCTGGCATGGGTATAGGAATTAAGCATGGCCGGCAGACGCTGGGGGGTAGCGACCGAAACATTCCCGCTATAGGAAACGCTGAGTTTTTCGTCGGTATTGCCGGACTTCGTGGTAATTAAAATTACGCCGTACGGCGCGCGTGCGCCATAAATAGCAGAGGCAGCCGCATCTTTCAAAATGGAGATGGAAGCAATGTCCTCCGGGTTGATCCGGTTCATATCTCCCGGTATCCCGTCAATCACCACGTAAGGCTGCCCCCCGTTCAGGGAGCCCGTTCCCCTGATATTGATATTCATTTCAGCGCCGGGCTGGAAACCGTAGTTATTGGTTGAAAACGTCATGGCCGGAGAAAGGCCCTGTAGAAGCTGGGAGACGGTGGGGGATTGCCGGTTTTTGATCTGCTCATCGGATATCACATCTACCGCGCCGGTAACGTTGGCTTTGCGCTGGGTCCCGTAGCCCACCACGACGATTTCTTCGAGTGATTTTTGATCTACTTTCAGCGACAGGTTGAGAATGGTTTCTTTGCCGACGCTAACTTCCTGAGTCTCATAGCCTACAAAACTCAGTATAAGGACGGAACCCTCCGGAACGTCCAGCCGGAAATTACCACTTTCATCGGTGATTGTTCCCTGCTGGGTTCCCTTGACCAGTATGCTTACCCCGGGAAGCCCTTCGCCTTTTTCGTCGGTTATTTTCCCGGTAACGGTGTTGGCCGGCAACGAAACAGCCGGGTTTTCCTCCGGTGACGTACGGGGCGGTTTATTTTCCCCGAGATCCCTTTTAATAATAACCTGGCTGCCCATTACCTCGTATTTAAGGTGAAGGGGCTTCAATACCTGTTCAAGGACCTTCGAGAGTTTTTTGCCTGACGCGGCAAAAGTTACTTTTCGTTGGGAGTCAATCAGTTGCCGGCTATACAAGAAGGTGGTGCCGGATTGCTTTTCTAATTGTGAAAGTACGTTTTCAAGGGTTTCTTCCCTGACGGACAGGTTTACAGTCTTGTCCATCAGCTCTTGCGCTTTCCCTTCTCCGGCTTTGCTGAGCTGGAAAAATGACAGTGCAATAAGGCATTGTAAGAAGCTAATTCTCATAATTCTGAGAGCCACCTCTCGGTTAGGTACTAATAAATGCATAACTTCGAATGTTTTTGGTTAATTTTTTCGAAACGAATTGGCAAAAACATCCCCGGTCTTCCCCGGGAAGACAGGCTTTGTGGTTCCAACACAAGTTTTCAGGGAAACAGGAAGCGGTGATGTTCGCAGCATTACCGCTTTTTTCTTACATCAGCTTTTTCTCATACTGGTCAGCAGGCTTTCAGGTTAAGTTATTCATTGGCGCAACCGTTTCCGGTAACTGTAATGCGGTTGCCGCTCATTTCAAAGTCGGCTTCGATCCCGATACAGATCATCCTGATTTTGTCCAGGAAGGGCTCATCCGAAAGCGTTGCGGTAAGCGTACAGTTTTTTAGTTTTTCAGCGTCATACTGAATAGTAACGCCGTAAGTTTGTTCCAATAGTGCAAAAACATCGGCGACCGGTGTCAGGTGAAACTCGTAGGCCGGGTGTTGCAGCCGTTGGGGCAGGGGATTGTTCTGGCGGCTACTCCATTTCTGGCGGATCATTTCGTCAGTAGCCACTACCAGGCTGACCTGCTCGTTGGGGGTGAGGAGTAAGGTATCCGGCGATGTTTTACCCGTTCTGTTATCGCCCTTCTGCGGGATGACAGTGACGGCTCCGGTCCGGACGGTGACCGTGGCCTTGGGCTCGTTATCGAAAGACCGCACCAGGAAGCTCGTTCCGAGTACCCTGGTAATCAGGTGGGTGGTGTATACATAAAAAGGGTTTGCGGGGTCTTTGACGACCTCGAAAAAACCTTCTCCCGTCAGTTTTACTTCCCTCCTGAATGATCCGCTCCTTGACACGTACTCGATTTTACTACCCGTTGTAAGTACAACCGAGGAGCCATCCGGCAGGTTGATCAGGGTTGGTTCATCACCGTTGTTGGCAAACGATTTTACCAGGTCTGTCGTTACCGGTACGGAAGAATGAGAGCTCTTTTCCCGGAAGAAGCTTTCGGGCTTTACCAGCAGCCAGCCGAGCCCTGTTGTGACGACAACGACTGCAGCCCATCGTAGAAAGGAGGTACTCACACGGAAAACAGGTTTACCGGCGGGAGGGCCTTCCGCCATATTTTCCTTAATAACCGCTACTTTTTGACGTATATATTTATCAGAGAATTCCGGCTGATCTCCACCAAGCAATGCCATTGCCGCCACTGCGGATTCGAATACGGGGCGTTGCGAAGGATTGGCTTCCAGCCATTCTTTCCAATAGGCATCGTTTTCGGGGTCAGGGGACCTGAACCATTCCAGAAACCGTTCATTTTCCAGAAAGTCTTCCAGCGAATAAAGCTCAGCCATATTTTTCGGGTATCGGTAATGCGGTTCTGACCAGGACCGCTTTGGGTTTTCCAAGGTTATCAGGAACGGGAAACCCCGATATACCCTTTTTTGAAAAAAAATATTATTCAGATAGCGGGGATGAGGGAGAAGGCGGGTATTCCCTTAAACCATTGGCCGGTTATTTTAATAAAATACAAGGAGAGCGGCCAGCGTGGACATCCATCGGGAACGGATCCTGCCTAAGGCTTTCTGAAGAAAATTAGAGACAGATTGCCGGTTTACGCCCATAATTTCGGCAATTTCGTGAACCTCCAGGTTTTCATAGTAGCGCAGGTAGACGGCTTCTCTTTCGCGTTTGGGCAAAGCCGACAGCTGGGTCTGCAGTTGAGAGATTGTTGCCGCAAACGATTCTTTTTCAATAAGATGCGCTTCGGCGTTAAACCGGTCGGGAAAGGACCAGTCCCATTCGCTTTCATCAACCCTGCTGAACCGCTGCTGGGCGTCACGGTAGTGCAGGATATCGTGCCGGAACGATTTGAAAAGATAAAACTTTACGGACCCTGTCGTACTGATCCGGCTGCGGTTTTGCCATAAGGTCAGGAAAACGTTCTGAATGCAATCTTCAACAACAAAGCGGTCCACCCCGAACTTCAGCCCATATCGTGTAAGCGTACGGTAGTAATGCTCTGCGAGCGTTCCCAAAGCATCTTTATTCCCTTCCCGATAGGCCGACCAAAGCCGTATTTCGTCTTCTGGTGTTATTCGCAACGACATTCCGCCTGTATTTATAGAATTGGAAGAAGTCAACGTTTTCTGCCTGCAATTTTACGAGGATGACAGAAAAAACAAATTTTCTTCTTTGCTTCAATAAATTTAGTTGCAAATAAGTTTATTTTCTTTCCGGAGCGACAGGTTATTTTGATACCGTACACCCATGCGGGGTACTTTAGTCTCGACCATCCCGCTTATGTGGCGCGGGGCCGTACTGAAGCATATGCGCGTGCTGACAGGTCGTAAATTCTTAAATCTTTTCCGCGCGGCTGATCAATTCGTACATCCTGTCTTTTTTACCCTTCGAAAACGGAATTTCGGTATCATCCACCATTACAATACTCCCGCCGTCGGTCCTGATAAGTTTCTGTACGTAAGACGGGTTGACCAGGTGCGAGTGATGAACCCTTAAAAAACCGGATTCTCCCAAAACTTTTTCCACCTCTTTCAAAGTGCGGCAAATCAGGTGGCGTTCACCGTTGAAAGAATGGATCCGCGTGTAGTTGCTATCGCTCTCGCAACGTATTATTTGCTGTATTTCAATAAACTCCAAACCGTCGTGAGTAGGTAGAGCAATCCTCTTTTTTTCCCGGGCCGATTGCTTTAACAACTCATACATGAGGTCCAGTTGCTTTGTGGAAAGTACTTTTTCTGTTCGCTCAGACCACCGGAGCAGTGTGGTGCGTAGTTCCTGCTGATCTACAGGCTTCAACAGGTAGTTAATAGCCGAATACTGAAACGCCTTGATCGCGTACTGATCGTAAGCGGTTACAAAAATCACATCGAAACGAAGGGAGGGGCCTAGTCGTCCCAGGAGTTCAAACCCGTTCATTCCCGGCATCTCGATATCCAGAAATACCAGATCCGGCCGGTTATTTTTCAACCAGCTCAGAGCTTCTCCCGGCGTTGAAAATTTGGCGGCAACCACCACCTGCGGGAAGCACTCCGCAAGGAGCAACTCGAGGCTTTCGTTGCAGTGGATTTCGTCGTCGATCAGAATTGCGCTATAATGAGTCATTCTTGTAAGGGTTGGTCGGTTTCCGATTGATATGTCAAAACCACCAGCGTTCCTGACGGGTGGTTATTCTCATATAAGTCAATTATTTCCGCGGCGATACGATGCCGGTACTGTTGGTTAAAAAGGGCGACCCGCTCAGTGGTAATTTTCAGGCCCAGTCCCGAAGTATTTTCTTCCTTTCCGCGGGGCACGCCGCTTCTCCCGACGCCATTGTCACGTATCTCGATTTTGCAGCCCTCCGGCTCAAGGCTGATCTCGACAGTTATCGCTTTAGACGGCTTTAGACTGTGTATCAGACCATGCTTCACCGCGTTTTCAACATAGGGCTGGATTAACATCGGCGGCACCCGGATCTCATCCAGGTCTATTGCCGGGTTTGCAATGATGTCATAGCTGAAGTTATCACTAAACCTGAGGCGTTCCATATCCAGGTAAAGCGACACCATATCCAGTTCCTCCTGAAGCGAAATAACCTGTTCGCGGGATGACTGAAGTATTTTCCGGAGCAGTTTGGCGAAGCGAACCAGGTAATCCGACGCTTTCTTATAATCTTTTTTCAGGATCTGGTACCGGATTGAGTTCAGGCTGTTGAAAATAAAATGAGGATTAATCTGGCTTCGGAGTGCTTTCATTTCGAGTTCTGCCAACTGCTTCTCGAATTCGCTCTTTATCCGTTTTTGGTTTTGCATCTCCAGTTCTGCGTTCTTCCGGATCATCTCTTCGGTACGTTCTTGCACCATTTTTTCAAGCCGCAGATTTTCATTTGCTACAAGGCGCCGGTTGAATTCCAGCTGCTCAATATAAGAGCGGGTTACATGTTCTTTTTCCTTTTGATTCATACGGAGCTTATAACCCAAAGCCAGTGCAAAAAAGAAGGTTTCTGCAAGTATCCCGGTTTTAAATATATAGACGGGGCTAAACGGAGCTGTATCCCAAAATAAATGCCTGGTTTTGGGATCGACTAAAACGGCCAGTAACCCGCCTGAAAGGAAAAGAGAGCTGCCAATAATAAAAAAACATTTGATCGGCGACTGTACGGTAACAGCTATCCAGACCACCAGAATGACCGAGAGCGGCAAAATCACAATCCTGGATACGATGAAGGCTTTTTCCTGTAATTGATACCGGAAATCAAGGAAGTTGTAGAGTAACAGACCGAAGCCCGAAATCAGCAGAGCAAGCATCAGCGCCCGGATCACGCGATTGAGCAGAGGGTACTGGTTGGTGTCCAGCAAATGCTTACCGAAAGCCATATAGGCTGCAAATGAAAGGTATTGAACAGGCTCGCCCAATTTGTAGGTAAGCGGGTAATCCAGGTAGGCCGCCTTCGCGATCGAGGAGTAGGGGAGCGTTTTCACAATAACAGCGTATGCGGCTATTCCCAGCAGGTAAAGCGCGTAAAACAGAAACATTTTTTCACGAATTCGCAGAAAAATCACCAAGGAGAAAAGCAGTGCGAATCCGATTGCTCCGAGAAAGAAGCCGTTGAATTCCGTGCGGTCAACAGCTTGACGGTAACCTTCTACCGTTTCGGTAAGTGTTTGTAAGCGAGTTTGTAACCGGCAATCCTTAAATGAAAAAGGTCTCCCCGGGGCGCTCCAAAGCCGGATATAAATTTCATATTCTTTTCCGCTTTCACATTCCAGAGGCACCAGGGACGCGTTTTCCCGGTATTGCCAGTTTCTTGCCGCAACGTAAGGTCCCGTGATCACAGAAGAGAATGATTTCTCGCTTCTTACAAAAAAGTTGATGCTATCTGCGTGGGGGATCCGGAAATCGACCGGAACCGGATTCCCGAGATCATTCCTGATTTTCAAACGTACCCATGTATAAGGACCTGCCGGAGCACCGGGATCGTCAGCAGGTTTCCAACGGTTATTGTCGAGCGTGACCGGCGTAGGGGCGTACGAATTTTGCCATACAAGGCCGGGAAGTTCGCTGAAGAACCGCGAATCGCGGAGCGCGCTCAGCTGGAAACCAGGGTCCGCCGCCCATATGAACAAGGGAAGGGCTGTCATGACAACAGCGAGGCACATACGTAACTGATAAGCGACCATTAACCAAATTTAACACTAGTTACGCTAACAAAACAGAAGCGGTGAGCACGCTACGGACCTGACTTAGCATTTTGTCCGTCGTAACTATTTGAGCAGCTACAATGACTCTTCCGAAAATGCCGATGGCTAACTGTCTGTTTACTTACAGGTTTGTTTCGGGCTACTTTGTCGCTCAATAATAATATTTTATTCAAGATGAGAAACTTAGGCTTTTTGATCCCCGGACTATTTTATGCGGTCTCTCTTCAAGCCCAGATCATTGACCCCAACCAGACCGTTAAGCGCAAGGCGACAGACAGGGCCAATAGCCGCATCGACCAGGGAATGGACCGGGGGCTGGACAAGGTGGAGGAAGGAATTGGCAGTATTTTCAGGAAAAAAGAAAAGCGAAGCGGCAGTTCGGAAGCCGACACAGACACAAAAAAGAGTAGTAACGACCAGGAAAAAGGTAGTAATGACCGCAATTCCGGCGCTTCCTTATTAACGGACTCTGTAGCTACGGACTTTCAACCCTACAAAAAGTCAGACTTTCAACCGGGGAAAGACGTAATATTTTTTGAAGATTTTACCGCCGGGTCAGGGCAGTGGGGACTAAACGAATGGGACCGGGACGAGGGTACCGCGCCGGGCATCGTTAGCATAGATCGGCGAAATGAAAAATGGTACAAAATGCCCCGCAAGGGAAATTTTGTACCGATCCCGGTCGAAAGTCTCCCTGAGACTTTCACGCTCGAATATGATATGTACGCCGACCTCGACAGGATGAGTGAAATGGAAGGCGGTTTGAAAGTGATACTGGCCAGTGCAGGCGTTAACCGGCTGGACTTCAGCTTTCATTTCGACGACAAGCCGCAAATACAACTGGATGTTCATCCCTCCGTCGACCTAATGTACGTTTCTGCCACCCGTGAATACGGACTTGACGAGCGTAATCTTTTTAGAAAAGAATATAAGGATGCCTGGCCAAAGGGTGCGATCAGGCATATTTCAGTATCGAGGAACAAATCGCATATAAAACTCTACATCGATGAGAAAAAATACCTGGATCTGCCCGATGCGCTGCCCCGGGGTGGGCGGTACAGCCTTTTATTTGCCACCAACCTTTGGGGGGACGGCCTGTATTTTACCAACATACGCCTGGCGTCGGGCGGGACTGACGCGACAGGGGAGATAAAAGGCACCGGCAGGTTCTCAACGGGCAATATCTATTTTGACCTGAACTCCGCCCGAATCAAGCCTGAATCCTGGCCTGCATTGAAGGAAGCGGCCGCAGCCGTTGGAGCAGCAGGTACCGATGTCCTGATTGTCGGCCATACCGACAGCGACGGGCCGAGCGACGCCAACCTGGCGCTCTCCAGGAGGCGTGCCGAATCGGTAAAAATTGCTTTGGTGAAGGAATTCGGGATACGGGAGCAGAAACTCTTCATAGACGGAAAGGGAGAAAAGGTTCCCCTGGAAAGTAACAGCACTGCCTCGGGTAAAGCAAAAAACCGGCGGGTTGAGTTTATAAAACAATGAGAACTTACGGATCAACACCGCAGGGAAACTGATTTCTCTTACTACTAAATGAATACAGATGAAACCAACACTTGTTGCAATAATAGCTTTATGGGGAGTATTGTCCTGTACCGGCGGCGGGAAAAGTAAAGGGGGTAGCGGGGAAAATATTGATCATGCAGTTAGCAGTAAATCAAAAAATAACGATGAGAAAGAGGGAAATAGTTGCCTGTTGGCTTATCAGCACAAGTACGACCAACTGCTTTCAGAAAGTGAAGTACTTTCCGTGACCGGATTTTCCGGCGAGGTGCTGGAGACGGAATACAGCAACGTTCTCAAGAACCCGGAAACGCATGAGTTTTTGTATAAATTCAAGAACGGGCGGATGGGCAAGATTCGCGGCATCCGGCAGGAAATAGAGCTGCCCGATGTGGTCGTGGTCGGATCGATTCAACCAATGTCGCTAAATACCTTCAACCAAAGTTACAGGGTCATCACAGATGCGGAAAAAGCGGCTGCGAAAGAGGCGCTCAGCGAAGCCGCCGCAGGGAGTTCGGGGAATGCTGATGCTGAAAAAGCTTTGAAAAGGGCAAAAGAACAAAATATAAGCAAAGAACAAATCAGGAAAACGGGAAACGCGCTTACCGACGCATTTCAGGAAATATCAAGGGGCTACAGGACCGTTGAAGATCTCGGCGATGCGGCGACGTGGAATGTAGAAACAGGTCAGCTCATTGTTTTGAAAAATGGCGTAAAATTCGAGGTAAGAGCCGATGTAAGCAATGACATGCAAAAAAATAAACGGGTAGCCACCGAATTGGCCGGTCGCATTCTCGACCGGTGTAAGTAGGCGGGCAATAAAGACCTGTCATCCATCAGTTTACACAAGACCCCACAATGATCGAACGGATCTCTCCGAACGCCTGGTTGCCCGCGTTGTCGATCACATACGCCCGGAAGTACAGGTTGGACCCGCACTGGCGGTAAGAGATTTGATTCGAAAAAGTAAAAGGTGTGGTGCGAAGGAAAGTCGTGCTTCCGCTTACCTCCTTTGCCGTCTGCGCATTGAAGGCGGTTCCGCCAATGCTGTACTGGAACCCGTACCGTTGTATCGGGTAAGTACCCATCTTGGTCACTTCACCGCTCAGTTTTACCGGCCAGCCCGAGCCCGAGACCGACGTAATTGTGGCGTGTGTCGTTACGGTGGCTTTTACGACGCTCGCGGTACGGAACGACCTCGCGGCGCCATAATATACGATTCCGTTGGATATTACATAGGCGCGGTAATAGTAGGTTGTATTGGGGGAAAGGTTGCCAGCTGTGAATTTATAGGTATAAGGAAAGGTGTTGGTACCACCTTGCGAGGCCTTGGCACTATTATCAACGGCCGGGTTGGTTTGAGTGCTGCTCCAGACCATGCCGATCTCTGAAATCGCGTAAGAGCCCCCTGAATTGACACTCCCGTTTAATACGGCAGAGGTTTGCGTCAGGTTGGCGGCATCATTGGTGACCACTACCGGCAGGCTCGCGCCCGTAGCGAAGGTTTTGTCGGCGCCATAGGAAGTGACGCCGTTTGCAATCACATAGGCACGGTAGTGGTAAGTGGTGTTGGGGGAAAGATTGCGGGCCTCCACCGTAAACCCGGAAGGGAATTCGGTTACATTGCCGGAGAGTGATGCCTTCGCCTGGTCGGTGGTCGGGTTCTGGCCCGTTCCCCATACTACGCCTCTTTCGGAGATAGCGTGGGAGCCGCCCCCGGTAACCGTTCCCGAGAGCCGGGCCGAATTGTTGCCTACCTCTGAAGCGCCGTCGGTACGGATACCCGGCTGAACCACTTCTGATGTTTTGAAGCTCAGGTCAGCCCCGTAGGTGGTCACCCCGTTGGAAATGACATAGGCCCGGAAATGATAGGTAGAGTTGGCGGTCAAGCCCGCTGCATTCGCCGAGAAAGCAAACGGTACGTTGGCTACGTCTCCTTTCACCGCATATTTGGAAAGTGAAGCGGTAGTCGGATCGGATGCGCCGCCCCATACAATTCCATATTCGGACACGGGGTAGGTTCCCTTGGCCGTAATGCTCGCTTTCAGGCGGGCAGAACTGACCGTTACCGCTTCGTAACCTTCGGTCTTTACACCCGGCTGCGTTACGTTGGATGTTTTGAATTTTACCGCCTCGCTGAATACAGGACCCGACTGCAGTTGCGCATAGGCCCAAACGTAATACTCCGCAGCCGTTTTGAGGCCGGTCAGCGACCCGTTTATGGTGATTGGCGTTGGGGTAGCCCTGTCAATGGCGCCTTTTTTGATGCTGGTATTGTCAATTGCCGGGTTCTCGCCCGACTGGGAAAATACAAATCCGTGGTCCAGGATCTCCTGGTTGCCGGCCTTGGTAATGGCAGAAGTGAGGTTGGCCGTATTCACGCCCACGCCGGTCACGCTCACCACGGAAAGCGTAGGCGGCTCGGGGTCGACCTTTTCAAGGCAGGATGTGTAGCAAATGGCCGGCAGCAGCACTGCCAAAGCCTTCCGGATCATACTTTTCATTGTATTGCCCTTTTATGAATTCAGGCGCTTTTTACCGCCTGGTCAGTCCTTTCGTGCACTTTTTTCAATTCCCAACGGGCTTTTTGCTCCTTTACCGCTGATTTGCATCGCAAAGTAGTAGCGCTGCCCGGGTTTCACGCCGGTATTGACATATACCTCCCGTCCGGGTGGGATTTCGGCCAGCAAGGTGTATTCTTTCTTATTGTCCGGCCGGACGAACAGCAGGTACTTGTCTACCCCGGGTACGAGCACATCGCTCCAGGTAATTTCGATACCCTTGCTGGTGGGCCTGGCATAAATTTCGGGCGCCCTAAGGGTGATCGGTGCGGCGTTTACCTTTTTTGCACCCGATGCAGCTCCTTCAATGCCATACAGATCGGTGGCGGTGACGGCATAGACGAAGGTCGCGCCGGCAGCCGCTTCCTTGTCGGCAAATACTACGCCTTGTACGAGCCCTTCATGCAATTTCCGGAAACCCTCCCGGGTCAGGTCCGATGGCAAGAGCTCGCCTTCCAATGGTTTTGAGCTGATCGTTACCTGTTTACGGTACACGGAATATCCCCGGATATATGCGTCGTAGGAGGCCATGTCTTTCCACCGCAGGGTTATTTTTCCAGGTTCGGTATACGCTTCCACATCATAGGGCGTCTTGGGCGGGATAGCTCTGCCGGGCTGTCCGAACACCACCGCCGAAAGTTCGCTCGTGCGGTTTTCGAAGTTCAGGGTTTTTACGCCGTACTTGTAAACGATCCTGCTGTTCCGGACGGTGGTATCGGTGAAAACCGAGTCAGTAAGCAGGTTGGATACCAGCTCGAAATGATCGTTGCCTTGCAGGGTCCGGAAAACCTGGTATCCGCTTACTTCAGGTGAGATCACGCGTTTCCAGGAAATAACGGGATGTCCTTCCCGGTCGTAGTTCAGCTTCAACGCCTCCGGGGCTTCAATAGGCCGCTTCCTGACCGGCATACGGTGGGAGACGTAGGCGGATGGCTGAGAAAGGTCGCGTCGGATACTTAACATCCGGAAACGGTAGTGGTACAACACGTCGGGCAGTACCTGCACGTCTGTGTACGAGGTCGATGCGGCGGGAATGGTGTCGAGCACGACAAAACCTTCGGCGGGCTGCCTGCTCCGTTCGATTACGATCCCACTGAAAAAGGAAAGGGCCGTCAATGCTTTCCAGGACAGGTAGATCCCGCCTGCGGTGTCTTTCACCGAAGCGATAGGAATCTGGGCCAGGCTTTTGAAGTTACGTGAAATAAGCGACACGGTGTCGGATACCGGGCCCGGCAGGTGCACGAGGGTTTGTGGCTCCAGGAACAGGCCATAAGAGAGACCAGGCTTTACCTCCTGCTGCCAGGTGAAAGTAAGGTCATCATCCTTTTCTCCCCTGTTAGCAAAGGCATAGCCTGCTTTTTGAAAAGGTGCATTGGCTTTCTCCCGGACCCACACCTGTCCGAGGAGGGCATCGGGGGAGGTGGATTGTTTCAGCTTCCAGCTTACGATCACAGCCGAATCGCCCTCGCTGATATAGTCGAGCACGGGTTTGCCGATGGCCGGAGGTGTGCCAAGTATCAGGTTGCCGGTAAGGGTTTGGTTCCCCTTCCCGTCGGCGGTGATAAATTCGGCGCGATAGCGGACATTCCTGACGGGCAGCTTTTTCACTTCTTCATCCTTGTACACCGCGCCCATCGCCACACCGAAATCCGGGTTGAGCACAATCAGCCCGTAATCAGACAGGTTGGGCGTTTTCCGGACATACTCCCAGGCCTCCAGCTCGCTTTTCAGCCCTTTCAGCTCCTGTATGTTCCTGAGCACGCCTTCTCCGGCAATGCGTTTGAAATCCGCAACCGTTTCGGCTGCCACAACTTTTCCCAACGGTTTGAACAGGGGATCGTCGCCCGTTGCCCGCGACAGGTTGACGCCGACCACCGACTGCAGGGGCGTCCCGACCGACAACCGGCGGTCGGCAAGAAACACATAGACCGCCTCTTTGCCTTCGCGTATTACCACCTGTGCATATCCCTGCCCGAAAAGCAGCGTCAGGCACCCCAGCCACACGATTTTTAGCAGTTTCATCTTATTCGAAAAGTCTAAGTTTTACGTCGAAGCCCCCGTTTGATTGGTAGGAGACATCGGCGGCAGCACCCGCGCAGACCTTAAATCCGCAGGGAATAGGACATACTTCACAGCCTACCAGGCAGGCGTTGAAGCACCCGCCCCAGGTAATAAAGTTGCAGCCTCCGTCACACCCGATGTGGCCCCTCACATGCCCGGAAAGGCTGCCGCGGAGCCCCCATGCGTTACTGTTGTAATATCCTTCCAGCGCACCTGCAAAACCAATATCGGCATGCGCGATATCGCCCACCTTGAATACGGTTACTTTTCCGCCTGCATTCCATGAAGACGCAATCTTCAGCCCGAAAGCATTGGATTTCAGGTTGGCATATACTTCGCTCATTCCCGTATTTTTGTACCAGACAGTGGCGCGTGCCAGTCCCAGGAAGTTGATCGACGGGGAGCCGATGTCGATATTCGAGTACGCTCCGAAATAACCGCCGTACAGCCTGCCGTTGGTCAGCACGAAATCCGGGACGCCCGCAAGTGAGGCGTGCGTACTTTTGGGAACATTCCACCCGGCTGCAATCGTAACGCCGGTATCGAAAATACCCAGGATGTTCGTTCTCGAGTAACCGGCTACAAACCAATAGTTGTTGCCGGCCCCCGTGAAAAGCTCCAGGTGGACACCCGATCTGCTTTCTACGTTGACCCCTTTCATGAGGCTGAAGCCGGCCCCGAATTCACCGTCAATAAAAAACTGTTTGCGGTTAAAATCCAGTTTCATCGTGGCCGAGCCGATGGCCCAGGAATTCATGACCCTGACCGTAGCTCCGCCTTCAAAAATAGGTCCGCCGGGCGCAGACGTTACTTTGACCGCTACGGGGTCGAGCGCCACCACCCCGTAAGGATCCGGTGCTACCGTGATGCGCCCGCCGGCATTGATGCTATAAATGTTGGCTGAAAAGTCAAAGTCGAAGCCGCCGGTCAGTTTGTCCAGTTTGACGAGACCTATCGGAATAACGACATTGGCAAGGAACTGCGCACCCACCCGGGGCCCGGCGCTCTTTTTCTCATACCAGAACTCCAGTCCGACGCCCGGTATGCCGGCAAGTTTGAGCCCGCCTTTTCCCCTGAACTCGGTCTCATTGAATTTTACTTTGGCTTCCAGCGCGATGGCGGACGCCAGATCGAAGTAAATTCCGAGCTCGTCCATGCGCGGCGCCTGCCCTTTGCGAAAGTACATAGTGCCTTCTGCTCCCGCTCCGAACATGGGAATATTCAGCCTGAATTTTCCGCCAACCGTAATCTGTGAGACATTTGAGGCAAAACCGAACTTGGTGATCCCCAGCTTTGCCATCCCGGCGAAATCCACTTCAATGTCGGTTTCCGCCACCACCGAGAAGTCGCCGTTGGTTGCGACGCTGAAATGATCGAGCTTGATCCGCTGGTTGATCCATTTCGGCAGATCGATGGTACCTGCCCCGATAAACCGGTAATGGGTGGACCCGGCTATTTTCTGGATCGTGAAGTCCTTGCCCGGGTTGGTCTTGAAACGGACCTGCCCGAAAATATCGATGCCGGCCGACGGCAGCAGGAACGTGCCGCCGGTCAGTGATTCTCCGTTTATCCCTAGCTCTTTTACCGCAATTTTCGCCGTTTCGGAGGAAGGTACCGGCACATCCAGGTCGCCGCTCAGCTTCAAGCCGTACTGGTTGATGGCGACGCGGTTCAGCTTAAGCTTCCAGGTAACCAGGGTGAGCACGGGCGCCGGGTTGAGGCTGATACCCGCGTCCTTTATTTCACCGCGTTTGCTGATGACCAGCCTGTCCAGCTTCAGTTCCTGGTTGTTCAGAAGCGGAACGCCCTCTATTTTGATTTTCCCCTTCAGGTTGATCCCGTCCTTATCGACATTGCAGCCGGCCAGGTCCGGTATAAGTTTGATATCATAAAGGCTCCAGCCTTCCGTTGCACCCGACAGTCCGAACGAAGTAAGCGACAGGGAACCAGTGCTGGAAATCGGCGCTATGGTATTGCCGGCATTGCCCGTTTTAATCTTAACAGGCGTCGACGGCAGCGTAATCCCGGATAGCGATGCAAAAGTGGCGCCTATATCGAGGTCAGCTTCGCCAGTGATCTCACCCTCCGTCCGATTGCCGGGCGAAGCCGGCCGCACCCTGATTCCCGTGCTGTTTTTTAGCCGTACAGCCAGGTAGCCGAAGGCCTTCAGCCTGATTTCGGAGACATCGGTAACCAGCTCCCCGCCTTTGGGGTAGATGGTGTTCCCGTCTTTTACGATGATTTTATCGGAGAAACGTAGCGTGAGCGCACCATTGCCCGCGTTTTTGAAGACCGGGTTGTCAGGAAGGTCTTTCAACTCCCCGGAAATAATGAATTCATTGGGGCCCGGCCCTGGTTTCGACCGGTGCAGCACCATTTTGAAACCAAGCAGGCTGGAAGCATTAAACCCGGGATCGGTAAGGTTAAAATCAAGGGTATAGGATTCTTTCGCATCGAATTGCCGGCTTTTCTGATCGGCCAGCATCCCTTCTTTGCTGGCAATCAGCGTATATTCTCCTACCGGTATGCCCGAAAGCGTGTACCGGCCCTGGTCGTCGGCCAGCGTGAAAATGTGCTCAAGACCTTCTACCGCGACGGTCGCGCCGGCTACCGGGTTGCCGTTTTGTTTCACCTGCCCCGCTGCCTTTGCCCCGGCTTTGAGCGTCACTTCTACGGTAAGGGTATCTTTTGAAACTTCCATCAGGATCTCGGCTTTGCGTGTCGCGTAAAAAGACCCTTCCGGTCCGCTTACGATCAACGCCGCGTTGCCGCCAGGCACATCTCCGACCACTGCGGTTCCGGATGTGTTGGTCAGCGAAACAGCGGTACCTCCTTCGGTCGAGACTTTCGCGTTGGCGACCGGCTGCCCGGTAGCATCATCTTTTACGATCGCCTTTACATAAAACCTGCTCATCACAACGACATGCCCGGAAGAGATCGACTCCGTGCCTAAACCGTCGGAAAACACGTTGTAATAATTTAATGCGGCGGTTGTCGTGACCAACTGCGACGCCGCGAGGTTCGAACTGAGTACCGGGGCTTTCCCCTCGGGCGCCTGTTCCGGCTTTTTCGCAGACTGTTTGGGTACGACCGCCTGCCCGGCGTACTGGCCGGTCCCGGTAAACTGTGCCCGGGCGCTAGCTACTGATTGTGCCCATTGCCCGGTCAGAAGGTTGCCGGCTGCAGACGGTTTATAGGAGCCCTTCTGCTTGGATTCCACTTTCAGGTCTACCTCGTACTCGGTGTCCCTGAAGCCGGGTTTCCGGGCAATAAGCGTATGTTTTCCTTCAGTCTGGCTTCCGGTGAAATTACCTTCTTCATCGCTGTAAAACGCCTTTCCGCCATTCTTCCAATTGAGCGTTGCATCGGGAAGCGGCTCGCCGTTAACGTCTACCACCTTACCGACTACCGTGACGAGCTCTGCGTTGACGAACAGCGGATCGATTACCTCTTTTAACCCGCGCTGCGAGAGGTACAGATCTTTGTCGTGTTTGGTTTCTTTGCCTTTGTACTGGACGACCACCTCGGCCGCTTCGGGACTGGTAGGAATGTTTTCCACCTTAAAGCGCCCGAGACTATCCGCGGTTGCTGATCTGGCCGAAAGATCGACCATCATAACAAACGTGCCATCCGCGCGTTGTGTGGTTTGCCCGGACTTGCTGCCCTTTTTGCGTACGGTGACGATAGCGCCTGCCGCTGGTATTTCCCCGTTCCGGGTAAGTACCCGGCCCTCCACCACCGGCAGGGCGATGTCGGCTACGTAACTTTTTTCGAGGAAAACCACATTGCCCGATTCGGAAAGGTCCTCCATGCCGAAGTCAATGAGGCTCACATTACGAACCGTCTTCCGGATCCCTTCGCCTTCGATAACCACGGAATAGGAGTCCGAAAAACTCCGGCTGTAAAACATCCTCGGCCAGAATGACCCTGATTTGCCCACCGCGACTACTTCGGCGGGCTGGCCGCTCAGACTGTCTTTCATCACTTCGTGCACCAGGTTGCCGTTGGTGGAGACACTGTTGTAGAACCCGGCGGTTCGTTCCAGCCTTACAGTGGCCAGGTCGAGCTCTGAACCCTCTTCGTTGACCACTTTGACGCGCATCCTGAAGGTTTTGGCCAGCCCCGTCAGTTCTCCGACGTCGTAAGTGCCGTTTTCTCCTTTTACCAGCGGGATATCATAAGCCGCGAATTCAAAGTAAGGATTCTCGATTTTAAGGAAAGCTTCGTATCCCGGCGGCACCTCGTCGGTATAGGTGATTGAAAACTCGCCCGCGGCATTGGTCATGGCCTGACCGGCAAGAAGATCTCCTTCCACGCCGTTGCTGCCGGGTGCCGCGCTCTGTCCGCCCACTTTTTTCTGAAGATAGAGGCTTATTTTTGTGTCGGCCAGCGGGTACCGTTTCTCATCGGCCAGCGATAGTATCCTGGCCTGGTGGCGCTGCCTCCGCATCATTTCACTTATAAAGCTGCTTTCGACTACGGCGTTTGAAAGCAGTTCGACATGCGTATTTCCTCCGCCGAAAGCATAAAGATTACCGGTTGAAAGCGCAGGAGCGGCGGTTTTGTTACTACCTGAAGCCGGCGCGCTGTTTCCTGTTTTTGTGAGCCGGTCCAGCATCCCCGGTGACGCTTCCATTACCGCGAAATCCCTGGGCTGGGCAAAATCGCCGAGCGTGCGGGAACCGGATCCGGGAACTTCCTCGCGGGTGGGTGGGGGCGCCGCCACATACCCGGTTTCCGATTTCCGGAAGGCCCACACAAGTTTTCCTTTAAAGGTATTGAGAACCAGGTTCCGGATCTCCAGGTCCCGTACAAACGTTACCTTGGACAACACAACCGGAGCAGCCGGTTTTTCCTTTTCGCTGTTCTTTTTTACGATGGGTGGCGGGGCTGCCGGCGCTATGGGTGCTGGTGAAAAATCCTTGAACAGAAAGGCCCTTACTTCGCTGCGGCCGTTGTTCCGGTACGAGGTTTTCCCGGCAGGATCTACCACCGTAACCGCCCATGCATACCGCCGCCCGGGTACCAGTGCATGGTCCGACGGTCCATAGATATAGTTCGTGCCCATCACCTCCTGGTCGAATACGGGCGACCGTGAAGATTCATACACTACGTTCGGATCAATATGACGCCCGTCTCCTTCAAACATTTCCAGTATACGCAGTCGATAGCGGGTATCCGGAGCGGCGCCGGCCGGCTGATTCCAGGAAAAAATGATGTTTTGAGGCTGGAAAGCCCTGACCTCGGCATGCTGGAAAGGTTGTATGAGCATCGGGGGTTCGGCATCCTGCATATAGGCCGTAGCGCAGCCGGAGGGGTTTTCGGCGGACAACGGAAATTGTGTGCGGCCGGGTGTATGGTCGTAGGCGCGGATACAGACCGAGTAGAGGCCTTCCGGCACCCGGTCCGAATTCCGGATCTGCCTTTGGTCGGTACCGATGTAGACCAGCCGGTTCGGGTCATAGATTTCCATAATTTCCGCCGGGAAGAGTTGTCTCGTTTCCATGGGCGCGAGTACCACCGGCGTGGCCGGAACATAATCGGGATTGGTGTAAATCCGGACCCCATTGTTCTCCCCCCTGACTTCGGCACGTATATAAATCCGCTGCTCGCGGTTGGCCAGGTTTTGTATGGTCACGATCATTTTGCCCGGCCCTGAAGGCGAAGGCCGGTAATCGGTGAGGCTGGTGGAGTAGGGAGGGATCAGGTTGAGCGTCAGCCTGACGGAATTGCCCTGTGCCCAGGTGCTCAGTGCCATGCACATAACTCCGATAAACAACACCAGGTTTCTCATCACGTCAGAAGTTAAAGGTGTAGGCCAGTTCGCCCGTAAGCTCCGAATACCGAACCGGATCCGCGTCGTCCCTTTCAATACGATTGTCCATAGAGTTGATTCTCAAAGAAAAGCGGTGCCCCTTGGCCGGCATGTAGGCCACATTCCCGCCCAGGTTCATGATTCTCCCGCGCCCTTTTATCGGTTTGGTGAGCACATAACTGTTGTTGCTGCTCACCATCAGCTTGTTCTTCAGGAAAGTTTTAGAAAAACCCAGCATACCGCTGAAGTTGGTGAAATTACCCACGGCCAGCTCGTTGGTGGTATAATTCAACCCTGACATGAGGGTCATTCCCAGCTTGTTCCAGGTCAGGTTATGGTTCAGGAAAGCCACCTGCGACCGGATGTTGCCGGCCCGCAGGGTATCCTTGTTCAGGTCCCTGAGGCTGCTGAGGTTATAGGACAGAAGCACCACCTGGGTGGTGGTTTTTCCGGGCATCACCAGGCGGGGCGTGACCGAGATATTGCTGTTGGTCTGGGCCAGCAGGTACTTGTTTTCGATCAGGGTTACGGTCGGCTCGGCATTTGAAGTGTAATTGGTATAATTCGCATCCACGCCAAGCTTGTCCGTAATTTCCCAGGAAAGGCTGGCCAGGCCGATAATGCGGCGGGTGGTTGCGGCTTTGAGTTTTTTCAGGTTATCTTCCTGGATACCGATACTGCCTGTAAACCGCAGTTTGCCCTTCAGGGCGTTGAACGAAGGGTTGAGGGTAATATTCCGGAGGTCGTCCTGGAAATAGTAGGCGCCCATTGATTTAAAGCCGGGGTCTGCGTACTTGTACATGATCTTCAGCGAGAAGTATTTACTGGTGTAGCCCACTCCGCCGCTGTAGGCCAGGTAGTATTCGCTGGTACCATTGACTTTGAAAAGGCTGATCATTCCGCTTAGAAGCTTCCGGGAAGAATCGGTTTCCATGACCAGGTCCGACCGGCTGTCGCGGGTGTAAATGCTGACGCCGCCGTCGCCGAATACCTGGAAGTTTTTCAGGAATCCGAATTTGAATCCCACCCCCAGCACCGAGTTGGCGGCCGGCCTTACTGTTACCGAATCGGGGTTTCCCTTAAAGTTTTTTTCGTGGTCTTTTGCCTGGAGGAAGCTGACGTCCACATGACTGGTTTCTGAACCGTAGCCTACCTTCACGGCGGTCCCGAAGCGTGAAAAGCTATAAGGCCTGAGGGCGCCGGTAGTGGTATCTACGGTCGTGGCCCTGTTCAGCCTGCCGGTCATGAGGCCCACCCTGAATTTTCCGGGCCGCAGTTCTACACCACCGCCCAGCAAAGTGTGTCCGGCAAGGGTATACGGCGAGAAGGTGATGTTTCGGTATCCGCCGTGTACCGTAATCCATTTGTAGGTCGGGCTAAGGCCGAACTGGTTGAAAGGCTGAGCGAACGAACGTTCCTGCTCGCTGAAAGTAAACGACACCGGGATGCTGATACCGTACACGGAGATGGTCGGGCTGCCCGAAATCACCCATGAAAAGGGGCTTCTCCGGGCAGCGATGCCTTCCGACCGGTAGGCAATGGTGCGGATATCAAGTGCTCCGCTGATGGCAAAAGGCTTTTGCCTGCCGACATTGGCGATGTCCTGTGCCTGGGTTTGAAGGGCACAAAACAGGAAACCGGGCAAAAGCAAATGCAAATGAGCTTTCATACCATTTCGCTTTTCTGTCGGCTTTTTCAGCGCGTTAATTTCGGGTTAGGGAACAATCTTGCCGCTGTCTCTTGTCAGCACCGGCAAAACTACGTGCGCCCCCGGCCGGATTCAATACCAAAAAAGGTGTAATTTCTTTTGCGGAAGGCCGAAAATAGCCTGCTGTCGCATTTTTGACAGATTTTCGGGGAAGATGAGCGAGACATATTTACCGTTATTTAGTAAACGGTAATAATAGCCTTGAATTCCATTGAAGCACGTTTGGTGCTTTGATTTAAATAAACAACGCTTAGGTTTTGACCTGGTTGAGTATCAGACATCCGGCGGATTGTGTTAAAGGGGTTCGACGGGCTCACCCGCCTACCGGATGGCAGCCTCCGGTAGGCAGCCTTCGACGAGCTCAGGCGCCATCTGGCAGGTTCCATCCGGTAGGCAGCCTTCGACGAGCTCAGGCACCATCCGGCAGGAACCTGCCGGACGGCGCCTGAGCCCGTCGAAGGCTGATCTTTGGATACCGATTCAATAGAAGCCATGCGTTCCATTATCAGCCATCTGTAACTTTGTTGTACAGAATTCACGAATAAGGAGTTTGTTCGTGAATTCGCGGCCCGGCCCCCTCCGGCTAAACGGATTTTTTCTCAGATAACCGTAGGCTTTATTTAAGATTATCAGGATACTTTTGCAGTTATTGAGTAAACAGCCATTGCTATGAGGTTATACCTGCTCGCATTCTGGTCCGGTCTGCTGCTGTTTGCTTCAGCGGTGTCCGGCGTTTATGCCCAGGTTTTGCCTCCGGCGGTGCATTTCCGCCACCTGGACTACCGGAACGGGCTTTCCGATCCAAACATCATTCTCCTGACCGGCGATACTACCGGTTTTCTGTGGATCGGCACTCTGAACGGCCTGAACCGGTTTGACGGCACCACCTGTACTACTTTCCAGGACAAAACCATTGACAGCCTCAACCTGGAAGGAAACATGATAATGGGGTTCCTGGAAGCAGGCAACGGGAATGTATGGGTGGGTACGCAGCGGGGGCTTTCCTTACATAATACCCTCTATGGTTCTTTCAAACGCCTGGTATTCCCATCGGTAAACAACGGGAATTACTATTACGCATACCCGTTTCACGTAGATGACCGGGGCAGGCTTTGGGCCAATATGGCCGGCGGAATCTACGTATATGACGGCGGGGAGCCTCGCCTGTTAAGCAACCATACGAACGGGCGGTCGGTGGTGGGTCAGCGCCCCGGAGAAAAGGTAAAATGGATGGTTACCAATGCTTCCGGCGGTGGCATCTTCGTCCATTCACTGGAGGGCCTCGAAATTGTCCGGACCCGTGAATATTTCAGGAAAGCGCCCGCGCTGCATGTAGATGGCGTAACGATTGTCTCTGATTCTCTAATCTGGATTGCCGCCGACCGAGGGCTTATCGGGCTCAATCCCCATACCGGCGCCAGCGAAATACACCATTTCGAGGCGGGTGTTACCTGTATTTATCCTTATAAAAACCTGCTTTTTGTAGGGACTAACGGGGATGGTCTGAAGCTGTTTGATCCTACGAAAAAGAAAATTGTTGCGCATTATAGCCATCAGAACGAAAATCCCGGCAGCCTCGCCGGCGATCATATCACAAAACTATTTATCGACCGGCACGACAACCTTTTCGTTTCCATACACGGAAAGGGAGTGGATTATGCTCCTGTTAAACCCATGATTTTTATGCCTGTGCCGGACAACGAAACGGCGGCAAAGCAGGGGATCACGAATGCGATAAACGCAGTCTATCAAAGTCCGGACGGGCAGGTATGGTGCGGCACTGATGCCTCCGGCGTGGTGGTGCTTGATGCGGCACTTAAAAAAATCTGCGCCCGTTACCTGCCCGGCGAAGGCATCAGCCGGATCTTCCGTTTCGGAAACGACGAGCTTCTGATCCAGTCGAAAACCCCCGAGTTCTTCCTGTATTCTTTCCGCACCGGGAAACTTCGGAAGGTAAAGATCGATCCGGTCTTTTCGGAGCTGAATCATGCCACGACGGATCCGGTAAATGGTAAACTGATGATCGGCACCACACAGGGGCCGGCCTATCTGGAGAAAAAGGGAGACCAGGCACTTCACGTCAATTTCCTGAAGGAGCTGACCGGTTCTCTGGAATGGTCCAATGTGAGCAACCTGTCTTTTATCGGTAAAGACGAGCTGCTGCTGCAGACTTTTTATACCAACCTCTACCTGGTACGGCGTGTTGGTCAAGGTTTCAAAATTGTAAAGGAACTGGCGCGGACCCCCTACAATATCAACCGGGTGGCCACGATCGGAAACACCGTGTACCTGGGGACTACTTCCGGTCTGTACACGTTTGATCCGGTCAGCGGGAGGCTCGGTGAGAAACCCTTGCTAACGGCCCATTGTACCGATCTCAACCGGGATGGCAGCGGCAGGCTCTGGATCAATTCCAACAATGGCCTGTACAGTTACCGGCCGGATACTGGACACTTCGATCACTACAGCGAGTCGGACGGACTTCAGCAACCGGTTTTCCCCAAAGGAACCCTGGTGCAGCTTCTTGACGGCCGGATGATGACAGGCGGCAGCAACGGTCTCAACAGTTTTGACCCGTCTGCGGTAAATGTCCGCGGAGCGCCGGTAAAAGCATTGATTACCGACATCGCCATTAATGACGAACCCTATTACAAGTTTGCCGCAGTCGGATTAAAAAAACTGGATCTGAAACATACTTCCAACACCCTGACTTTCCATATTACGCCACTGGATTTTGACAACGCGCCGCACCGGAAAGTTACCTACCAGATGATCGGTTATGACAATGAGCCAATTGAAACCACCGGTGCTACGGAGGTCCGTTACGCCCGCATGCCGCCGGGTAACTACCGGTTCCAGGTGTTTGCGCATAGCAGTTTGTTACCGACGGTGCTGGAAATCAACATCAAAACACCTTTCTGGAAACGGACCGATTTCCGGTTCCTGTTGGCGCTCGCGGGTATCGCACTGGCCCTACTGGCAACATTTGTTTTCGGGCGCTGGATCAGGAACCGCCAATTGGAAAAACTGCGGATCATGATCAGTTCCCAGGAAGAGGAGCGAAAGCGCATTGCCATTGATCTGCACGACGACCTGGGTGGCCGCTTGTCGTCGCTGAAGCTATACATCCAGGCGACTGCCAAGGGGATGTCGGAGCAGTACCTGGAGACCTACCGGGATACCACCCGCCTGCTGGATGAAACCATTTCGGAACTCCGGAACATTCTGTTCAACCTGAGCCCTAAAACCCTGGATGAAAATGGTCTTGAAGCCGCTATCCGGGAATTGTCATGGAACATAGAACGCATCACCACCGTCAGGATAGAAACCAGTATCGACACCCAGGGAATCCATATCCCGCGGTCGATCCAGTATTCGGTGTACCGGATTTGCCAGGAGCTGATCAACAATACCCTGAAACATTCCGGCGCGGACCGGATTTATATTTCGCTGGTGAACCGGGAGGATGGCCTGGTATTCCTCTATGAAGACAACGGGAAGGGTTTTGAATACGATTTTGTCAAAAAAGGGTACGGCCTTACCAATATACAGACACATGCGCAGGCAATTTTCAGCAGCGTTATTATCGACAGCAGTATAGGGAAAGGTGCTGCGGTCACACTGACTGTTCCGCGGGATGTGGTGGAAGCCGCGCCCGGGAAGCGAGATGCAAACCGGATATGAAAAAGATAATAATTGCCGACGACCATACGATGTTCATCAAAGGCATGTTGCTGCTGTTGTCGGACAGGGAGCAATATGAGGTAATTGCGGTGGCCCGCAACGGACAGGAAGTGCTGGATCTCCTGGCGGGGCATACGGCGGATATTCTCTTGCTGGATGTCAATATGCCGGTAATGAACGGGTACCAGGCCACACTGAAAGTCAGGTCACTTTACCCGAAAGTGAAAATTGTGGTATTGTCGATGCTGGCTGACGAATCGAGTATTGTCAAAATGCTGGAGGCGGGGGCAGATGGCTACCTGGTAAAAAACGCAGATGAAGAAGAGCTTTATGAGGCGCTGGCGACTGTGTTGAACAACCAGGTGTACATCGCCCGGGCCATACGCGATAAAGTCAGCCAGGCACCCGTCAAGAGCGGCAGCGCGGCGGAAAGCGTGCAGCTATCGAGCCGCGAACTGGACATTTCCCGGCTGATTATAGACGGGCTCACCAACAGCGAAATTGCCGACCGGCTTTATCTGAGCGTCAGAACCGTTGAAACTCATCGCAAAAACATCCTGGCCAAGCTGAATCTTAAAAATACCGCTTCCCTGGTGAAATACCTGATGGACAACAAACCGTTTCTCGATTTGTGATGCCACTGTTGTGCTTCCGGTACTTTTTTTAGGGGGCGAAGGTCATTCCCCGCTGAACAAACCGATCGTGTAATCGAGAAGGGATTTGTCGCCGGTTTTACCGTGACCGGGTATGACAACTTTTACATCCGGGTATGCGGCTTTTACTTTCCTGACGGTTTCAGCCCAGGCTTTGACATTGGCGTCGGCCAGGTTACCCTTGCCGGCATTCAGCTCTTTGATGAGGCAGCCGCCGAAGAGGACTTTCTCATCCGGGTAATATCCGACTACATTGTCTCTGGTATGTCCCTCGCCAAAAAAACGGACTTCCACTTTTTTGTCGCCGACACCCAGCGCCAGCGCTTCTCTGAAACCTTTGTCCGGGACCGGGAAGCCTGCCGCTTTTGTCAGCTTTATCGTCCCGAAACTCGCGTGAGAAGGAATGCTGTGTTTTCTGAACTCTCTTAGTCCGCCTACGCAGTCTTCATGGAAATGCGTAGCTACTACCGCCTTTATAATGCGGGGCACGTCGCTGCTGATCCAGGCAATCAGCTCGGCGGAGGTCGGGTCATCGGCCGGCGTGTCGAATACAACGGCTTCTTTCCCGGCCGTTATTACCATACCGTTACAGGGAACTTTTCCAAAGGTCCGGGTATTCAAAAAAGACGTATGCTCATAAACATTTTCGGCAAGCCTGGTTATGACAAGCGTCTCCGTCCGGTATGCCACCTCCGGCTTGTCGCCTCCGGCGTAAGCTTTAAGCCCAAGTATGATTACCAGGAAGCAAGTTTTTGCGAGTAGTCTCATTGAACGAAAGTTGGAATGGCTGGTAAAAAAATGCTTTATGAATTATGACGCCAAAGCTTTTCGCCGGTTAGATCGGACTGAGTATTGGTGTCTGACGCAAATGTCCAAAAAAAGTGGTAATACCCGTTGCGCTGGCACCGGGGAGTTCCTCAGGCGGAATGTTCAAAATGAACAATTTTTAGTATTTACATGAAGAAATAGAGGCTTGGTTGGTATATTTGCCCGTTCGCTTTAAATATTTATTGGTAACCATGATATCGTATGCCCGTCTGCACGATGAGAAAGTGTTGCTTCTGAAAGTAGCAGGGGGCGACGAAAGGGCATTCCGGGCCTTGTTCGAGCAGTACCACGGAATGTTGGCTACGCATATTATGCGCATCACCCGGTCGCCTGAGCTCACGGAGGAAATTGTGCAGGATGTGTTTCTGAAGATATGGATGAGCCGCGAGACTTTGTCCCAGATCCATGATCTGCGGGCCTACCTTTACATTGTCTCGAAGAACCAGGCCCTGAACAGCCTCAAAAAAGTTGCAAGAGACCGCGTAACCTTTACCGACGATGGCTGGAACCTCGTAGAAAAATCTTTTATTTCCTCCGAACCCGAAGACCCGGGGCCCTACGGGCTGATCGATGAAGCAATCAACCGCCTTCCGCCACAACAGCAGAAAGTGTACCTTTTAAGCCGGCACGAACGAAAAAAATACACCGAGATAGCAGACCAGATGGGCCTGTCCAGGGAGACCGTAAAAAAGTACCTGCAATTGGCCACCGAGTCTATCAGCACCTACGTCCTCGATAAGGCATCTGCCAGTATATCATTAATTCTTTCCTTGCTTTTCTCCGCATAGGGCGGAAAAATCTGCAATGGTAGTTTGATGTTAAATTATTGATTTTTAGTTGTTTGTAGTAAGGCTTTGCCCCCGGTATCTCTAAGGGAAGCATTTTTTTAGAAAAAAGTATAGCAGTCATACCCCCTTTTTTTGTAGCCTGTTGTCTTTAAGGGCATAAGGTTTTATTGACTTGTACCAAATCGAATGAGAAAACCGAATAACCGGCTGTCCTACCTTTTTCAGCGCTATTATCATGGTGTGGCTACCGAGAGGGAGACGGATGAGTTGATGGAGCTGGTGAGAAAGTCCGAACATGACGAAGGCTTATCGGAGTTGACCAAAGAGGCATGGGACACCCTCAATGAAACGGATCAGGCCTTACCCGAGGCGATAAAAAACAGGATACTGAATTCAATCATCCCGCCTTTGCCGACTGATCACTTTGAAGGAGAGGGCGACGGTGGCGAAATTCGGGACAATGGCCGGAGAATAGGCAGATGGGGAAAATACGCCGTCGCTGCGACAGTGGCGTTTATCTGTATTTCAGGCGCCTGGTTGAAATGGGGCAACGACGGGACAGGTAAAGCGGATCTTACCGCCCGTGTACAACCGGCTATTAAACCGGGGGGCAACCGGGCAATGCTGACGCTGGCCGATGGTTCGACCGTCCTGCTGGATGAGGCCGCTGACGGCCTGATTCTCAGACAGGGTGCGATTGAAATAAATAAGGTGACTGACGGTTATCTTGAATACAAAGCCGCGGGAAATGAACACCCCGCCAATGGGAATCATACCATATCGACACCGAGGGGAGGACAGTATAAAATCGGGTTACCCGACGGCAGTATGGTCTGGCTCAATGCCTCCTCATCGATAAGGTTCCCGACAGGGTTCAGCGCCGTTGAAAGGAAGGTGGAGATAGAAGGAGAAGCCTTTTTCGATATTAAAAAAGACATTAGACGGCCGTTTAAAGTTATTTTCGGCGACAATGAAGTGGCAGTCCTCGGTACCAAGTTCAATATTGCCAATTACCCCGACGAGGCGGTTTCGCGCACGACACTCGTGGAAGGATCCGTTGCATTGAAAAGCGGAAATAAAAGAAATAAGCTGGTACCCGGGCAGGCGGCCAGCGTGGGCCGGGACGGAACAATCAGTATCGGACCGGTAGACGTCGAAGAGGTGACGGCCTGGAAAAATAACCTGTTCTACTTTAAAGGAGCCGACATAGCGTCGATTATGCAGCAGGTCTCACGTTGGTACGATATAGATATCGCCTATGAAGGTGTTCTTCCCAAAAAGCAGTTGGCAGGAAAGGTGCCGCGGAACGTGGAGCTGTCGGAGTTTATGTCCATGCTTCAATATGCGGGGATCAACTACCGGATGGAAGGAAGGAAGATGATCATAGTACCGTGAACGTATATCTATAAAGGTTCGTTATTGCGCGAAATTTTTTAACTCTATAATTACCAGCCATGGCTGTAAAAGCAAAATCACCATAATTGATCCGGGGCCCAAAAGAAAACAGGGAAAATGCTTGCAACATTCTCCCTGCGAAGTCCGGGCTTTTCACGAAATAACCTTTGTTCAGAAAGCAACTCATGTTTTACCCAAACCATACAAATATATGGAGATAAAACCCATATCCCGCCACAAGGCGTGGTATGATTTGATCATGCCGCCTAACTTGTTGATGAAAATGAAACTGCTGACCTTTTTTCTGCTCGCGGCCCTCACCCAGGTATGGGGTACAGGGTATAGCCAGAAAATATCACTGGAAAAAAGAAATGTTACGCTGGAGTCGGCGCTGAAGGCCATAGAAAGCCAGACGAACTATCTTTTTCTGTACGACCGGATCGAAATCCCGGTTCATCACCGGGTATCGGTGAACATCCGCGGGGAATCCATTGAAGAAACGTTAAAACAGCTTTTTGAAGGACTACCGCTGACCTACAAAATTTTCAGGCACAATATTGTAATCAGGAAAAGTCAGAACAGCGCTGCTAAAAAGCTGCAATTCCAATCAAAACTGGAGCTGCAACGGCCCGGTTTGGCCCATATGGTGACCGGCAAGGTCACTGACGAAAGAGGGGAGGGCCTCCCGGGTGTCAGCATCCTCGTGAAGGGCACACAGACGGGTATGATATCGGACGTGGACGGCTCGTTCAGCATTGAAGTGCCGGGCCCGGGTGCGATCCTGGTTTTTTCCTTTGTCGGTTACCTGGGCCAGGAGCTGGCCGTCGGAGAGCGTACACATATCGAGATCAGCCTGAGGGTCGACACAAAATCATTGGAAGAGGTGGTGGTAGTAGGCTATGGCGGGACGCAGAAAGTTAACCTGACCGGCGCAATTTCGACGATCCAATATGACGACAAGTTGAACAACCGACCGGTTACGAACGCTTCGCAGGCTCTTGGCGGCACGGCGTCGGGGGTTTGGGTCAGCCAGAATTCGGGCAAGCCGGGCAGCGACGGCGCGCAGATACGTATCAGGGGCTGGGGCACACTCAACAATTCCAATCCGCTTATTATCGTCGACGGTGTGGAAGGCTCTTTTGATCAGCTCAATCCCTCTGACATTCAGTCGATTTCGGTGTTGAAAGACGCTGCGAGTGCTGCCATCTACGGTTCGAAGGCAGCGAATGGCGTCGTGCTGATTACTACAAAAATGGCTGCAGACAGCGACAAGATGCAGGTAAACGTTAATTCGTACGTGGGCATACAGTCGCTGGGTAGGCACTTTAGCCTCATCAATAACAGCGCGCAAAGTATGGAGCTGACCAATGCGGCGATGGCCAACAATGGTTCCAGCCCGATTTTTCCGCAACAGTTGATCGACAGTTACAAATCCGGCGGGGATGCTTTCAAATATCCCAACACGGATTGGTTCAGGGAGTTGTTCGGCAACGCCCTGATCCAGCAAAACAACCTGTCCATCTCCGGTGCGTCGGGGAGGACCTCCACCTATCTTTCGCTTAACAACCTCAACCAGCAGGGCCTCGTTCCCAATACCAATTCCCGCAGGCTCGGCATTCGTGCCAATGTGGACACCAGGGTCAACTCCTGGTTTAAACTGGCAGGAAGGCTGAGTTTTTTGAACCGCTTGTCGAAAGAGCCCTATGCCGATGTTCACTATGGCTCCCTCGGAAGGGTTTTCGAAATGCTTGGCGGCGCCACACCCTATACCGCAGCTTATGACCGCAAGGGGCGTTTCGGCTCTGTAGAGGCCTTTGACGAGGCGGGCGCCATGTTGTACGACAACCGGAACCCGCTGATTGACGCTGCCAACGGGCGTACCACCACCCAGGACAACCTGATGATGATCAACACCACGGCAGACTTCAACATTACCGAAGACCTGCTGTTCAAAACCACCTTTTCATCCAACGGCGCATGGAGCCTGGTTGACCGGTACAATACCAGTGTTTTTGGTTATACGGATTCCGGTATCGAAACCACTACCCGCAACTATAACCGGGAAGGACTGGAGATGAACCGCGGCGCGGACTATTCGATGAATACCAACTTCTTTTCTACTCTTACCTGGTCGAAGGCATTTAACGGCCACGATTTCAAATTGCTCGCAGGTTTTCAGAACGAAAGTAATAAGATACAGAATGTATTTGCCCGGCGCAACAACCCGCCCAAAGAGGGGCTGACCCAGGTCGACGCCGGAACGGCGGGTATCCAGGGGACCGGCAATATGAACCGCCTGCGCATTTTATCTTATTTCGGACGGGTCAATTACGCGCTCAAAGACAAGTACCTCTTCGAGGCCAACTTCCGGGCAGACGGTTCTTCCCGGTTCCGAAAAGGCAGCCGGTGGGGGTATTTCCCTGGTGTCTCACTCGGATGGAGGGTTTCGGAAGAGGCGTTTTTACGCCATTCCGACCTGGTTTCCAACCTGAAGCTGCGGGCTTCATGGGGAAAGCTGGGTAACCAGAATGTGGCCAGCTACGCGCCGTACCTGACTATAATAGATCAAAGTAACCTGCTCAGCAACAGCTTCGGCGGGGCATTTGCACCCGGGATGGCGATTACGTCGCTCGTCGATGAAAATATTTCCTGGGAGCAGACTTCTACCCTGGATATCGGGGTGGAGGCCGGCTTCTGGAACAACCGCGTTTCGGTTGAGGCGGACTATTTCAGAAAGAACACCACCGACATCCTGGTACAATTGCCGATACCCCTTGTGCTTGGCGGCCTGACCGCTCCTTTTGAAAACAAGGGGGCCATGCAGAATGACGGTGTGGAAGTTATCCTGAATTACCGCAATATCTCCCCGGGGGCAGACCGCCTCAAAGTCGACGTAGGCTTCAATCTGACCTACATTAAAAACAAAGTGACGGACTTCGGTACCGAACGATCGCCGGATCAGCTGTTTCTCATCCGCGAGGGGTATTCTTTCCGCGAACTTTACGGGTACAAAACGGAGGGCATTTACCAGTCGGATGCAGAAGCAAAGGAGCATATGTATGCCAACGGGTTTGTACCGCGGGCCGGCAACCTGAAGTTCCGGGACGTGAACAACGACGGAAGGATGGATTACCAGGACAAACAGTCACTGGGGAATACCATACCTAAATTTACCTACGGCATTTCCCCTTCGTTCAAGTACAAAGGGTTCGATCTGAATATCCTGCTGCAGGGCGTTAGCGGGGTCAACCTGTTTAACCGCAACATTTTTACCAACCTGGCTTTCGAAAATCGCGTCATCCAAACCCGGTGGCTGGATGCCTGGACGCCTGAAAACAGCGGGTCAGAGTTGCCTATGGCACGATTTGACGATTCCTGGAACAGCGCGGATTCTGACTTCTGGGTAGTGAACGGCAGCTTTATGAAAGTCAAAAATCTGCAATTGGGCTACGGATTGCCCGGCAAAATTACCGAACGGCTGAAGGTTCAGAAAGCATACCTGTACCTGAACGCGCAAAATCTCTGGACGATCGCGAGCAAAGAATACGACGGGTATGACCCTGAACGAAACACGTTCGACGCGGGGGCTGCGATATATCCCGTTCCGAGAATTCTGTCATTTGGTGTCAATTTAAATTTTTAGGCCATGTTCAAAAGACTGATATACTTATTCCTGTTTTTCGGCGCGTCGGGTTGTGCCGATTACCTGGAGGTGTTTCCTGAAGACAAGATCACCTCCGCCCGTTTTCCGGAAAATGAAACGGACATCCTGTACACGCTGAATGGCGTTTACTCGCTGCTGAAGGAAAACTCTATCTATAACCAGGGATTGTTCGGGTTTGGCGTGCTTGACGGCGCCACGCCCAATGCATTCAACTGGGGCAATACACCCATTGCCAAGATGGGCAACGGGCAGCTCTCCTCGTCAGACGGCGACGTGGTTACCTACCGCTGGACCCGCGCTTACGCCATTATCTTCAGGGCCAATTACCTGTTGAAGATACTGGACCAGGTAGATCTGCCTGACGACAAGCGTAAGGTCTACGCCGGCGAAGCACATTTTTTGAGAGGCCTGGCCTACTCCCTGCTGGCCGATACTTACGGCGGCGTTCCGCTCATCACCACGGCCATATCGGCCGACGAGGCCAAGAGCCTCGTGCGTGCCTCTCTTGATGAAACCTGGAGCCAGGTCATCTCTGATTACGACGTGGCGATCAATAACCTTGCTGTTAAGGCGCCGCAAAAAGGACGGGCTACGAAAGGTGCTGCCATGGCGATGAAAATGAGGGCCTGGTTGTATCAAAACAAGTATGATAAAGTGCTGGAGATGGCTACGCAGATAGAAGGATTAAACACTTACAGCTTGTTCCCGAGCTACGAAGGCCTGTTTAAAAAGGAGAACGAAAACAATGCGGAGGTGATTTTCGATATCCAGTACATCCGCGGCGAAAACAGCCAGGGTTCTTTTCATGACCAGTATTGCGGTACAGGAACCGGCAGCTTTACCAGGGGAAGCCGCTACGTCCCTACCGACGACCTGGTAGATGCCTACGAGACCATTGACGGTTCTCCCGTAGATCCCAAAGACAGGTTCAAGAACCGGGACCCGCGGCTGCAGTTCACCATCGTGATCCCCGGCTCGTATATCCTGGGTTTCCAGTTCCCGAATTACATCTATCCCGGCGGCGCGTTTAACCATCCGGGGAACCGGCTTAAACACCTGAGCAGCCGCAAATACAGGGAAAACAATATGGCAGACCTCCCGGTTTCAGGTCAGTCGGAGATCAATGACATTGTAATGCGGTATGCCGATGTGCTGCTGTCCAAAGCGGAGGCTATGATTGAGCTGAACCGGGATATCCCGGGAGCGATTGCCCTGATCAACCGGATCCGGAACGAGCGGGCCGACGTAAAAATCTCTGCGCTGCCGGGAACCCTGTCGCAGGCCGAAGCCCGCCGGAAGCTGAGGCACGAGAGAAGAATAGAATTTGCCCTGGAAGGCTTGTATTGGTCTGACATCAGGCGGTGGAACATCGGGAAAGATATTTACCCGCTGACGATCAGGGACCACCTCGGCGGAGTGATTGAAACGAGGTTCCCGGCCGGGTATCTGGAGTATTACAATCTGCTTCCTATCCCTGTCGGGGAAATCTCGCTGAATCCCGGTCTTAACCAAAACCCGAAATGGTAATATCTCCATGATTAGCAAGCTTACGAAGTGTATCCTGTTGTTTCTGCTGGCGCCGCCGATGGTGTTCGCGCAGTCTCAAAAAACCAATATTCTCGTCATTCTCACGGACGACCTGGGCTTTAATGACGTTTCGTATTACAACCAGGGAGACGTAAGAACGCCCCATATAGACGCCTTGTGCAGGGACGGGGTCCGGTTTGACAGTTTTTACGCCAATTCTCCGGTGTGTTCGCCGACGCGCGCCGCACTGATGACCGGCCGTTACCCTGACGCGGTGGGCGTGCCCGGTTTGATCAGGTACCACAAGCATGATAACTGGGGCTACCTGAAGCCTGATGTTCCGCTTATGCCGGGCGTTCTGAAAAGGTACGGCTACACCACCGCCCTGGTGGGGAAGTGGAATTTAGGATTGGAAGCGCCGAATTTACCCAATCAAAAGGGCTTCGACTACTTTCACGGCTGGCTGGAGGATATGATGGAGGATTACCATGATCATAAGCGGCATGGAGTCAATTTTATGCGTAAAAACGACAGTATTATCTATCCTCAAGGGCATGCTACTGATTTGTTTACCGACTGGTCGGTTGATTATATCCGTAAAGCCGCGCAGGGAACCGCTCCTTTCTTTCTGTACCTGGCTTACAATGCACCCCATTTTCCTGTTCAGCCGCCTAAGGCCTGGTACGACAAGGTCATGGCCAGACAGCCGGGAATAGACCCCAAACGGGCAAAGCTGGTGGCTTTGATCGAGCACCTGGATGATGGAATAGGCCGGGTGGTGAAGGCTTTGAAAGAATCGGGCCGGTACGACAATACACTGATCCTGTTCCTGAGCGACAACGGCGGAAACCTGGATGACCTGGCCAACAACCAACCTTACCGGAACGGGAAGCAGAGCATGTATGAAGGCGGGATCCGCATCCCGGCGTTTGCTACCTGGCCCGCCCGGATTGCCAGGGGAACGGCTTCAAATGAAAAGCTGATGACCATGGATGTGCTACCGACTCTGCAGGCGATTGTTTCCGGACAGGAGGGCGACGGTTACGATGGGACGAGTTTTGCCGATATACTTTTTAACAGCAAGACGAAAATGCAAAAAAGATCCCTGTACTTTGTGAGAAGAGAAGGAGGACTGCGATACGGCGGCAAGGACTACCATGCGCTGATTGATGATGGATGGAAATTATTGCAGAATAGTCCTTATGCTCCCCTGGAACTCTATCATTTGGAGGCCGACCCCTATGAAAAGGAAAACCTCGCGGACCGGGAGCCGCAAAAAGTAAATGCTTTGAACAAATTATTAATGACTTATATCCAAAAGGGCGGCCAGACACCCTGGCAGCGGCCCGAGAGGTAGGTGTGAGGTATGAGGCTTGAGATGTGAGCGGCAATACCCCTCACACCTCACCCCTCACACCTCACCCCTCAAATCCCATTCCTATGAAAAAACTCAAATGTTTTATCTTTTCCGCTTTTGCGCTGTGCGCGCAACAGGCGATTGGCCAGCATAAGCATAGCGATCAATCTCCCAATTTTATTGTCATTTTTACAGACGACCAGGGGTACGGGGATCTGGGATGTTTCGGACACCCTACGATCAAAACGCCGTTTATTGACAAAATGGCGTCAGAGGGGCAGAAGTGGACCAACTTTTACGTCGCTTCCAACGTGTGCACGCCCTCCCGCTTCGGCCTGATGACCGGCAGGCTGCCGGTTCGCGGCGGTATGGAGGGGCCGGATGCGAGAAGGGTGCTTTTCCCGGATTCGGAGGGCGGTATTCCTGAAAAGGAGCTGACCATAGCCGAATTGCTGAAAACGAAAAATTACAGCACAGCCTGTGTCGGAAAATGGCACCTGGGGCATTTGCCCCAATATTCTCCCAATGCCAACGGTTTCGACTATTATTATGGCATTCCTTATTCCAACGACATGGACCGGAACAAGGAATATGCCTATGACCGCTTCCAGAAGACCAACCCGGACATCAGGGGCTTCAACGTGCCGATTATGAGAAACGGGAAGGAAATTGAACGGCCTGCAGAGCAGTCGACGCTGACCCGGCGGTATACGGAAGAGTCGGTCAGGTTTATAAAAGAACATAAATCCAAACCGTTTTTCCTGTACCTGGCGCATAGCATGCCGCATATCCCGCTCTATGCCAACGACGCTTTCAAAGGCAAGAGTGAAAGAGGCTTGTATGGCGATGTGATCGAAGAGATAGACTGGAGCGTAGGCGAGATTTTTAAGACCCTCCGGGCAGAGGGACTGGACAAAAATACCTATGTCGTGTTTACTACCGACAACGGCCCGTGGCTGGTATTTGGGGAGAATGGCGGCTCGGCCGGGCTTTTGTACGGCGGTAAGGGAACCAGCTACGAGGGTGGGCAGCGCGTGCCCTGTGTGATCTGGGGCAAAGATGTTAAACCCGGCGTGGTTTCGAAAATGGGTAGCACACTTGATCTATTACCCACCATTTGCCGGTTGGCAGGCGTGAAGCAACCCCAAGACCGTGTGCTCGACGGGTACGACCTGTCGCCTGTTTTCCGCGGCGAAAGCGCCGCTCCCAGGGAAGTGATGTACTTCTATCATGGAACCGAATTGTTTGCCGTCAGAAAAGGTGCGCACAAGCTGTACTTCAAATCCAACAACCCGCAAGGGTATCCGCCCAAAATTGAAGTATTGCAAACGCCCACCTTATTCAACGTGATGACCGACCCTTCCGAGCGGTTTGATATTGCGGGGACCAATCCCGCCCTGGTAAGCGAGCTTAAAAAAGCTGCGGAGACGCACCGCGGGACCATAGAGGAAGTCCCCAATCAGCTGACGAAAGGCTGGAAGAAATGATGCCGCAACGGATTGAAAAAGGGGTTTCGCAAGAAACCCTTTTTCATTTGCGGTATTTCCTGCCAAACCAGATTGAAACTTTACCACCGTAAGGAAAGTAATTGCGGGAAGCTTTTTTAGCGTAGTCGGCGTTGCTGCCGGGCAGGCTTACTTTGACGAACTGAAATCTTGTAAATCAATTCCATAATTCCGTAACAGCCGGCCCGGGTTTAGTCGCCAATTTTGTATCGTAAAACAAAGCTAACGAGATATGGCTACTAGTAACAAAGAACCTGTGTACCTTCCCCTGGAGGGCGTAGAAAGCGAGCACTGCGCGCTGATCGTCGATAAAGGCCTCGCTCAGGTTAAAGGTATAGAAACGCACCAGGTAGAACTCAATAACCGGAGAGCGGCCATTACGGTCGACGACAACGAAGTGGTGGCGGAAGCGGTGAAAGCTGTTAAAGAGCTTGGCTACGGCGTTACCACCGTTAAAAAGTCCCTTCCCGTTCTGGGCATGACCTGTGCTTCGTGCGCGGGAAGCGTGGAAAGTATTATGAAATATGAACCGGGCGTCGTAAGCGCTTCGGTGAATTTTGCCACCGGGAACCTGACTGTCGAGTACCTGCCGAACATGACCGATGTTTCCAGGCTGCAAAAAACGGCACAATCCGTAGGCTACGATCTGCTGATAGAAGACGAATCCCGGCAACAGGAAACGCTGGAAACCCTGCATGCAGAAAAGTATAAAAAGCTGAAAAACAAAACGATCTGGGCGGTCTTGCTGTCGCTTCCGGTGGTGGTCATCGGTATGTTTTTTATGGATATGCCGTACGCCAACGAGATCATGTGGCTTTTTGCTACACCGGTGGTGCTGTGGCTGGGTAAAGACTTTTTCATCAACGCCTGGAAACAGACCCGCCATGGTTCGGCCAATATGGATACGCTGGTGGCCCTGAGCACGGGAATCGCCTATATCTTCAGCGTGTTCAATATGCTTTTCATGGATTTCTGGCATGAAAGAGGACTGCACGCCCACGTTTATTTCGAGGCTGCGGCGGTCATTATCGCGTTTATCCTGCTGGGTAAACTCCTGGAGGAAAAGGCGAAAGGCAACACTTCGTCCGCCATCAAAAAACTGATGGGATTGCAGCCTAAAACGGTAATCGTAATAGAAGCAGACGGCAGTGAACGCCAAAAAGCCATTGAGGATGTAAACGTGGGTGATACCATCCTGGTAAAACCCGGAGAGAAAATCGCGGTGGATGGCATGGTGGTATCCGGAACGTCGTATGTGGATGAGAGTATGCTTAGCGGCGAGCCGGTTCCCGTACTGAAAGAAGAAAATGAAAAGGTATTTGCCGGAACGATCAACCAGAAAGGGAGCTTCCGGTTCAAAGCGGTGAAAGTCGGTCGCGAAACCATGCTCGCCCAGATCATCAGAATGGTGCAGGATGCCCAGGGCAGTAAAGCGCCCGTACAAAAGCTGGTCGATAAGATTGCGGGTATATTTGTGCCGGTAGTGATTGGCATCGCGGTCCTGACCTTCGCGCTGTGGTACATCCTCGGCGGCGACAACGGCGTGGTGCAAGGGTTGCTCGCCGCAGTAACGGTGCTGGTGATCGCCTGTCCGTGTGCTTTGGGTCTGGCTACGCCTACAGCCATTATGGTGGGTGTCGGTAAAGGCGCCGAAAAAGGGATCCTGATCAAAGATGCCGAAAGCCTTGAACTGGCGAAGAAAGTGAATGCCATTGTGCTGGATAAAACCGGTACCATTACGGAAGGCAGACCGCAGGTAACCGGGATCCGGTGGTTGAACAACGACGATACCACAAAAGGCATCCTTCTAAGCATCGAAAAACAATCGGAGCATCCGTTGGCGGACGCTGTTGTGAAAAATCTCGAAAGCGCAGCAACCGTAGCCTTGTCAAATTTTGACAGTATTACCGGTAAAGGGGCCAAAGCCGATTATGCCGGTGAGACCTACTACGTCGGGAATAAAAAGCTATTGGCGGAAAACAATATCGGAATTGCCGGAACCCTGCAGCAGCAGGCCGAGGAATGGGGTAAACAGTCGAAAACGGTAATCTGGTTTGCCGACAAGCAACAAGCGCTTTCGGTCATTGCGATTGCCGATAAAATCAAGGAAACTTCGGTACAGGCCATTAAAGAAATGCAGGATATGGGTATTGACCTGTACATGCTCACCGGCGACAACGAAGCTACTGCAAGCGCCATAGCGGGCCAGACCGGTATCAAACATTATAAAGCGGAGGTATTGCCGCAGTACAAAGCCGATTTCGTAAAAGAGCTTCAGCGGCAGGGCAAGGTAGTGGCGATGGTGGGCGACGGGATCAACGACAGCACCGCGCTGGCCACGGCTGATGTGAGCATTGCGATGGGAAAAGGAAGTGATATTGCGATGGATGTGGCCAAAATGACGATCATTTCATCTGACCTTACCAAAATACCGCAGGCAATTCGCCTGTCGAAACAGACGGTCGCAACCATCAGACAAAACCTGTTCTGGGCATTTATCTATAACCTGATAGGAATCCCGGTCGCGGCAGGCGTTTTGTATCCGGTTAACGGCTTCCTGCTGAATCCTATGATTGCCGGCGCCGCCATGGCATTGAGCAGTGTGAGTGTGGTGAGCAACAGCCTGCGCCTGAAGTGGAAAAAATAGGGGGTGTGGGCCACGAATTCACGAATGAGCTGTTTCTATTCGTGCATTCTGTACAACAAAGTTACAGATGGCTGATAATGGAACGTATGGCTTCTATTGAATGGGTATCCAAAGAACAGCCTTCGACAGGCTCAGGCGCCGTCCGGATGGTGCCTGAGCTCGTCGAAGGCTGTCTACCGGACGGCGCCTGAGCCCGTCGAAGGCTGCCTACCGGAGGCTGCCATCCGGATGGCGGGTGAGCCCGTCGAACCCATTTAACACAATCTGCCGGATGTCTGATCCTCAACCAGGTCAAAAGCTAAAGGTTGTTTATTTAAATCAAAGCCAGCCAGCGCCGCTTCTCTCGAATTCGTGGCTTTAATCTGTCATGTGGATGGAAGCGCTGCGTTCACCCTTCACCCCGACCAGATTCCTCCGGGTCATCCCGACCGAAGCGGAGGGATCTCCCGCTCCCGGTACCCAATCCATTTCAGAGGACTTTTTTATTGCAACAGGAGATCCTTCAGTTCCACTGCGTTCCATTCAGGATGACCATCCGGCAGATGCGCTACCTTTGACAACACGATGGATGGCGCCGCTCCAACCGGAGGTCATCCCGCAGTGGAGGGATCTCCCGGTCCCTGCACCCAATCCCTTTCAGAGGGCTTTTTTATAGCAACAGGAGATCCTTCAGTTCCACTGCGTTCCATTCAAGATGACCATCCGGCAGATGCGCTACCATTGACAACACGATGGATGGCGCCGCTCCAACCGGAGGGTCATCCCGACCGAAGCGGAGGGATCTCCCGCTCCCACCACCCATGTTTTTGAAGAATGGCTTTTTATGTTTATTAGGGAGATTCCTCGGCTCCACTGCGTTGCGCTCGGAATGACGGGGAGGGGGCCGGTCACCCCGACCAGATTCTCCCCGTCATCCCGACCGATTAAATCAAAAAAAGCTACAAATCAAAAGAGAAATATCGTAACAATTCCGGATGAATTAATTCCGAAATTTGTATAAACCAAAACAAAAAACAAGATGAAAAATATAGAATTAAGCATACCCGATATGCAGAGCGCACATTGCCAGTCCAGAGTAAAAGGAGCTGTCAACAGTATTGAAGGCATAAATATCCGGAATATAGAAGCCGGAAAGCTATTGGTTTCCGTTGAAAACGATGGTGTTACGACCCAATTGGTGAGCGCTATAGAAAAAGCAGGCTACAAAGTAGCGACAGGCAACAGCAATAATTCTGCCGGCTGCTCAACCGGCTGTTGCGCCTGATAAATCGTTTATTATCAGTATGGTGCTTCGGCGTAGTCTTGCGTGCCGGTCCTGGTGCTTAACGACCACAGATACAGGTATTGGTCGTATCGGAGTGCCAATCTGATGTAAATAATTGCCACTCTTTAAAGTAAACGGTTATGTCACCTCAAAGAACATATAGTGACCCTTCAGCCTTACTTGAGAAGGTAAAACTCGCGGCAGACCAGGTAATTAAAACCCGCTTGGAAACGGGCAAATCTGTGACGATGTCAACGCGAATCACAACCGAATTGGACCAGGATTACAATACAGTCAATCAAATATTACTGTCCGAATTCGGCCTGTCAGTAAAGAGCATATTTCAATCCAGGGTGGTTGAAAAAGCAAAGGAGCTTTTGGTATATACAGAACATTCACTTACCCGGATTGCGGGCGATTTGGGCTATAAAAATGCGTCCTACCTTTCCGGTCAAATTAAGAAAATCACCGGGTGTACGCCTTCTTATTTCAAGAAGGTAAGAAAGAGCAAACTGGAGATTATGAAAAGGCGCCCCGGAGAAGAGAAAATGTAGGCCGGCCGCCTGTTTCGTCGTCCACTCCGGAAGCGACGTATACTTGGTGCGTTTAAGATACTTCGGGCCATTACCATCAAATATTGTAAATCAAACCGGGAAAATTGTAAACAGAACCAGGCAGATCGGAGCGAAATTTGCATTATCGTTTAACTGTAAGAAATAATAAGAAAATGGAAAACAAGGAGCTGATATTCAAAACAAACCTCAATTGCGGCGGGTGTGTATCGAAAGTGCAATCCGACCTGGATAATACCGACGGGATTTGCGAGTGGGAGGTAGACATCACCAACGACGACAAGATCCTTACCGTAAAATCCGAAGGGATCACACCGGATGAGGTAGTTGCCATCATCAAAAGAAAAGGCTTTAAGGCGGAGCCCTTGAACGCCTGACGACAAGCCGGTTTGAGGCGTGAGCTATAAGCCATGAGGTCCTGGCGCCTCACCCCTCAAACCTCAAACCTCACGTCTCACACCCCACACCTCAAAACTTCCATTCCTATGAAAAAAATCTTTTTTGCACTGGTCATAACGCTGATGGGAGTATCGGCGTTCGGCCAAAATACAGATAACCTGCTGAAGCATTACCTGGCGGTTAAAAATGCGCTGATCGATAGCGATGCCAAAGCAGCTGGGGCCGCCATCACCACTTTTCATGAAGCTGTAAAAAGTGAGGCAGATTTTTCGCGGAAACAGGATTTGCTGAAAGCTACCGAAAAGCTGAGTAAAGCCGGCAGCAACCTCGAAAAGCAGAGGGCGTCTTTCAACGATGTCTCTACACTTATGTGGAAGTTGGTAGAAGGGGCGGACGCCGTAAGCTCGCCGGTTTACTACCAGTATTGTCCCATGAAAAAGGCCTACTGGCTGAGCACTCATAAAGAGATCAAAAATCCGTACTATGGCGCTTCCATGCTTACCTGCGGGAAGGTGACAGCGACCAAAAGCTAGGTGATGACGTGCGGGCATCCCGGTACCAACCAGATCACAGACAAGATGAACATCAAAGACACGCTATTAACGGTAGCACTGCTACTCCTGGCCCCGGTAATTTTTGCCCAAAAAGTGGTGCATTACGACCTGGTTGTTGAAGACACGATTGTCAATTACGCCGGAAAGAAAAAGCGTGCCATAGCCGTAAACGGGCAGATACCGATGCCTACCCTTGAATTTACAGAAGGGGATACGGCCGAAATTGTAGTTCACAACCGGCTGAAAGAGGGAACTTCCCTGCATTGGCATGGCCTGTTCCTGCCTAACAAGGAAGACGGCGTGCCCTTTCTTACCCAAATGCCGATCAAACCGGGCACAAGCTATACCTATCGTTTCCCGATCATTCAAAATGGTACGCACTGGTACCATTCCCACTCCGGCATGCAGGAGCAGATCGGGATGTACGGCAGCTTTATCATGCACAAAAGAAAGGACGACAAAACCTTTCGGAAAGGCATCGATGATTTACCTGCCGTTCCCATCATGATCAGTGAATGGTCCAATCTTAACCCGGACAACATCCATCGCATGCTGCACGCTGCCAACGACTGGTTTGCCATCAAGAAGGGCGCCACCCAAAGTTACGCGGAGGCCATCGGCAGCGGGCGTTTAAAAACCAAGCTGACCAACGAATGGAAGCGGATGCTGGCAATGGACGTGAGCGACGTGTATTATGATAAAATTTTGCTCAACGGGACCAATCTGACCGACCTGAAGACCGTTGATGGTAAACCGCTGAAAGCGGGCGACAAAGTCCGGCTGCGGGTTTCCAACGGGGGAGCATCCTCTTATTTCTGGCTGCGCTACGCCGGTGGAAAAATGACCGTGGTCGCCAGCGACGGCAACGATGTTGAGCCCGTGGACGTAGACCGGTTGATCATTGCCGTATCCGAAACCTACGACCTGGTAGTGACCATTCCGGAAGACGGGAAGGCATTTGAATTCATGGCTACTACCGAAGACCGTACCCGCTCCGCCAGCTACTTTCTGGGTGACGGAACCAAACAAACGGTGGGAGCATTGCCGCGTCTGAAATACTTCGACGGCATGAAGATGATGAACGATATGATGCGTATGGACGGCAACCTGGACGATATGGGTATGGCTATGAGCCTGAACCAGATGGACATGAATGTGGTGATGTACCCTGAAATAAGCGGGGAAGGCAAGAAAAAAGCCCGCGGCGAAAAGACGGAAAAAAACGCCGGGCAGCATGAGGGTATGAATCATCATGCGCACCAGGAAAAAGCAAATCCGGATGAAGATCCCAATCGCTACAATCCGAACGCCCTGGGAGATATCGTTACGCTGAATTATGCCATGCTCAAATCGCCGCACGATACGAGGTTACCGGCTGAGGCGCCCGTTAAGGATATAAAATTTACGCTCACCGGGAACATGAACCGTTATGTGTGGAGCATGGACAACCGTGTACTGTCTGAAACGGACAAAATACCGGTCAGAAAAGGGGAGGTGCTGAGGATTACGCTTTATAACAATTCCATGATGCGGCACCCGATTCATTTGCATGGTTTCGATTTCAGGGTATTGAACCAGCATGGTGACCATGCACCGCTGAAAAATATAATTGATATTATGCCCATGGAAACCGACACGATCGAGTTCCTGGCCAATACAGAGGGCGACTGGTTTTTCCACTGCCATATCCTGTATCATATGATGGCCGGAATGAACCGGGTCTTTTCGGTAGACGACTACCGGAATCCCTACCTGCAAGACAAGGCTAAGGCTTACAAAATGCTGCAGCGTGAAAGCAATATGCCGCACTTAATGGCACAGAGCGATTTTGCCAGTAACGGGATCGACGGGGAGGCCATGCTCATGAATGCAAGATACAGCCTGGGCACGGAGTGGCGGCTGGGCTATAACAACATGCATGGCTATGAAGTGGAAACGCATTTCGGCAGGTATATCGGCAAGATGCAGTGGCTGATGCCTTTTATCGGTTTCGATTGGCGTTACCGCAAAATGGGCATAGACGAGCATGAAAAAAACCTGTTTGGACAAGTCAACAAAAAAGACAGCCGGGCGGCAGTAAGCCTCGGGGTCATGTATACATTGCCTATGCTGGTGAACCTGCAGGCCGAAGTCTACCATGACGGGATCTTCCGGTTGTCGCTGATGAGAGAGGATATCCCGGTTTCGAGACGGATAAGGGCAGGCTTTATGGTTAACTCCGACCTGGAATACATGGCTGATCTGCGTTACATCATTACAAGAAACATCGGTATTCGTGCCCACTACGACAGCGATATGGGTTTTGGCGCCGGCCTGTCCCTGAATTACTAAAATCTGCCATGTACGTTCTTAAAGGCTGCACCGTCAGGGAGCAGCCTTTTTTTGGGTACATACTCAACAAGAAACCACAGAGAATCTGACCGGGTAGCACAATATTCTCCAGGAAAGTTATATTTTTACCCGCAATTACCCCGTAATAAATTTGTATTCAGCGTCGCCACCCTGCAGACTACTCGGCACGGTCGCACTTTATACCACCGCAACCGAAAAAAACGACTTCCGATTTCCGATTTCCGATTTCCGACTTCCTCCCCAAACCTCCCCCCAATGGCCAAACTCTCCCTGTCGCTTCTTTGGCTGCTGCTTCTGAGTGTTGCCTGCAGGGCTCAGCTGCGGGTAGATTCGTTGGTTCAGGCCCTTGAGAGGGGGGGTGAAGATACCAACCGGGTCATTCTTTACCGGATGCTTACCGGGATTGTGGCGAATACCACGCCTTCCGAGGCGATACGTTACGGGAGATCGGGAGTGGAGTTGGGGAAAAAACTGGGCTATGTCCGGGGGGTGGCAGGGTGTTACCTCAACCTTTCGTTTGCCTATGGGGCGGCTTCCCGGATTGATTCGGGAATACTGTACGTCGATTCGGCAATCGTATGGTCAAAAAAGGCCGGTGAACCGGCGCGTATATCCCTGGCCTACCTCAACCGGGGCGACTTTCAAATGCAACTGCGGAACCTCCGGACAGCCCTTGCCGATTGTGATACTGCCCTGCATTATGCCGAGCTGGCGAATAGCGACGACCGCCGGGCGCGTATTTTGCAGACGCTCGGATCGGTGTATTTTGCCCAGCAGAACTATCCGGAAAGCGGGCGGTATTACCTGCGGGCAGCCGGGCTATACGATCGCCTCGGCAATAAAAAAATGGCGGCAATCGTAGCCAGTAACCTGGGCAATATCGACAAGCGTATCGGTAATTATGATGCCGCGATCAGCCAGTTCAATAAGGCGCTTTCACTGGCGCGGGAGGCCGGGGACGAAATCAGCCTGGCCATGTATTACGGTAACCTGAGTGACGCATACCTGTCGGCCGGGCAGTATGAGAAAGCAGAAGAAAGTGCAAAACTGGGTATGCGGCAGGCAGTCAGACAAGGTAACGAGGTACAGCAGGCAAATATGTACAACCACCTTGGGCAGGTTAGCCTGCATCGCCGGAACTACGCCGAAGCCATTGCCGCCGGGTTGAAGTCCTATGCGATTACGGGAGACAATGCGCTGACCGAGGCGCAGCATGCAGCGGCACAGGCCCTGGCGGAGGCTTATTCGGCCACAGGAAACCACAAAGAAGCCTATTTCTACCTTCAGAAAAGCGAGGCGTTGCATGACACGCTCACCAGGCAGAAATACGATGAAGATATTGCAGCACTGGAAACGTCGTTCAAGGTAAGAGAGAAAAACAACGAAATCGAGCTGCTCAATAAGAACCGGGAACTGCAGGAACAGCGGCTTTACCGGCAGCAGTTCGTCGTTGCAGCGGCGTTGCTATTGCTTGCACTCGTGCTGGCAGGGATTTTTTTACTGGTAAGCAGGCACCGCATGCGGCAGCGTATGGCTGAAATGGAATTACGGAATGCCATTGCAGCTGACCTTCATGATGAGGTAGGCAGCTCGCTCAGCAGCATTTGTATGTTAAGTGAAATGGCGTCCGGAACACGGGCGGATAGCCGTAATGAAATCCTTGAAAAAGTAACGACCTACTCCCGGGAAACCATGGAAAAAATGGGTGATATTGTCTGGATGATCAAACCGGCCGGTGATGACGGGCTTGATCTGCGGGAAAGAATGGAGCGTTTTTTGTATGAAATGTGCGGCAGCAAAGGAATAGCCGCCAGTTTTGATGGCGACCAGCTCCAGCTTCCGAAACTGGATATGAACAAAAGAAAGGCGCTCTACCTGATTTTTAAAGAAACAGTGAACAATGCTTTGAAGTACGCTTCTGCAGCCACCATCAGCGTGAGTATTCGAAGGAACGACGAGACGATCGTACTAAAAATAGCTGATGACGGCGCAGGCTTTGACCTCCTTACGGTCCGTAAAGGGAATGGGTTGGCCAACCTTGAGAACCGGGCCAGAGAGGTGGGCGGCTCTGTGACGATCACTTCCGCACCAGGCAAGGGGACAACCGTAATTTGCCTCATTCCGGGGTAAGCTGCCAGGTGGACCGGGCGCATTATCCGTTTCACCCCATTTCGCGATAGTTTCATACGCGTATAAGTATGAAATTTGTAAAAAAATAGCCGGCAATGATACGGGTTGCGATTTTTGAAGACAACATACACCTCCGCGATACGCTGCGGGTTTTGTTGGATACGGCGGAAGGTTTCTCCTGTACCGGCAGCTATCCCGGCTGTGAGGATATGCTGGTTTCACTGCGGGAGATCCCTTGTGACGTGGTGTTGATGGACATTGAAATGACCGGTATGAACGGCATTGAAGCGACCCGGCTGATCAGGCAGCATTTCCCTGCCGTACAAGTGCTGATACAGACCGCTTTTTTTGACGACAACTATATTTTCAATGCAATTTGTGCCGGCGCTTCCGGGTATGTGCTTAAAACCACTTCGCCGGCGGGTTACCTGGAGGCGATAAGCGATGTGAAAAATGGCGGCTCTTCCATGAGCCCCGGTGTCGCACGCCGGATGCTGGAACTGTTCCGGGATAAAATGATACCGGCGTTGCCGGCCGATTACCAACTGACTGCCCGCGAAAAAGACATACTCAAGATGCTGGTGAAGGGAAAAAGCTACAAGATGATTGCTGCCGATCTGTACATTTCACTCGATACGGTAAAAACCCACATCCGGAATGTGTATGCCAAGCTGCACGTTAATTCCGGGACAGAGGCGGTGGCAAAGGCCATCCGGGACGGGCTCGTATAGTGCTGATCCGGAATTGCGCATAGCCGGAAAACCAAGGCCGCGGTATTCCTCAAATCACCCGTTTTCGCGATGGCGCGCGATCCCTGCAACCGGTAGCTTTGTTCAAAAAAAAGCGTATGAAAAAGCTATTCCTGATACCGGTTTGGGTGGCTGCCGTTACGCCCGGGCTTTTCGGCCAGGGCGTGGGTATCGGTACCCTGACACCGCATACCAGTGCTATGCTGGACGTGCAAAGCACCGAAAAAGGGTTTCTCCTACCCAGGATGACGGGTGCACAACGACAAGCCATCGCATCACCGGCCGACGGCCTGCTGGTGTACGATACCGATGCACAAAAACTTTTCCAGTTCCAGCAGGGAACGTGGCGGTTCCTGATCGACAACAGTTTCTGGGCCCGGTCCCCCACGCGGCAGCGCGTTTACAATGCTTCCGACAGTATCGGGATCGGCACAGCGGCGCCGTCAGAGAGGCTGCATGTGGCCAACGGTAACGTGAGAGTGTCGGGAGGGGATATAAAGCTAGACCTGGGGAATATCCAGATGAACAAACCCGACGGTACCCTTCAACTTCAGGCGGCCGGAGAAAATAAGGGGTTTGTACAACTGTCAGGACATGATCTGAGGTTGGGGACCAATGCTTCCAACACGGATGGAACAGTCATTATCCGTACCCAGGGGGCCGATCGCGTAACGATCAGCGAAGCAGGCCTGGAAATGACCGGCAACGGGAAGTTGATGCGGTCCAATACGGCCTCCAACAACCTGCTGCCGGCCTGTTACGGCCAGGTCAGAGAGGATGGGTCCGTTATTTTTTCGACGCCGAATGCGTCCGTAAGGCGAAATTCGGAAGGGACCTACTATGTCACTTATCCGGGCATGACGATAGAATCGGTCGCGTTGATTACGCCCCGGGATTCAAATGTAAGGGTATATACGGGGTTCAACCCGAATCCGGGGGGTGGTGTATACATCGAATTCAGCAACATCTCAACCAAAGTCAGGCAGGATGCTTCTTTTAACTTCCTGGTGTTTAATCCCTGACCCTATCCGCTGCCGTTCCTATGAAAAGAGTATTGGGAATTTTGCTATGGCTGCCATTGGGCTGCCTGGCGCAGCAGGGCGTATCGATCGGTGCAAATGCACCTGTCGCCAGCGCCATGCTCGAAGTTAAAAGTGTAACCAAAGGTTTTTTACCCCCGGGTATGTCGGAGGCACAACGGGCCGCCATAGCTTCGCCCGCTCCCGGGCTGATGGTTTCCGAAACCGGCTACCGGCGTTTGTTTTTGTATACCGGCACTACCTGGCGCTATCTTCTCGACCAGAGCTATTGGCAGCAATCATCGGTAAAGAACCGGATGTATAACTTTTCCGACAGTATCGGCATCGGGAATGCCGCCCCAACGGAAAAGCTACATGTTTCAAATGGTAATCTCCGTGTGCTCTCCGGCAATATCCTGATGGATAACAGCGATTTCCTGGTTAACAACCCTACAGGAAGGCTGCAATTTCAGAGTGCCGGGGAGAACAGCGCCTTCGTACAACTATCGGGAAACAACCTCCGCTTCGGGACCAATGCCGGAAACAGTTCAGGGGAAACCCGTTTTATGACCGGCAACACTTACCGGCTCTGGACAGACAACGGAGATCTGCGCATGAGCGCTTCCGGGAAGGTGACCAGGCTTGAAACCGGAGACTATGACCTGGTTCCCTATTGCTATGGCCTGGTAACGGCCGATGGCGCAATTTCCAGCGGTACCGGGAATTTCCAGGTAGAAAAGTACGACAATCTGGGAGAAATTGAATACCGGATCCGGGTAGAGGGGCTCTCATGGTCAACGGGGGTTACCGATGCGATCATCATCCTGACATCGAGAGAGTTGTTCAGACGGCTGGCGTCTTTCGGTCGATACGACCCGAATGCGGGATATTTCCGAGCCAAATTCTGGGATTTGGAAGATCATTCAGAAGCTGCTGATTTTCAATTTTTAATATACAGGAAATGAAGATGCCGGGAATTAATAATAGGATGATACGATACGTCCTGGTCGCTATTGGCACTTATGGCGCGAACAGCGGTGCTGCCGCTCAGAATGTGATCAGGATACAGGCGGGCACAACGCTGGGGACAGGCCCGGGCGCTGTGATTTCGCTTTTCGACACAGATTTTAACAACGACGGCACTTTGTATGCGCCGGCAGGAAGCGGCAGGATCGTATTTGCCGGAACGTCGGATAACGAGATAACCGGTGCCAGTGTCACGGATTTTAATGATCTGGAAATCGCTAAAAGTGAAGGGCAGTCCGTATTGCTGAAACAGAAAATAAACATACGGAACTCCATCCGGTTCAACGGCGGGCTTCTCAGGCTGGGCGGGCAGGTCATTACCTTGCTGGGCAATGCGACCCTGCAGGAGGAGTCGGAAAGCAGTCGCATTACCGGGGATCAGGGCTATGTTCAGATCAGTACGAAGCTGAATGCGCCGCAAGCCGCGAATCCCGGTAACCTGGGGGCAACGGTCACCTCCGCCGTGGACCTCGGGCTTACCACCATCCGGCGCGGGCACGGGCCGTTGAAGGTGAGAGACGAGGCTTCAATTAGTAGGTACTACGACATTAACCCCACCAACAACGCGGCGCTGAACGCTACCCTCCGTTTCCATTATTGGGATAGTGAATTGAACGGCAACAAAGAAGATGAGCTCGGCTTATGGAAAAGTTCCGGGGGCGACGATTGGGTTGCGCAAATTGGTTCGGTTAAAAACTCTGGCCTCAACTGGCTGGAACTGGCCGGGATCGGCAGCTTTTCCCGGTGGACGGCCAGCGACGCGGCAACCTCCCTGCCGGTCCGGTTTTCCGGTTTTGCTGCCGCCTGCTATTCAAATACAGTTCGTCTTACATGGGAGACGGTATTGGAGATCAATGCCGCCCGTTTCGAAATATTACGCAGCCCGAATGGCGATCAATGGGACCGCATAGGGCAAATCACCGTCCGGGGAACTGAAACAGGGAACGGTCGTTACTCCTTTTCTGACCCGGAATCGGGCAATGCTTATTACCGGATTAAGGCGGTAGACCATGACGGCAGCACCGGTTTCACCGGAATTGTAAAAGCGGCATGCGCTACGGCCGCCCGGTTGTGGAAGGCAGGACCGAACCCGGTCAAAGACAAACTGTCGGTTTGGATGGGACCGGCCGGACGCGGGAAAGTGTCGCTGCAATTGCATGATCGCCAGGGAAGGCTTGTCAAAGCCACGCCTGTGGGGGACCTTGCCGATAAGCACGTAACAACCCTGGATATGAAAGATATTCCTGCCGGTGTTTATCTCCTGACAGTCATTTTTGCTGACCGGGCAGCGCCGGAGGAAACCATGACCATTGTAAAGGAGTAAATAGACCTCGCCGGCCAGGATACGGTCACTTCGTTATGCATTGTTCCACAAGCCTTTTTCCCTGGCGATGTCTATCATGCGCTGTCCGCCGGCGGTCATAAGCTTCTGCTCAATCATTCGTTCCGCCCGTTGAATATTGGGCAGGCTCCACTTGCTTTTTTTGGGGTTGCGCATGGAAAAAGTGAGATAATAACTCTCGTGGTCTCTTTTTTTGCAGAGGCTGTCAATCCAGCCAAAACAAAGCGCTTCTTCGGTCGCTTCAATAAGATTAACGGAAGGGGTCTGGCTTTTTTTATGGAACAATATGAGCCAGACCGATTTTTCGCGGTCGCTGTTTTCCTGCAACCATGTCCGCCATTCGCCGCGGTCTTTGGCGTATATCGCCATTTTCCCGTCCTTGGTCTCCATCATTTATTTTTTTGATTTTCTTCGAATATATCCAGGTAGTGCCGGTTGGTCATGATGCCGAATATATTGCCGAAAGGATCGGTGACCGAGGCGGTTACAAAATTACCTTTGCCGCCGCTATGATCGGTAACCGGCAGGTGCAGTTTCGCACCGTGGTCAACCAGGTGTTGAAGCGATGCCTCCAGGTCGTCCACATGCCAGTACGCAATTTCGCCGGCAGGCTTCTCCGGGATTGCGCCCGGCGCATAACGCGCATCGATAAACCCCAATTCCTGTTGGTAGTCGCCCAGGCGAAATTCAAAATAACCGGGTACACTGAAGTATGGGGCCATACCGAAAAGCTCGCTGTACCATTTCTTGGCTCCTTCATGATCGACTGCGTAAAAATTTATAGTGGCGAGCCCCCTTACCTGAAATGCTGTTTTCATATGTGTCAGTTTTAACTATCTGCAACAAAGGTATCCGGGTGATGTGACAACCCTATGTCAGGATAAAAATACGGATTTTTTTATTGGATATCAGATATGAGGCATGAGGTATGAGGGGTGGGCCAAAGGACGAATTGGTGCAGGGGGGCTGAAGGGAAATACACCGGTTGCTACCTATTAAATTTATTTCTTTAAATTAGGCCATCCATAGTGGCTCACACCCCACCCCTCACCCCTCAAACCTCACAACTAACACCTCACCGCTACATGAAAAAAATCGGTTTTTTATCATTCGGTCATTGGGCCAACCATCCTTCCTACCAGGCGCGCACGGCGGGTGATACGCTGAGGCAGTCGATTGATCTGGCGGTGGCCGCGGAAGAAATTGGGCTGGACGGGGCCTATTTCAGAGTACATCATTTTGCGGCCCAGCTGGCATCGCCATTCCCCTTGCTTGCGGCTATTGGCGCCAAAACGAATACCATCGAGATCGGAACAGGGGTGATTGATATGCGCTATGAAAACCCGTTGTACATGGTGGAAGACGCCGGAGCGGCCGACCTGATTTCGGAAGGACGGTTGCAGTTGGGCATCAGCCGGGGTTCTCCGGAGCAGGTCATAGAGGGTTGGCGCTATTTTGGCTACGAACCGGCGGAAGGAGAAACCGATGCCGATATGGGGCGTCGTAAAGCGCTGGAGTTCCTCGAAAAATTGAAAGGTATCGGTTTTGCGCAGCCTAACCCGTACCCCATGTTTCCTAACCCGCCGGGTTTGCTACGCCTCGAGCCCCATTCTGAAGGACTTCGGGAACGTATCTGGTGGGGAGCCGCTTCCAATGCCACCGCCGTTTGGGCGGCCGAGAACGGCATGCACCTTCAAAGTTCCACCCTGAAGTACGATGAAGGCGGCAAGCCCTTTCACGTACAGCAGGCTGAGCAAATTCGACTTTACAAGGAGGCCTGGAAGAAAGCAGGGCATACCCGCGAACCGAGAGTGTCGGTGAGCCGTTCTGTTTTTGCGCTGGTAAATGACCAGGACCGCTACCTGTTTGGGGGCGAATCCGGCCGGGGCGATAAATTCGGTATGATTGAACAGGGTAAACGCGCTGTTTTCGGAAGAAGCTATGCCGCGGAACCCGACCAGCTCATCAAAGAGCTTGCCGGAGACGAAGCGATCCGGGAGGCGGATACCCTTCTTTTAACCATCCCGAATACGCTGGGCGTGGATTACAATGTTCACATATTGTCTTCCATACTGGAACACGTGGCGCCCGGGTTGGGGTGGAGGTAGGGGGGATCGGAAATCGGAAATCGGAAATCAGAAATCGGAAATCGGAAATCGGAAATCGGAAATCGGAAATCAGAAATCGCTAACGCGCCGATTTCCGACTTCCGATTTCCGACCTCCTTTCTTCACTGAAGAAAGCGGCATTCCTTCTTCGTGGCGGTATTGCAGGTGTTTGGATTGTCCTATAACCTGGGAGCCGTAGATCCCGCGATGGCCTGAAAAGTAATACGAAACCACGCAGGCCATTGCCACGTAAGCGCCCGATTCGGCGCCAAACAGTTCAATGGCCATGAAGGTACAGGCGAGCGGAGTATTGGCCGCGCCTGCAAATACGGCAACAAATCCCATGCCGGCCAGTAAACCTGTTGGTAGAGGGATGAAATAGGAGAGGGCATTGCCGAGTGTGGCCCCTATGAAAAAGAGCGGCGTCACTTCGCCGCCCTTGAAGGCCGCGCCGAGCGTGACACAGGTAAAAAGAATTTTTAGCGCAAAGTCGTAGGGTGGAAGTTCGCTGTTGAATGCCTCAACAATGGTCGGGATACCCAGACCAATGTACCGGGTAGTTCCCAGCAGGAAGACGGCTGAAGCAACAATGATCCCGCCGATTGCCGGGCGCAGCGGTGGAAAAGCAATATACTTCCTGAAAAACCCGCCGATGGCATGGGTGAGCGTGCTGAAAATAACTGACGTGATTCCGAAAGCCGCGCCTGCCAGAATCGTCCAGAGCAGGTTGACGGGTGAAAGGCCCGGAACAAGCGGGATGTGATAATGGGTATGACCAACGTTCCAGGCGGTGGTGACGAGGTCAGCAAAAAGAGCCGACGCAAAGGCTGGAAATAACCCGTCATATTGCAGCCGGCCGAGAAAGAATACTTCCAACCCGAAAATTGCTCCGGCCAGTGGGGTACCGAAAACAGATCCGAACCCCGCGGCAATACCTGAAATAAGAATTAACCTGCGGTCTCTCGGGCGTAGTCCCAGCATGCGGGTGAACTGGTCTGCAATCGACCCGCCGATCTGCAATGCTGTCCCTTCGCGCCCGGCAGATCCGCCGAAGAAATGCGTCGCTATCGTTCCGATGAGGACAAACGGCGCCATCTTGAAAGGAATAATCCCGGAGGGACGATGGATATTGTCCAGCAAAAGGTTGTTCCCTTTTTCTACATCCTTGCCCCAGTAGTGGTAAAGGCAGCCGATAGCCAGGCCGCCGAGCGGTAAAAAAGCAATTACCCAGGTATGTCCTTCCCGCCAGTCAGTGGCCCAATCCAGTGAAGCCAGGAACAGTGCGGAAGCGGATCCGACGAAAACCCCGATAAGGGCCGAAAGCATCAGCCATTTGACTAAAAAGAAAACAATAGGGAAACGCCGGAAACCGGGAGCAGCAAAGCGTAAAGCGCGACGATAAAATGATGACATAAAATACCTATTAGTACGCCATTCGGGAGGCGTATAGTTCTAACAGGCGCCATCAGCCCGATAGGGGCGGTTGGGTCAGGAAGACACCATTTCCTGTTTTCTGCGAAGTTACTTAAATCCGCGTTGATTAGATCACTTCAATCCCGTTTATTTCTGAGGCGCTTCACTTCCATGGGTGTTTTCCCAAACAATTTACGGAACTCCCTGCTGAAGTATTTGCTGTCTTCGAACCCGACCGCGGTCGCCACTTCATTTACGGAATAAACACCGGTCTCCAGCAATTGCATTGCCCGTCTCATACGGATTGCCTTGACAAATTTGTTCACGGTTCCTCCCGTCAGCACCCGAAGTTTGCGATAAAGAACCGAAACGCTTAAGCCGATCTGGAAGGCCATTTCGTGGACGCCGAAATCGGGGGATGAAATATTGTCATGCACAAGCTGTCTCAGCTTTTCGAGAAAGGCGCCACCCGGCTCATCCGTTCCGGCCTGAACAAACATGTCCAGCAAATACTGACCGTATAATGCTTCCCGCATCCGGAACAGGTTCTTGATTTTCAGGGCCAGCACTTTGCTGTCGAAAGGGGCCAGGATATAATCGTCTGCTCCTGCCCTGAACCCGTCGATCTCAAGGGCCGGCGGACCTAGTAAAATAATGGAAATGTGGCCGGTAGTGGGGTCTGATTTTAACTTGGTGCAAATCGACAGTCCATCGGGCCCGGGCGAAAGCAGGTCGCAGATGATCAGGTCGGGGTTGAGCTGACGGATCCGGGCAAATCCTTGTTCGCCACCGGTACCATCTACCAGGTGAAAGCTTCTACCCAATACCTCTCTCCCGAAATCATGTAAGTCTTTTTGGTCCGAGATTATTAAAATAACTCTTTTGTATTCCGATTTCATGACACTTTACGCGTACATACATTCATGGGTGCAAAACAAAAATACAGGCTCCGTATGGCGTGATAATTCGACATAGTAGTCGGTTTAATTGCATTGATAGGGGCCAGTTTTTAGCGTGATAATTTGACAGGTTGTGTCGAAATAATTTTATGCAAATGACACATACAAACCTAGCAGACAAAATTTCTGCCGCCAACGGGTAAGCCGGGTAAATTGATCATTCATACGATATTCCTACCAAATAGACAAGACTTTCTTATGCGGCTTGCTATACGGGATAAACCCAGTGGCCTTCCTTTTATCGGATCTTGCTTAATCGTCTGATATGAAGTGCATTCCTGAAGGTTCCGGGGCTAAGCTCCAGAGATGGATTATGCTGGGGATACACCATTTTCGAAGATGATTTACACCCATTTTTTAAAAACGGGCACTTAAGAAGAGTAGTTTGATCTAGGGGGCTGTGAAGAGAAAGTAACGCGCTTGATAACCGGCAAATGTATGCCTGATACGGGGCTTTTAAACTGACAGGAGGGCTGGAAGAAAAACGGGATCCAAAAAATTTGGATCCCGTTTCGAATTATTGCAATTCGTCAGATTAGTTTACCGCAAATGTTCTGCTGTGAACTTCTCCGTTTGCGTAGGTAATCCGCAGTACATACACACCGGTACGCAGGCCGCTGATATCCACTGAATTTCCTGATTGAGCCGTCTTCAGAACTTCCACACCGGCGATATTGAATACCGAAAGTTTGAAAGCACCTGATTGCGGTAAGGTCAGGAGCAGTTTCCCGTCGGTTACCGGGTTAGGATACACCACAAGTGCTTTTTTCACAGCTTCGAAACGAAGTGCTTCAATAGCGCTGTAGATATGTGATCCGTCAGCATCCAGCTGTTTCAGGCGATAATAGTTGATTCCCCGGACAGGCGCTGCATCAGAGAAGTCGTAAGTCAGCAACCCTTTGCTATTGCCTCCCGGCGTTTTAGCGCCCACAAAGCCGATTGCCTGCCATGAACGTGCGTCGGCACTTCTCTGGACTTCAAAGCCCTGGTTATTCACCTCTTCCGAAGTAGCCCAGGTCAGGTTAGCCCCGTTTCCTTCTTTGGCCGCATTGAAGTAAGCCAGTGTTACAGGCAAAGCCGAGCCTTCGGTAGTCGACAGGTACACGAACGAAGAGAACGCAGTGAGGTTGTGGAATTCGACATAGTTGATACCGTCTTCAACACCACTGGCATCAGGCGTGATCTGAACAGCTTTCGCTGCCTCAAGCTTGCCGTAAGCGTACACGTTGGCGATTACCTCTTCTGCTGTACCTTCATACTTGAACCATCCGGTTACCAGGGCTGCCGGCACCTCGGTGTCCGCCATTTCCGATGCGCTGTAGTAGATCCGTACTTTCCCACCCGTAAACGCTGACGCGGAAGCGTCTGTAACGGTAGTAATGCGCGGCATCAGCTTGGTCATCTTGGTACCCTCTTCGTAGGTCACACCCTCGGGCGTTACCTTTACAGTGAGGTTGTCCAGAATGGTCGACGAAAGATTGGAAGCTGCAAAGAACTTCTGTGTAGCATCAGTCGTATTGCGGTAATACGTCCATTCGCCAGTACCGCAATTGTCGTTGTACTCGTTGGATTCTTCTACTACACCCGGCAGATAAACGGTACCCGTTGTGATCGGGGTTACTTTACCAAAGGTGAAGTAGCTGGCTCCGTTCGGGAACGCATGAACCGCTTCGTAGTCCGTGCCGTTTTCAGTCAAAGGAACCGCGGTTACATTGCTTGTGAACTCTGCGTTAGAAGCGAAAATGATCACATAGCCGGCACATGCATCGTTGGTCAGTGTAGTGGTTCCGACCGATGCTTTCGGGAAACGGATCAGGGTCTCCCCGGATACATTCGTGTTTTGTACCTTCCAGATACGGTTCATACGACGGGCATTGTTGATGCTGCCCGCGTATACAAACGCAGTATAGGTACTGGCTGTGTTGGTCATGGCCTGCGTATTGCCGTTATCACCCCACACGAGGAATTGCCCGTCGGCAAGCTGGTTGGTGTTTTCGGCGTTCGTCCCGGCGATGCCGCCCAACCCGATGGTTACCTGGTTGTTCGTATTGGCATGCTGATTCCGGCTTTGCTTCTGATGCAGGGCCGAGCGGAAGTCGTTGCCGATACCTGCTATGTTGTTGTGGTAGGCTGCATTGGCGGTAGCGTCCCATATAACCGCATTCGCGGAAGTGGTGTAGTTGCTGCCGGCAGCCATTGTTACACCATACTTGATAGCCAGGTAGCTGTCTACTTTGTTACGGTCGGTAGCCGATACGGCACCCGCGCCGTAAATGATCAGTTCACCGATGTTCCCGACAAAGCCACCGTCATCACCCAAAGTAACATCACCGCTGTTGGAGCCGAAAACATGGCCCCCGGTTACTTCACCTATGGCTCCGTGTGCAAGAGGCGTGCCTGTTGCGCCGCCGTTGAGACCTTTCGCGATCGAGACATCTTTGAACGTATAGTACATGATGCTCGGGCTGTTACCTGAAAAGTCGGGGTTTCCACCGCCCAGGTAGCCATTGACCAGCAACGATCCCGTATTGTTTCTTCTTGCGATCGCGCTATTGGCATACAGACCCGGTGAATCCCAGTTGGAACCGTCAAACGTAGTGTTGTTTCTACCGATGTTGAAGAACCGGCCACCGGCCATCGACTCTTTTGTGGCTGTGAAAATATCGAAATCAAGTGCGCTAAGCGTTCTTTCCGTGATATTTCCGAGCTTTTGGTTCGTAGCGGTAAAATTAAGACCCGGGTTGAAGTTGAAGTAATCGGCAGCACCCGTTTTGAACTTCGGCATGTCGGCATCTCCCACTTGCGTAGAAATAACCCCGCCGTTAAAGTCAGCCCATTCAGAAGCATCTGTTCCCTCGCCGAGTGATTCTACGTCATAGTCGGCTCTGTACCAGTGGGTGAGGTTGTTGGTGATCCCGCCCGGGCCTTGTACAAAGGCTGCGAATGTAAAATAGCTGCCATTTGCCAGCGTTACATCGGCGTAAGCGTATTCCTTGCCGCCAATTGTTATGGTAGAAGACATCTCCGTAACGGCATCAGACAGATCAATCACGTCATCGCTACTTTGAACCAGCTTCAAATTAGCTAATCCTTTTGCCCATGCTACGCGTACGGTTCCGACCGACGCCGTGTTTTGTACTTTCCAGATGGCTGCGAAACGGTTGTAAGGCAAACCGGAGATGGTTCCGAAAGCAACAGTGGGTCCTTTTGCCAGGCCGTTATCTCCCCATACGAGGAACTGCTGATCGGTAAGCATAGTTGCATTGCTTGCATTGTCGTCTGCCAACCCTGTTGTACTGATCAGTACTTCTTTGGAAGAGTTGATGCTCCATGATTGTTTCTGGTTCAGTGAACCGTGGTCATCTCTTACAATACCGGCGATGTTCTTGTTGTAGCCGGTATTGATTGATTGATCCCAGAATACGGTCGTTCCATTTGCTGCAATATAATTATGCGGCAGGGTGATACCGTATTTGATCGCCACGTAGCTGCGGACCCGCTGTTTCTCTGGTTCGGTAAGATCCCGCTCGTAAGCGATGGTCTCGCCGATCAGGCCGTTTCTTGATTCGCCCTGGGCACCGAGTACGCTACCGTTGTTATGAAGAGCGTTTCCGGCCGTAACATTGGTGTTTACCTGTGCGAGCTCGCCATTCTGACCGTATTTGATACCGCCCGATCCGATTGTGAAAGAGGCATCATTCAGATACAATTTGTAGGACTGCACCTTGGCACCCGGGTTACTGTAGGGATACAAAATCGGGTTGGAGCCCAAAGTGGTGTAAACCGGGTTGTTCGCCTGGGTAGGAGCTGCCCCGGTCGTAGTGCCACCAAAACCAATGACATCGGCATAACCGCTCACGGAACGGTTGACGAACGCCGTGAACAAAGTACTGGCAGTACCATTTGCCGAATATGGCTTACCGGCTGGAACTACCATAAAACGAGCGTCCCCACCCGTTGTACCGAAATCAACTGCAGGGTTAAAGTTGTACAGCTTGTCGGCTACAAACGGCTGGCGGGTGCTGTTTGTCTGGGTGTAGTTGTTGGCATTTCCGGACAAATCAGCCCACGATTCCGGTGAGAATCCTGCATCCGAACGCAACCATACGCGAAGGTTCAGTGCAACACCACCCGGACCATTCAACTGGGCTCCGAAAGTAAAGTACTGTCCATTGGCAAGTGTCACGTCCGCATAATTGTAGGACACGCCATTTACCGGCGTTGTGTTGGAGGTCATCAGCGTAGAAGCTCCTACTGTAGTAAAAGCAGGATCGCTGCTCTGGATCAAGGTAAGGTTGGTTAACCCGGCGGGCCATGCTACTCTTACCGTCCCGACGCCGGAGGTATTCTGTACCTTCCATACGGATGCAAAGCGGAAATTAACCCCGGAAACACCAGAAATAGCCACCGCCGGAACTTTTCCAAGACCGTTATCTCCCCAAACCAGCGATTGGCCGTTTGACAGCGCATTGCCATTTAACGCGTTGCTGGCAGCCAAACCGGTTGTGGCAATCAGGACCTGGCTACCGCTGTTGATACTTTGCGACTGCTTTTGGACCAGGGCACTTCCCTCATCGCTTGCGATACCGGCAATGTTTTGATTGTAACCACTGTTGGTCGTCTGGTCCCAGATAACCGTGGTACCGTTGCTGGCGATGTAGTTGTGCGGCAGTGTAATGCCGTACTTAATGGCAGTGTAAGTCCTTACACGCTGTTTTTCTGCTTCGGTCAGATCTCTTTCATAAGCAATCACCTCGCCGATCAACCCGTTCCTTACTTCGGGTTGCGAACCCAGTACACTACCGTTTGCATGCTTCGAGTACCCGGCTGCAAAGGTCTGATTGTTTGAACCCGTTGTACCGTTCTGGCCATACTTAACACCGGCCACGCCTACAGTAAACGAAACGTCGTTCAGGTAGAGCCTGTTGGCTACAACGGCCGGAAGGGCCGGAGAAGAATCCGAATAGGGGTAGTTAACCACGTTGACACCCAGCCTTGTTAACACAGGTAAATTCGCATTGATCAGGCTTGCGGTGGTTGTGGTGGCGCCAAACCCCAGAATGTCGGCGTACCCGCCGAGGCTTCTGTCCAGGTTGACTGTGAAAACGGAGCTGCTGGTACCATTGGCCGAGTAAGGCTTACCGGCGGGCACCACCATAAAGCGGGCGTCGCTGCCTGTTGTTCCGAAATCAACTACCGGGTTAAAATTGTAGGACTTGGTTGCGGTAAATGGCTGACGACTAGAATTGGTCTGGGTGTAGCTGTTTGAATTACCGGAATGATCATACCATTCGCCCGGCGCAAAGCCCGCGTCGGACTTAAGCCAGACCCTGAGGTCGGTAAAGACACCGCCCGGGGCCGCCACTTTGGCCGCAAAAGTAAAATACTGACCGTTGGCCAGCGTTACATCCGCATAGTTGTAGGTAACACCATTGATTTCGGTTTCATTGGCCGACATATTCGTGACAACATCAGACGAGTTGATTACCGCGTCTGAACTCTGGATCAGGCTGAGGTTCTGCAGGTTTTTTACCCAGGCCACGCGAACGGTACCTACGTTCCCGGTGTTCTGCACCTTCCAGATGGAAGCGAACCTGTGGCTGATGCCACTGATACCGGAAATGACTACGTTTGGCGATTTAGCCAGGCCATTATCCCCCCAAACCAGGAACTGACCGTCGGTCAGTGACGCAGTGTTACCGGCGTTGGTTGCGTTCAGCGTGCCGGTACCGATCAGAACCTGTGACCCGGGGTTGGTGCTCCAGGACTGTTTCTGATGCAGGGAGCCATTGTTGTCGCGACCGATACCTGCGATGTTGTTATGAGAACCTGTATTTGCGGATGCGCTCCATACCGTGTTTCCGGCAGAATTCTTATAATCCCGGGTTCCGGCGGCATAGGTGGTTCCGTATTTGATGGCCAGGTAGGTCTCTACACGGTCCATCTGGTCTGAAGTCAGCTTGTCTTCAAACACCATGACCTCGTTCAGCTGACCGCTGAATGCACCATAGTTGTTATCGGCCCCGATCCGGAAATCACGTGCTCCGGTGCTCAGGTTGGCGTTATACAACTCACTTGCCGAATAGTCGGTGCGCGTACCGTTCAGTGAAACGGTAGCGGCCGCATAGCTGGCGTTGGTACCTGCACCGTTCTGCCAGCCCGAACCTGCTGTAAAGAAGGTGCTTTTTGTCATTGACGCGGCGCTCAGACCCTGGTAGCCCGGCCCGCCGGTAAAGAAGAGAAGCTTGGTGTTGCTCCCGAAAACATGAAGCCCGGGATAGTCCATGGTTGCGTGAAAACCCGCAAACCCGCTTTGCTTCAGGTTGTTCACGTACCCGGCGGCATAAATGGAGCCGTTGGCGCGGTCGATCAGGTTTACACCTGCCCCGGCCGTGAATTGCAGGAAGTCATTGCTCCCGTCAAAGGTAACAGTAGGGTTAAAGTTGGCCAGCGCGGAGCTGTTGGAAAACACCGGCCGCGCGCTGGATGTGGCCTGCAACAGGTTCTGCCCGTTTCCCCGCGCTTCATTCCATTGCTGGACCGTTGCGTTGTTGGAGGCGACAGTAGTACCCGCATCAGAAAACACTGAGTTGGGGGCATCGGCCCGGTACCAGACGGCCGGCGAAACCCCACCGGGCGTTTGAGCCCGGGCGCCCAATCCCGCGAGCATTGCTGAGGCAAGCGCGGCAGTGGCAACTAGTACATTTCGTTTCATAAAGTTGTTTGCATTAATTAATAAAGAGTTTGTACTTTTTACGTGGTTTTTTATTTAATCATGTGAATATTTGGGGTTAATAGTTTGAAATTAGGAGTACTTTATGCGGTTGTCTGATCATTGTCCCTCAATACCGGGAGGGCACAATTGTCCCACCCGGGAGTTGGTTCCCGTTTCCCGAAAGGCTTTGCCTTATCTCGATCACAGTTCAGTTGTGCAGCATGTCCATGGAATTGGATAATCCATGGTTACATAGGCCGGGTATTTAGAAAAGGAAATTGACGTGACAGATCATAACGTGTATCATGATTTCCCATAGCCATAGCGACAGGAATTTGTTTTATTAATAGTGAAGACGATTTTCTAATAATAGAGATGTGACAAATATCCCAACATAATTCTATTGGCGTAGTAGAAAATTTTGGCTAAATGGTGTGGCAATTTTGTCATTAATACGTAAGAGGTCATTTTAAAGGCTTTGGGAAGAAGAAGTAGGATGACTTGCAGCCCTGCTGATACATCGCACGATGCAGTCGTAAAAACCTGTTCCGGGTAGTTGATTATGGATTCCCCGGGTAAGCCAAAGGAGTGGTTGATTAGATGGATCTCTTGTTATCTGTATAGAAATTTTTCTATCGGTTTCTATGCGTTTCGGATGAAACGCACGCGCAAACTGTTTTCATGTCGGGGAATGAAACTTTGTACAATTTCGGGTTTGTGCGTGTGTCAGTTCTTCCGGCGCTTTCCCCGAAAGCTAAGAGCATGGCAAATATCTTGTCAACCGCATACGGTAAAATTCGCGGCGACCCGACCATTTTGTTGATCCCGCTGACTACCGGGTAAATGAAGAATACGCAGGTTTTATCGGCAATGCAGTTGCAGGTATGGAAAGAGTTGGTTTATATTTGCAACAATGTTGCAAATATAAACCAACTTAAAGTGTATTTTAATGAAAGAGCAGGAAGCACATTCTCCGGCGGAAGGCCGGAGTTTCGAAGCTGTTATTGTCGGCGGGAGCTACGCAGGACTATCGGCGGCGATGGCTTTGGGCCGCGCCCTGCGCAAAGTGCTGATTATTGATAGTGCGTTACCTTGTAACCGCCAAACGCCTCATTCTCATAACTTCATCACACATGACGGTGAGAAGCCCGGTGCAATTGCGGAAAAGGCAAGAGCGCAGGTACTGAAATACGACACCGTTACTTTCCGCCGGGACGAAGTGGTGGGGGGGACAAAAAGCATGGGCGGCTTCGAGCTGACTACCCGGTCCGGGGCGACATTTAACGCTGAGAAATTGATTTTTGCAACGGGTATAAAAGACACGATGCCGGCCATAAAGGGGTTTGCGGCGTGCTGGGGAATTTCCGTAATTCATTGTCCCTATTGCCATGGTTACGAGTACCGGGGACAAAATACAGGCATTATGGCCAACGGTGAAAAGGCTTTGCACCTGGCCTCGCTGGTAAACAATCTTACCGGTAAAATTACGATACTGACATCCGGCCAGCCCGACTTCAGTTCCGGACAGCTGGAAAAGCTGGACAGCCGCGGTATACAGGTGGTCAGCACCCCCGTCTCCGAAATTGAGCACGATGGCGGGCATGTCAGGAGCGTAGTTTTTGAAGACGGGCGTAAAATGGAGCTCGATGCCGTGTATGCCGCCATTCCGTTCACTCAGCATTCGGATCTCCCGTTTTTGCTGGGTTGTGAGCTAACCGAACACGGGAGAATCAAGGTAGATGCGGGGCAGAAAACCACTGTCAACGGGATTTTTGCCTGTGGCGACAATTCTTCCCCGATGCGTTCGGTGGCTTCTGCGGTTTCTACCGGCAATATTGCCGGCGCCATGCTCAATCACGGGCTTACGATGGAACGTTTTTAAAAAAGGACGGGCGGGGTGCCTGCCGGGCATTCCGTCGGCAAAACGTTCCTGGCGTTATTTGGGGATTTGTTACGCATACTGTTGTTAATTTCCCCCCGGAGGCATCGGCGCTTGAGTTGCCCGCGCAGAAAAAGGGGACAGGGCCGGGGATGGCACGGAAATGGCAGCCGGGTAAAGCAAGCCGCCGCCAGGCGGTTGATGGTTTATTAGTTTGAAAATCAACGTTATGACTATGAAAACTGCCAACAATTTTTTGCGGGTTTCCGACCGGGAAAGCGAAATCGTCCTGGATCCGTCCAACTACAGCTATATCAACATCGGCACTGGTGAGCGGATCGTCTCAACGCTGTCAGGAGTCGCCCTGACTGTATATGGTATATGGGCAACCCGCGGGTCGGGTCACCCGCGGGAAAGCAAATGGTATGAACTTTCTGCGGTGCCCGTTGGCATGTACCTGATTAAGCGGGGTGTTACCGGCTATTGTACCCTGAACAAAGCGATAAACCGCAATACGGCAGAAGGCAACGATTTTGTGCCGATAGAGCTCTCGGCAACGGTAAAGGTCGACAAGCCCAGAAAGGAGGTGTACAAAATGTGGAAAAACCTCGGCAATCTTCCGGCTCTCTTCCCGCACATTAAAAAGATAGAAGTAATCGACCCCGTTCATTCCCGTTGGACCGTAAGCGTGCCCAACACTTACGCCACAGTGCAGTGGACCGCCGAAATAAGCCACGACCAGCGCGACGAGCGCATCAGCTGGCAGTCCCTGGAGGGGTCCGATATCGGGAACGCAGGGGAGGTAACTTTTACGGATGCCGAAGGCGGCGGCACCGACGTGCGGGTTTTGATCCGCTATCTGCCGCCTGCCGGAAAGTTGGGAAAGCATGTCGCCGCCCTTTTCTCACACCGGTTTCAGAAGGTACTTTCGAAGGAGCTGAACGCTTTGACCCGTCAGCCGCCTGTTTTGTAAGTGAATTCCCTTACCGGGTACCCGCCGCCTGGCGCGGGAGTGAAGGTGACCGTATTTTATTGCGGAGCCACCTGCTCCGGCAGTTGTTTCGGTTTGGGTGATTTGAGTACAACCAGGCTGAAACGCTCGGCGTGGAGGTAGTCGCCCGGTGCGTATATTTTGCTTTTTTCGCGGGACATGCCGGCAGCGGTGTCAATTACCTTTATCCAGCTGTTTCCGTAGACAGGGGGCGGGAGCCGGAAGGAAACGTCTATCGGGATCCCGTTAAATAAAATGTAGAAGCTGTCATCCACAATTTTTTTGCCCTTATCGCCTGTAGGTACTCCGTATCCGTTGAGGTAAATGCCCACCGAGGCCGCCCGGTCATGCTGCCAGCTTTCATCCGGCATTTCCAGCCCGTCGGGGGTGAACCAGGCGATGTCTTCGATCCAATGTCCTTTGATCGGCTGGCCGCGGAACCACATGCGCCGGAAGAACACCGGGTGCTTTCTCCTGAAATGAATCAGTTTGCGCGTAAAAGCCAGGAACTGCGGGTCGGCCCGGTCCCAGTTCAGCCAACAGATTTCATTGTCCTGGCAGTAAGCGTTGTTATTTCCCCCCTGGGTGCGTCCCCATTCGTCGCCGGAAAGGATCATGGGCACCCCTTGCGAAAGGAAAAGCGTGGTAAGAAAGTTTCTCTTCTGGCGCAACCGGAGTTTTAAAACGGCTTCATCGGTGGTGGGCCCCTCGTGGCCGCAGTTCCAGGAGCGATTATAGTTCTCGCCATCCCGGTTTTCTTCCTGGTTGGCCAGGTTGTTTTTCTCATTGTACGAAACCAGGTCCTGCAGTGTAAAACCGTCGTGAGCGGTCACGAAGTTGATGCTCGCTGTGGGAAGTCTGAAGTCATTCTGGTAAAGATCGGAGCTGCCGGTGAAGCGAGCCGCCAGTTCGGCCAGCATGCCGCTTTCACCCCGCCAGTAATCCCGTACGCAATCGCGGTAAAGGTCGTTCCATTCAGCCCATCCCATCGGGAACTTGCCTACCTGGTAACCGCCTTCGCCCACATCCCAGGGTTCAGCGATTAGCTTTACGCGGGAAATGACAGGATCCTGGTAAATAATGTCGAAAAAAGTGCCCAGGCGATTTACCTCGTGCAGTTCCCTGGCAAGAGCCGAAGCCAGGTCGAACCGGAAGCCGTCAACGTGCATTTCTGAAATCCAATAGCGAAGGCTGTCCATGATAAGTTTCAGTACATTCGGCAAGGTTGAATTGAGGGTATTGCCGGTCCCGGTATAATCCATATAATAGCGGCGATCTTCTGTAAGCCGGTAATAGGCCGAATTGTCAATTCCGCGAAGGCAAATCGTCGGGCCCAGTTGATTCCCTTCGCCGGTATGGTTGTATACGACGTCGAGTATCACCTCAATACCCGCCTCGTGCAGCTTTTTTACCATGGTTTTGAACTCCGAAATTACCGTGTGCGGGGCTTTGGTACGGGTATAGCGGGGATCGGGAGCGAAGTAGCCGATCGTATTGTAACCCCAGTAATTGGTGAGCGATTTTTCTTCGAGATGGCGGTCTGAAAGGAAATAGTGAACCGGCATGAGCTCTATGGCTGTGATTCCTAATTTCCGGTAATAGTCGAGCATGACCGGATGGGCTACCGCCGCGTAAGTTCCGCGCAGTTTTTTAGGAGTCCGGGGATGCAGGTAAGTGAGCCCCTTCACGTGCGCTTCGTAGATGATCGTTTTATGGTAGGGGATGTCGGGAGGGGCGTCGTTTCCCCAGTCAAAATGATGATCAATCACAACCGACTTCGGTACAAAGGGTGCGCTGTCGGTATCGTCGAAGCTCAGGTCTTCTTCCGGCGACCCGACTTTATAGCCAAACAGCGCGTCGTGCCACCGCAGGCTACCCGTTATCGCCATGGCGTATGGGTCGATCAGCAATTTATTGACGTTGAAACGAAAACCGTTGGCCGGATCGTAAGGGCCATCGATCCGGTAACCGTAAAGTTGGCCGGGCATTAACCCCTCCAGGTAAATATGCCATACATTGTGCAAAACTTCTTCAAGCTGAAACCGGTCGGTCTCTTCCGGCGGGCCGTTCCGGTCAAAAAGACACAGGAAGACGGCCGTGGCATTTTCTGAGTAGATAGCGAAGTTGACGCCGCTGCCATCGTATCTGGCGCCAAGCGGGAAAGGTTTTCCCGGGAGAACTCGCGTTTTCTTATGGAATTTCCGGTGAACGTTTTTCATATTTTGTAGTGAGTGAATGCAGTTGCAGACACTTTTCGATGTCCGCCTGGCTGACTCAGTTTCAAAGCACGTGCCAGGCGCGCGTTAATTTCTGCAAATCGGGTAAGCCGGAGCGCGGCGACCGTGGTCCGCAGGTTTGATCCCAACCGGCTTTTTATGGGAGATTCGCTTTTTCACCCGATCTGAGGAAATCTGCAGCATCCCGCCGGGCACATTGTCCCAAACCATCTACCAAAGTCGCCAGGTCGGGATTGCCCGCAGGCTGCGGCCGTTTATAATCTGCTTCTTCTCCTGGTTGAGAACGACAGATTTGCCTCCTAACGATAGTACAAGGCGCAGGTTGGTATACGTTTTTAAATAATGGCTGACAGGACGCCGGTTACCGGAAGCCGGAGATATAAATTTTTGGCACGAAATGAAAGACAGCCATGAAACTGCCCGCACGAAATATCTTTTACCGGAACAGCCTTTCAATAATTTTTATCCTGATGTTCCTGTTGTCATGGGGAGCACAGATCTATTTTGGCTGGCGCCTGTACACCCATGAACTGGAGGAACGTGGAAAAGAAGCGGTGAGCCTTTCTGCCTATTTTTGGTCAGGGCACTCTATTTCGGCTACTTTCGAAAATTTCCAAAGCGAATTTTTCCAGATGTTCCTGTATGTGGTGCTGACGATTTTCCTCCGGCAGGTGGGGTCTGCCGAATCCAAAGATCCTGAGCTGCCGGAAGAGGTAGATCGGGAGCCATTGCCCTCGGCGTCGTCACCGGCCCCGGTGAAGGCCGGTGGATGGCGCCTACGTATTTACAAACATTCCCTGTCGATCGTTTTTGCCTTACTTTTTGCGGGAAGCTGGGGTGGGCACCTGCTGGGGAGCTACCGGAATTTTAACGAGGAAAAACTTTTAAACGACGAGCCTGCGGTACCGCTAAGCGAGTTCCTGGCTGAACCCGATTTTTGGTTTGAAACCTTCCAAAACTGGCAAAGCGAATTTTTATCCATCGCTTCCATCGTCATTCTGACTATTTTTTTGCGGCAAAAAGGATCTCCGGAATCCAAGCCCGTCGACGCTCCTCACAATCAAACGGGAAAATAGCCGCGACGCTTCAATGAATGGGCCGGCAGCTGTCTGAGTATTTTTAGAAAAAAACGGCCCAAGATCAACCTTTGCATTATACACTACTATTATGAACAGAGATGGGAAAAACAGGAGCTTGTGGCAGGATTGGCCGGCACCCTACCAGCCGCTGAACAGTGGAGGCTGTGATTACAATAAAGTTTATGACGCTCTTATCGTAGGAGGCGGGATAACCGGCCTTACTACCGGCGTGCTCCTGCAGGAAGCAGGCCTTGACTGCCTGCTGGCAGAGGCGCGCACCATCGGGTTCGGAACCAGCCTGGGCACAACCGCTCACCTCAACACGCTCATGGATACGCCTTATCCCCTTATCGAAAAAAGGTTCGGGCTATCGGGAGCCCGCCTGGTAGCCAAAGCCGGCGAAAAGGCGATAGCGCTCGTGGAAACGTTTACCGCCGAAACGGCTGTTGCCTGTAACTTTGAGCGCAAGACCGCCTGGCTGGTAGCGGCAACAGCGGAAGAGCGGCAACGGCTTGACGAAATCCGGGAGGCCTCCCTGCGTGCCGGTCTTACGGCATACCCCGTGTCGGACTGTCCGGTAAAGCTGCCTTTTCTTGCCGGTTGTTGTTTTGAAGCGCAGGGGCAGGTAAACGCGGGCGCCTACCTCTGTTCATTGGCACAAAGATTCGAAGAAAGCGGGGGGATCATCCTGGAACATACGCTGGTTGACGAAACAGAAAGGGAGACTGACTACCACAAAGTGTCTACGATGGAAGGTGTTATCAAGGCCCGCCGGCTGATATATGCCACACATATACCGCCGGGTGTAAATCAGTTTTCGGTCTTATGCGCCCCCTACCGAAGTTACGCAGTTGCCTTTACGCTCGCCGACGGCCACTATCCCGACGGGCTGGCATACGATATGAAAGAGCCCTACAATTATTTCAGGACCCAGCGGGTTGGTGACCGGGATTATGTCATTGCGGGCGGCTTTGATCATAAATGCGGCCACGAAGAAAATACCGAAAACGTGTTTCGACAGCTTGAAGCAATGGTGAGAGCGTATTTCAACGTTTCTGAAATAGCCTATAAATGGTCTTCCCAATACTTTGAGCCCGCTGACGGCCTGCCTTATATCGGACGTTACCCCGGGCGGGAGGAAACTTTCGTGGCCACCGGGTTTAGCGGGAATGGCTTCACCTTTGGCACGTTTTCAGCCATTTTGATTTCAGAGCTAATCATGTCCGGCGAATCCGAGTTTGAATCGCTTTTTAGCCCTTCACGGCTTAAACCGCTCGCTTCGGCCAAAAACCTGGTAATGGAAAACGCGGATGTAGTGGCGGAATGGCTGGCCGGTTTTTGGAAAAATGACAAAATCAGCCTGCTGACCGAGCTCGCACCCGGAGATGCACGGGTGGTCGAATGGGAGGGCAAATCGCTCGCAATTTATAAGTCGGAAACGGGAAAAATCTATGCAGTGAATGCGGTATGCCCACATTTCGGCTGCAAGGTCAGCTGGAACAATACCGAACGGTCGTGGGATTGCCCCTGTCACGGCAGCAGGTTTTCATTTGACGGCTCCCTTCTGACTGGTCCGGCACTATCCGGACTGCAAGGCCGGGACCTGGATGAATCCTGATAAAAAGGCGGTTTGATTCCTCAAAGCCGCCTTCCCGCATTTACCGTGAGTCGTGCTCGCCGGCATAACGGTCCAACAGGATGAATTGAAGCGGTTTAACCCTGACACTTTTCTGTTCCGGTTCCGGCGGGGCGGTATGCGCTCCCCCTTCCTGGTAGGTGCTTTGCCATCGTAAGTCGGCAGAGTTGAGCAGAACTCCCCATTTACGATCATCCGGAAGGCGGAATGACAGGCTCTCTTCAGAGAAATTCAAAAGGGCCAGCACCAGGTGCTCCGCCTCTTCGCCCGCGCGGTAAAGCGCCAGTCCATTGTTACCGATAAGGTCGGTCCAGGTGGCGTCTTTGTTGAAATTTTTCAGTGCAGGATGCGTCCTCCGCAAGTGTAGGAGACGCTCTGTCCACTCCCATAAGACTTTGTGCCTGCCGACCCGGCGTTTTTCCCAATCGATTTTTGACCTCCGGAAAGTTTCCAGGTCGACTGGATCGGGAAATTCCTTTTCGTTACTGAAAGCAGCGAGCAGGCTTTTTCTCCCTTCGGAAACCGCATTGATCAGGTCCTGGTCTGAGTGGCTTACAAAGTAGTAAAACGGGACGTCCTCCCCGTATTCTTCCCCCATGAAAAGCATTGGGATATAGGGAGCAGTCAACAAGGCTCCCATTGCAAGCTTCAGATGGTCGAAATCTACCAGTACGCTCAGCCGTTCACCGTTTACCCGGTTGCCGACCTGGTCGTGATTTTGATTGAAAACGATAAAGCGCTCTCCGGGTACTCCGGCCGACGACCTGCCGTAGCGGCGTCGCCGGAAACCGACGTACTCGCCGCTATGGACAAAACCGGCTTCATAAGCCTTTTGAAGGTGTCGGGTCGTTCCGAAGTCGGCGTAGCGTGATCTCCCTTTTTTATCAAGCAATACGTACAGCGCATGATGAAAATCATCGAGCCACTGCGCGTCAAGCCCATGTCCGCCCGATTCCGGCGGCTGTACCACCCGCGGGCTGTTCAGATCGGATTCGGCAATGAGATAAAACCGGTTGCCGGTGAGAGGCGGATTGGCCTTCAGCTTCTTATGGATCAATTCCCAGATGGATACCGCCCCGCGGTCATATATTTCGTGGATGGCGTCCAGCCGGAGGCCGTCGACGTGAAAATAATGCGCCCAGTAAAGAATATTATCGGCGATGTACGCTCTGACCGGGTCCGAATAGTCACCGTCAAAATTTATGGCGTCACCCCAGGGCGTCCGGTAATGGTCGGTAAAATAAGGGCCGAACTTTCCGAGGTAATTCCCTTCGGGTCCCAGGTGATTGTAGACAACGTCCAGGAAAATGGCGACGTTAGCCTGATGAGCGGCATCGACCAGTTTTTTCAGCCCTTCCGGCCCGCCATAAGAATCCTGCACAGCATAGGGGTAAACGGCATCGTAGCCCCAGTTCCGGTTCTCCGGGAACTGCGCTACCGGAAGGAGTTCAAGCGCATTGACACCCAGGCTTTTGAGCGTCTCGAGGCGGGGGATTATCGCTTCAAATGTGCCTTCGGGTGTGAAGGTACCCACATGCAGTTCATAAAGCACCAGCTCCTGTAAAGGAATTCCTTTCCATTCGTGGTCGGTCCATGCAAAAGTATGATGATCCACAACCTTGCTGGGACCATGCACGCCCTTGGGCTGGAATTGTGATGCCGGGTCCGGGTAATCTGCTTCGCCGTCCGGGTTATAGAAATAAAGTGTAGAGGCGGGAAGCTTTTCAACTTCCGCTATAAAATACCCTTCCGGTTTTGGTATCATTTCAATTTCCCGTTCGTCCGGGAAAACTAGGTGCAGCGTCATTTGCTTGCTGAACGGTGCCCAGACCCTGAACAGGCATGAACCGTTTTTCCTGTAATAAGAACCCGCGTTTAACATAGATGTGTGGATTAGGTGGGAGGGGCAGATTGGTTATAAAGGTTGCCGGTGCGGCGAATTAAGAATGACCCCAGTCTGAAACAAGCGGACCAATTCCATTCCAGGGACTAAATTCCAAAAAGGGAAACCGGAAAACGGCGCCGGGAAGACCGGCCTTTCGCCAAAAAAGCGGTACCGCCGCTCCGGAAATATAGAAAGGCGGTTGAGTAGGTTTTCTACAGATTGGGGGAAATATGCTTTTAATAACACAATGCTGTAACCACCTTTCCCGCAGGGCGGTCCAAATGAAAGTGGCATGCTTTTGGCCTTTCCCACCCGGAAGAGACAGAAGCCATGACTTACACACCTAAACCGGAGGACAAGCGCCTGGAAGAGAGGCAGACGGACTTTTCTGCCTGGAAAAACGAACACCGCCGGTATGGAGGACTCCTTTTGCCTGTAACCAGTCTACCCTCGCCGTATTGCATTGGGGATCTCGGTCCTGAAGCCTACCGCTTTATTGATTTTTTGCATGCGGCCCGCCAGCGAATCTGGCAGGTACTTCCCGTTGGGCCTACCGATGGCGGCCAGTCCCATTCTCCCTACGCTGCTTTGTCCGGTATGGCCGGCAACAGCTTGTTGATCAGTCCCGATCTGATGCGGGAGGAAGGATGGCTGACAAACGGGGATTTGAAAGAATACGAAAGGGCCCCGGGAAATGTTGATTATGCATCCGCCTGGATCATTTCAGGGCATTTTCTTCCTACTGGGAAATTCCGGCAAAAGCAGAAACTGCCGCAGGTGGAACCTGGCGGCGGGGGCCCGGCTCAGGTTTTTTCAAGGCCATGAAACGCAGGCTGGGACATTTGCCATTCATTGCCGAAGATCTTGGAGATTTGACTGATGACGTCTGTCGATTGCGGAAACGATGGGCGCTGCCGGGGATGAAGGTGCTTCAGTTCGCCTTCGGAAGGGATATGCCGGTTTCCGGGTTTATCCCTCACCACTATACCGCCGATTTTTTTTCTTACACCGGCACGCACGACAACAATACTGTAAGAGGGTGGTACCGCCACGAACTGAGCGCGGGCGGACGCCGGCGGGTGAACGCCTATCTGGGGCAAAACGTGAACGAGGAAAACCTGCCTTTCAAGCTCATCAGGCTACTTTACGCTTCAGTGGCGGGGGCAGTCATTATTCCCGTACAGGACCTGCTGGGGCTTGATGAAAACGCCAGGATGAACCGCCCCGGTTCGGTTAGCAGTCAGAATTGGGTATGGCGCCTGAAAAAGGGTCAGCTTACCGCCCGGCATGCGGGGGTACTCAGAGAATACGCGGCACTGTACGATCGCTAAAGCTTCGGAACGCACACGTTATGCCGCGTTCCGATCGCCAAAAAACGAAAGAATTTGCTATAAACATCAGCTCAAAATCAACGCAAATATTATGAAACCTATGGAAAGCTTCACAGAAAAATGGTTCGGTTTTCAGCCCGAAATATTGCCGGAACAGTTTGTTGGCAGGATGCTCAGCGCCCGAAGTACAAAGACTTTTGCCGATACCGACGCAGCGAATATGGCTTATCTAAAAGCCAGGGAGCGACTGTTGAACGTGAACGAGTGGGGCGCCTATACGAATGAAGCCCTGGCTGACTTTCAGCTCGTAGATGAAAATGGCGAGAAAGTATCGGGAAAAGCGGCGAAAGGGCTCAGGATAAGAATCGATATTCCCGGCCCGGGGACCTTCGAAGGAGAGGGTTTTGACTGGGCATTGATAGAGGAAATGGAAGAAGATGCGAGGGAAGACCTGGAGTACGTGGCTTTCAGGGTACGGCCTGCCGCGAACCCTGAAAAGAAAAAAAGTGAGGTCGCCCACTTCTATAACCCGCAATCTACCAGCACCATGGTGGTATACCGGGATGATCTGAGCGTTACCTGTGCCATCTATGACCGCAACCTTAGCGCGAACACGGAGCATACAACCAATCTGGCTGACAAAATGAGGAATGCGGTAGTGGGGAACCTCGCGGCCTCGGGCCTCTCCGGCGTACAATGGCAGGCATTGGTCGACGCCTTGTGGGGAGAGATGGCCTGATCATGCAGGCTATTACCTGATCCTCGGCGGAGTAGAACCTGTAGTGGCGAGCCCCTCCGTGGAAGCAGGATCCTCCGGTTGGCCGGCTCCGGGCTCCAGGCGGATAATCAGGCCCTCGTCGCCATTTAACAAGATAGGGCCTGATGTCGGTAATCCTTCCCGGCCCGGGAGGGTATTGATCACAACTTCTCCGTGCCATTGCTGGTGGGGCGGGTCGAAACGTGCCGGACCGGCAGTCAGGTTGAGTACCACCATGAACTTGTCACCTTCCGGAGCTGCCCTTACATAGGCGAGCACCTGCTGGTCGGTGTAAAGCGGTGTGTAAGCGCCCCTGGTGAATGCCGGCTCATTTTTTCGCAAATCGATTAATTTCCGGTAAAGATTCAGCATGGAAGCAGGTGCGTGCTGTTGGTTGGCCACGTTGACCTCATTATAGTTGTGAGCCAGCCGCAGCCAGGCTTTTGTTTGGGAAAAACCGGCGTACGGTGAGCTGTCCCACTGCATGGGCGTGCGGCCCGGGTCGCGGCTGGCATACAGGTCGGGGAATCCCAGGCCCTGCGGGTCTACAATTTCCGACCGGGGAATCGCCACGTCGGTCATGCCGATTTCTTCACCATAGTACAGGGTCGGCGTACCTCTCAGGGTCAGCAGCAGCATGGCAGCTACCCGGGCTTGCGGAAGGCCTATCCTTGTTGCAATTCTGCGCTGGTCGTGGTTGCCCAGGACCCAATTCGGCCAGCCGCCTTCGGGGAGCGCACCTTCATATTCGTTAATGATCGCGGATATCTGCTCAGCCTTCCATTCTGCAGTCAGCAATTGAAAGTTAAAGGGGAGGTGCGCTCCTTTATTATCTTTTCCGTAGTAATGAATCAATTTGCTTACCGGCAGGTAAATCTCACCAATGAGTACTTTCTGACCATAGCTTTCAAGCAGTTCCCGCATGGCCCGTACGATTTCATGAACTTCGGGCTGGTCGGTGGAGTAGACCGGCAGGTAATCGTCGTAAAAATCGCTGGCCGGGTCTGTCCCGGGCTGCGACGGATTATTTCGCAGCAGCTCGTCTTTTACCATGTGCCACATTACATCTACTCTGAACCCGTCCACATGTTTTTCAAGCCAGAATCTCATTACATCCAGAATGGCCTGCCACACCTCGGGGTTCCGCCAGTTAAGGTCAGGCTGTTCTTTCAGGAATGCATGGTAATAGAATTGGCCGGTGGCGGAGTCGTATTCCCAGGCGGGCCCCCCGAAAACACTTTTCCAGTTATTGGGTGGGGTATGGTCGGGGCCTCCATCCTGCCAGATGTACCAGTTTCTTTTCCGGTTGTGCAAGTCTTTGCGGGATTCCCGGAACCAGGGGTGCTGATCGGAAGTATGGTTAGGTACCAGGTCGAGAATGAGTTTCATGTCTCTCCTGTGGACTTCACTGATCAGCCGGTCAAAATCGTCGATAGACCCGAAGAGCGGGTCTATACCCGTGTAGTCTGAAATGTCGTAGCCGAAATCAGCCATGGGTGAGCGGAATACCGGTGAAAGCCAGATACAATCCACCTGCATCCATTTGAGGTAATCGAGTCTTTGGATAACACCATTCAGGTCGCCTACGCCATCTTGGTTGGTGTCCTGGAATGACCGGGGGTAAACCTGGTAGATGACCCCGGTTTCCCACCAGGGCTGCCGGCTGGTATTTTCTTCCTTGTTATACATCTGGGCCATAACGTTTAGGTAGAGGTACCAACAAAAGCCGTACCGTTGCGGCTAAGAGGCGGCATGAATGGTTTGAAATCTTTCGGATTTAGCCCGTTGACGCCTTTTGGGTGGGTTTCGGCAAAATATAAAGGTGAATGAGAGGTATGTCGTGCCGGGTGAAACAGGCTGTGGTACTTTTTGCGCCGTATACCTCAGTTACCTTTTTGAAGCGACAGGGTGGTCGTGCAGTGGAAGCCCGGTCACAATCCCTCTTTCCGTCGGCGGGACAGGTTCCGGTAGCGTACGTATAGTGTTTTTGGGTTATTTATGGGTTTGATTAACAGGAGTTTGGCAAGGTATTTTTGTCGGTCAGGATTAACAAATTAAATCAGATCGTTATGAAACGCACTATTTTATTGACAGCACTGATGACCGGTTGGGTTGTCGGAGCTGTTGCACAGGTAACGCCACCGGCCGCTCCCTCGGCCCCGGTTCCACCGGCCCAGGACAGCCGGGCTTTACGATTTCCCTACATGGGCCAGGGAACCTATAGCTCAGTAGAAATGAACACGGTTCCTCAAAATATCCAATCCAGTTTCGGTACCGATTATTCGGGTGTTCAGGACGCGCGATGGGAATATAACAACGACGTGTATAGAAGTTCATTCATGCAGGATGGCAAAAACAAAGCGGTTCTATATGGCCGGGACGGCAGAATAATCGAAGCGCGAACCGGCACCACCATGAACGGTCTGCCTTCTGCCGTTCAGAGCGCGCTGACCGGAAAAAACGTGACTTCGCCATATGAAATCAAGGTAGGAGATAATACCTATTATTCAGCACAGGTGGACGGAAAGGAAATGTATTATGACGCGAACGGAAAAGCGCTGGAAATGCAGGCGCTTCCAAATGAACAGGATCGGTAGGGATCGGGCCGTTGCTGGTTTCCCTGCAGCCTTATCTGAAGGGAAGGCCCGATGTAAAAATTTACAGCGTGGTATAACGGCGTGCCTGAATCTGAAAGGTTATTTATAAGACATTTCTTCCGGGTAGACCAGCGGGTTTACGATAACGCCGGCGTCGGTATGAACCAGGTGCTGGCGGTGGTTTAGTCGGCGCTGCTCGGCCTCGAAGTATTCCGATTGGTTCAGGAGAGCCTGATGCAGCTTTTTTATGGCCACGGAAAAATTTCCAACCGGGTAAAAAATAGAGAGCGTTGTCCTGACGGGTATTTTCCGGTTGGAAAAGAAGGCGGTAAACCAACAGAAATCCGATTCTTTCGTGCCTTGGGGCAAGGTCCATTTCCCGTTCGTACTTTCTATGTTATTTCTTAGCCAATTCTGGATTTCGGGCTTAAAAAAGCCGTCAATCCGGATAGAATCGACCTGTCCCTTCCCGTTTACACGAAAATAGACAATGCCGCTTTCTTTTGAAATTCTGCTGAAACCGAAAAACAGGTAGTCCCGTAAAGTCCTGATGTGATGGTCTGGAAAATTGTAGTTGGGTACGATTTTAAACTGGTCGAAAGTCGGCGTCCACCTGGTAGTCTGGGCATAGGAACCCGGAGCCGAAAGGATCAACAGGAAGATGGCGCCTGCCTGTAGCAGGGCCGTTTGATGTTTCCACGGTATACGGAAAATCCTCATATAGGTGTTTTGTGTCGTAAAAGCAGGAGCGAGTCGCGCTCTTTAAGGTTGGCCCGGCCTGTCAGGTCCTCAGAATTTTTTCCATCTTCCTGCCTTTTGCCAGCTCATCCACGAGCTTGTCCAGATACCTCGCTTTCTGTGTAAGCGGGTTTTCAATTTCCTCCACCCGGTAACCACAGATAACGCCCGTGATAAGGTGCGCGTTGGAGTTGAGCTTCGCCCGTTGGAAAAAAGTTTCGAAAGTGGCTTTTTCCTCGATCAGGCTTTGAATTTGTTTATCGTCGAACCCGGTCAGCCAGGTGATTACTTCGGTAAGCTCTTCCTTTGTCCGCCCTTTCTTTTCGACTTTATCAACATAATGGGGGTAAACGGACGAAAAAGTCATATTGGCTATGCGCTGGTGGTGTTTTTCGGAGTTATCCATAGTCAGTTTCGAGTTTGGTAAACGCAGGTAGCGGGCCTGGTCCCTAAAGTTAACGATGAGCGGGTTTATCCGGCCTGGCTGTCCCGGCTGCTCAAAAATTGGTCAATGATCGGAAGAGCCGACGGCATCTCTCCGTCGGGGATGGCAGGCCCGGTGGCTTCGCCCAGGTAACCGCCGTGCCCACCCGGCAGTACTACCAGGCTGCTGCCAGGGACAAGCCGGACCATCGCTTCCATGTGTTCTCTTGACCCCACGTCCTGTACCGCATTGATAAACAATACCGGTGATTTTATTTTCTGAAGCTGTTCATCGGGGAAATCTTCCAGATACACCATCCGGTCCGAGCACTTCCGGTACAGGCGCATGAGTTTCTCCGGATCGGGGGTGAGTGCCAGGAAAGCTTCCTTGTAAATTTGCGGCATGTCGTTAAAGGTGCCGTTGCGCATAAATTCCCAAAACAGATCGGGTGCGCCGTTCCGTTTTAACAGCACCGAGGCGGCAATCACCCGGTTGCAAAAGCGCGGATGGCGAATCGCAAGTTGCAGGGCCGTCATACCGCCATTGCTGAAGCCCAGGAGGTCTGCCTGTTGAATGCCCAGCTTCACAAGCAGCGCAGCCACATCGTCGGCATCCTGTTGAAAGGAAATCGGGGCGTCGCGATCGCCGGTTCTGCCGTGTGCCTGCAGCTCCATGCAAATGAGCCTGCGTTTTTGAGCCAGGAACGGGATCACCCGCCCGAAAGAGGTCTGGATCGTCGATGCGCCGCCATGAAGCAGCACGAGCGGTTCCCCTTCTCCGTACAGCTCATAGTACATCCGCAGGCCGTTTACTTCGGCGAAGCCGTTTTGAAAAGGTATTTCTGTGTGAAGGCTCATTTTGCTTAGGTCTGGATTCTAATTCGTTAACGATCAAGAAAGGCAAAAACGTGCAAACCGCAATCTCCCTTATACATCCAACGGCCGGAAAATCCCGTAAGTGCCGGCTATGGCCGGCCACTAATTTCCGGGAACGCGCCCGCTACCACATCGGATACCTGCTTAAAGTGGCTATCCTTCTCTTTTCTAATCACCAGGATTGTTTAGCCGCCGACGGCTTTTGGATCGGGTTGATGATTGCCGACTGAAAAGATACAAACCTGAAACGAGTTTTGCTACCGCGACGCTGATACTTATCCCCTTTTTAGCAGGTTAAGGCTGAAAAAGGAGTTATATTTGCATAGTCATTAATCGCTACCATGATTTACTTTTTTGAAAACAAATCCGCTTCAGTTTTTGCCGTACAATCCGATCAGCGTTTAACCGATGAAGACATCGAGAAGCTCAACTGGCTTTTCGGAGAAGCCTTCCGGATTGAAGCTGAAAGCCTGGATGGCTTTTTTGTTGGCCCCCGGGCTACCATGATTACCCCCTGGAGTACTAATGCAGTCGACATTACCCGGAATATGGGTATTGGGCATATTCTCCGTATCGAGCAGTTTGAAAAGGTAGAGGAGACCTTCCGGGATTTTGACCCCATGCTCCACCAGAAATTTGAATCGCTGAGCCAGTCGATATTTACGGTAGACATTCAGCCCTCACCCATTTTGGAAATTGAGGATATCGGTGCCTACAACGAACAGGAAGGGCTCGCTTTGAGCCGGGAGGAAGTTGACTACCTGAATGAGCTCGTCGTAAAACTGGGCAGAAAACTGACCGATTCGGAGGTGTTCGGGTTTTCACAGGTAAACTCGGAGCACTGCCGTCATAAGATATTCAACGGGACTTTCGTAATTGATGGCGAGGAAAAGACAGATTCGCTTTTCAAACTGATCAAAAAAACCTCGCAGGCCAATCCGAACGACATTGTATCGGCTTACAAAGACAACGTCGCCTTTCTAAAAGGACCGAAAGTAGAGCAGTTCGCACCCAAAAAAGCGAATGTGGCCGACTACTACGAGACAAAACCGTTTGATTCAGTTATTTCACTTAAGGCCGAGACTCATAATTTTCCCACCACGGTAGAACCGTTTAATGGTGCTGCCACGGGTTCGGGCGGTGAGATCAGGGACCGCCTTGCCGGCGGGCAGGGTTCGCTTCCGCTGGCCGGGACCGCCGTTTACATGACGGCCTATTCGCGCCTCGAAGCAGGGCGGGAGTGGGAAGACGGCATGGAAGAACGGGAGTGGTTGTATCAAACTCCCATCGATATCCTGATCAAGGCCTCGAACGGGGCTTCCGATTTTGGTAATAAATTCGGGCAGCCGCTCATCGCCGGGTCGGTACTTACCTTTGAGCATGAAGAAAACGGCCGCCGGCTGGGCTATGATAAAGTTATTATGCAGGCTGGGGGGATTGGCTATGGCAAGCTCGAACAATCTAAGAAAAGAGAGCCTCAGCCCGGCGACCAGGTGGTAATCCTGGGCGGTGACAACTACCGGATCGGGATGGGCGGCGCGGCCGTTTCTTCGGCCAATACCGGCTCGTTCGGTTCGGGGATTGAGCTTAACGCCATCCAGCGATCCAACCCGGAAATGCAAAAAAGGGTAGCCAATGCGATCCGGGGCCTCGTAGAAAATGAGGAAAACCCCATCGTCTCCATCCACGACCACGGCGCCGGGGGGCATCTCAACTGCCTTTCTGAGCTGGTGGAAAGCTCTGGCGGGCATATTGATCTTGATAAACTCCCGGTTGGCGATCCAACGCTTTCGGCCAAGGAAATCATCGGTAACGAATCCCAGGAAAGAATGGGGCTCGTGATCGGCAAAGAGCACCTGGACACCCTCCGGGAACTGGCCGAGCGTGAACGCGCCCCCATGTTCGTAGTAGGAGAAGTAACCAGCGACCATCGTTTCACAATTGAATCGGAGACGACCGGGGCCAAGCCGATGGATTTTGCGCTGGCCGATATGTTCGGAAGCTCTCCCAAAACGATTATGGACGACCGCTCGGTAGAAGCGGCGTACCGGCCCCTTGCTTATGACGCCGCCCGCGTGGAAAGCTATCTCCGGCAGGTGCTTCAACTGGAGGCGGTAGCTTCGAAAGACTGGCTCACCAATAAGGTAGACCGCTGCGTGGGCGGACGAGTTGCCAAACAGCAATGTGCCGGCCCGCTTCAATTGCCGCTGAATAACTGCGGTGTAATGGCGCTGGATTTTAACGGTAAAGACGGGATTGCCACTTCGGTCGGTCATTCCCCGCTGGCCGCTTTGATCGACGAAAGAGCCGGCAGCCGCAACGCGATCGGGGAGGCACTGACGAACCTGGTTTGGGCGCCGCTGGAAAACGGCCTGAAAAGTGTTTCGCTATCGGCAAACTGGATGTGGCCATGCCGCAACCCCGGTGAGGACGCCCGCCTGTACAACGCGGTAGAAGCCTGCTCGGATTTCGCTATTGCGCTCGGGATCAATATTCCTACCGGAAAAGATTCCCTGTCGATGAAGCAAAAGTATAAGGACAAGGAGGTGATTGCACCCGGAACCGTTATCATTTCGGCTGCCGGCCATTGTGCCGATATCCGGAAAGTCGTTGAACCGGTGCTTAAAAAGGACGGTGGATCCATTTATTACCTGAACCTGTCAGGTGACAGCTTCAAGCTGGGCGGTTCGTCACTGGCCCAGGTACTGAACGCGATAGGCACCGAAGCGCCAGACATACAGAACGCAGAGCAATTCAAACTGGCTTTCAACACCCTGCAGGAACTGGTCGGCAAGGGGCTTGTCCGGGCCGGTCACGACGTAGGCAGCGGTGGTCTGATCACCTCCCTGCTGGAAATGACATTTGCAGATGTAAACCTGGGCGCGCGGCTTGATCTAACCTCATTAGGCGAAAGTGACCTGGTCAAAACACTGTTTGCCGAGAATATCGGTGTCATCATCCAGGCCCCGGCCGAAGTCGAGGCGCTGCTTTCCGAAAAGGGAATTGCATTCCACAAAATCGGGAATGTTGTAGCAGCCGATCAGATGACCATCAGGCACTACGATACCCAACTGACGTTGAACATACCCGATTTGCGGGATACCTGGTTCAGGACTTCCTACCTGCTTGATATTCACCAGACCGGGGAAAAGCTTGCCAAAGCGCGTTACGATCACTACAAAGTGCAGCCGCTTCAATACCGTTTCCCTGCAGGCTTTACGGGTAAGATGCCGGCTGCCGGCAATCAGCCCCGGCCCAAAGCGGCCATTATCCGGGAAAAAGGAAGCAATTCAGAGAGAGAGCTGGCCAATGCCCTTTACCTGGCAGGTTTCGACGTGAAGGACATTCACATGACGGACCTTGTTTCAGGCCGTGAAACCCTTGAAGATGTCAGGTTCATCGGCGCGGTAGGTGGTTTCTCGAATTCCGACGTGCTGGGCTCTGCGAAAGGATGGGCCGGTGCTTTCAAATACAACGAAAAAGCCCGGACTGCCATTACCAATTTCTTCCGGCGCGAGGATACGCTTTCGGTCGGCATATGTAACGGCTGTCAGCTGTTTGTCGAGCTGGGGCTGATTTACCCGGAACATGAGCAGCATCCGAAGATGCTCCACAACGACAGCCACAAGCACGAAAGTATTTTTACCTCCATTGCGGTTCAACCCAACGACAGCGTAATGTTCTCTTCCCTGGCGGGGGCAACCCTGGGGGTTTGGGTATCGCATGGCGAGGGTAAATTCTACCTGCCTTACGCCGAGAGTGAATATCGGATTCTCGGGAAATACGGTTACGATGCTTACCCGGCAAGCCCGAACGGCTCGGATTACAATACCGCCGTGCTGAGCGACAAAACCGGGCGCCACGTGGTAATCATGCCGCATATTGAACGTTCCTTGTTCCAGTGGCACTGGGCCCACTACCCGGCAGACCGAAATGATGAAGTGACCCCATGGATGGAAGCATTTGTGAATGCCCGGAAGTGGATGGAGCAATAAATCGGAACAGGTACGATGTCTCAAAAAAAGACCGCGATACAAACCGTTTATTTCAGCATTGCGGGTAGTTTTGGGCTTGCCCTTGCGAAAGGCATAACCGGCGTACTCGGCAATTCATTTGCCTTGATCGCCGACGCAATTGAGTCTACTTCGGATGTGTTTTCTTCAGTCCTGGTGTTACTGGGGCTGAAGTATGCACACCGGGATGCCGACGACAACCATCCCTATGGCCACGGCCGGATTGAACCTCTGGTTACGTTCGCGGTAGTGGCTTTCCTGGTGGTTTCGGCGGCGATCATCGCGCACGAAGCGGTTCAGAACATAGGAACGCCGCACGAGCTCCCGGCTTCCTGGACGCTTTGGATCCTGGGAATTATCATTGGCTGGAAAGAAATCTCTTACCAGTGGGTAATGCGAAGGGGAAAAGAAACGCACAGCTCCGCGCTCAAGGCCGATGCCTGGCACCACCGGAGCGATGCCATCACTTCTGTTGCCGCATTTGCCGGCATTGCAATAGCCAATGTGATGGGAGAGGGCTGGGAGGCCGCCGACGACTGGGCGGCTTTACTGGCAGCAGTCGCTATTTTGTACAATTGCTACCGGATTTTCCGGCCTGCCCTGGGGGAATTAATGGATGAACAGGTATATGATGACCTTGTCGATGAAATAAGGCTGGTCGCCGATACGGTTCCAGGCGTGCTCGGTACCGAAAAATGCTATGTGCGTAAGTCCGGTATGTTTTTTTATGTAGACCTGCACGCGATCGTAGATGGCGAGCTGACTGTCTCGGAAGGCCATTTCCTGGCCCATACGCTGTCGGATACGCTCAAAGAGAAGATCCCTAACATCGGGAATGTCCTGGTTCACGTAGAACCCAAGGACTATACGCGGGTTGATTTTTAGGCGAAAGCCGGCCTCTATACTTATCAAATGCGTTACTTTATAGAACACGCTTATAACGGTACCGCCTATTGCGGGTGGCAGATCCAGGACAACGGGATTACCGTTCAGCAGGTGCTGGAAGAAAAGCTCTCCGTTCTGCTTCGTGAGCCGATCCGGTTAACCGGCAGCAGCAGGACCGACACAGGCGTTCACGCGCGCCAGCAATTTGCACATTTTGACGTGGAGGGAGCTATTGCGAATCCTGAGGACCTGGCTTTCCGGTTGAACGGGATGCTGCCCTTTGACATTGCAGTGGAAAGGGTAATCCCGGTAAACGCAAATTTTCACTCAAGGTTCGACGCCACGCACCGCCGTTATTGCTACCGGATCACGCGCAGGAAAGACCCGTTTTCGCCATATGGCGCCTATTATTACCGGAAGCCCGTCGACCTGTCCCGCATGAATGAAGCAGCGGCCCTGTTGCTCCGCCACCGGGACTTTGAGAGTTTCAGCAAGATTCATACCGATGTCAACCATTTCGAATGCACCATCACGGAGGCCTATTGGGAAAATGAGGATCCGCGGGTGCTGCAATTCCATGTTAAATCCAATCGTTTTCTGCGCGGGATGGTACGGGCCCTGGTTGGGACTTTGCTGCAGGTCGGGGAGGAGAAACGGAGCGTTGCGGATTTCGAAGCGCTGATCCTGGCAAAGAACAGAAAAATGGCGGGCCCGCAGGCGCCGCCACATGGTTTGTACCTGGTAGAAGTAGGGTACGATACCCTTTAAGACCGGGTCTTAAAGGTCGGAATAATCGGTCGGGAAAAGGAGAAAGGTCCATCGCCCCGAAACGTTGTTCTGATAATTAGGGTCTGCTTTCAGCTTCCCCCATTCAGCATCCGTCCGGAAAGCTTCCCAATGCTCATCTCTTGATTTCATGTTTTCGAAGGTGGTCATGTAGATCATATTGGGCTGATCTTTTCCTGCCAACACCTCTCCATAAAACATGGGATTGAATCCCAGCCGGTTGAAAATAGGAATTTCGCCGCCCTTGTTAAACATGGCGACTTTGTTGAGGTACCGCCTTTCGGTCGGCCCCTCGTAGCTGCGCAATTCATATACACGCTCCGGGGCCGGGGATTTCAGGTTCGGCTTCTTGTGACGGGGAGAGCCCGAAAACGAACGCATGAGCGTACCCTCGATTCGCTTATAAGGCGCATTGTCGTGCGCAGCTTCCAGGTAGTCTTTGCCTTTCTCGCGATATTCGGCATTTTTTTCAAGCAGTGACGGAAGTTTCTCAAATAAACCCAGGTTAGGGTAAGGCGTGAGTACAAAAACAACTTTTCCGAAATTCTCCTTATCGCTTGCCACCGGCTTGAACACACCTATGGCCTGAATCCCGGCTTTTTTTGCAGCCGGAAGGTAAGCGTTCTTCAGGTAGTCGTCCAATCGTTTTTCCTGTGCTTCATTGCTGAGGGTGTACTTCTTTAGCTCATAATATTCCTGCGCAAAACCACTTATGGCGGAAAAAATTAACAGGAATGCAGTAATCCATGTCTTCATAAAGGAACTTTAGGTTGGTGAATTTGAATTTTGACGCTTTAATAGTGTCGGAATGACGCTAACTATGCAAAGCTAATAAAATGCAGGTTCTAATGTTAGCTTTCTCCAGGCCGCCTGAACCGGCCCGTTTCGAGAACGTTACCAGTATTATTCGTGACGGAACTCGCTTTGATACAGGTTTATTTTTGTAGAATTGCCGAAATAGTCCCTGTTTCTTCAGGGAGTTCCGACGTTGCTATTCATCTTAAACACCTTATCTGTAAATAACTATGAATAAACGAGAGTTTTTAAAAGCGGCCGGTTTGGGCGGTCTGGCGCTGAACGGATGGAGCGCCTGTGCGAAAGGAACTACCGGCGCGCATGCTTCGTCTCATTTTACCAATACTTATGACTTGTCAAAAAAGGTACATAAGCAGACCTTTAATATGACCGGCTATGCCGCCCCGAAAATTGATACCGTTAAAATTGCCTACCTCGGCCTCGGAAACCGGGGGTATGGTGCCATTCAGCGGATGGTCAACATTGCCAACACAGACATCAGGGCCATTGCCGATGTGGTGCCTGAAAAGCTGGACCGGGCGAAAAAGTTTTTTGACAAAACCCGGCATAAACCGGAAGTCTATACCGGCAGTGACGAAGCGTGGAAGAAGGCCGTAGACCGTGATGACATTGACCTGGTATACATCTGTACGCCCTGGTACCTGCACGCCCCTATGGCCCTGTATGCAATGGAAAAAGGCAAGCACGTGGCGGTGGAAATCCCTGCGGCGCTCACGCTTGAAGAATGCTGGAGCCTGGTGGAGACTTCGGAGCGCACCAAAAAGCACTGTATGATGCTTGAAAACTGCTGCTATGGCTTCTTTGAACTGCTGACGCTCAATATGGCCCGCCAGAAGTATTTCGGCGAGGTCCTGCACGTGGAAGGCGCTTATATCCACGACCTGTTCGATTCACTTTTTGACCAGAGCAAACGGTACGACCTGTGGCGGCTGCGGGCCAACTTACGCAATGCCAATTTGTACCCCATGCACGGGCTTGGCCCCATCAGCCAGGTCCTGGACATCAACCGGGGCGACCAGTATGATTACCTCGTTTCCATGTCAAGCAACGATTTCATGCTGAAACCGCGCGCCGACAAACTTGCAGCTTCCGACCCGCACTATAAGGAGTTTGGCGGCAAGTCTTACCGGGGAAATATGAATACGACCACCATCAGGACCAAAAAAGGCAAGACCCTGATGGTACAGCATGATGTCACCAGCCCGCGCCCGTACTCGCGTATTCACCTGGTGAGTGGCACCGAAGGAGTGGCACAGCAATACCCGCTGCCCGGGCGGGTAGCCAAGGGGCATGAGTGGCTGAAAGAAGAAGAATTCAAAGCGCTGGAGAAACAATATGAACCGCCTATCGTGAAACGGATCGGGGAGCTCGCCAAAAAAGTAGGTGGCCACGGCGGAATGGATTTCCTGATGGACTGGCGCATGATCGACTGTCTCAGGAATGGCTTGCCGCTGGAAATGGATGTATATGACGCGGCAGCCTGGAGCGCTACCATACCGCTTAGCGAATGGTCGATTGCCAACCGTTCAAATTCCATCGACTTTCCGGATTTTACCGGCGGTTCCTGGAAAAGCAATAAACCGGTGGATATTTCAATGTCGACGGGCGGTAACACTGAAATTGTTATTGTGGGTTAATCCTCCGGCGATTTTCATAAACTTTTTTGATGTAACAGATAACATAGACAATGAGTATTTCAGTTTTTGAAAATGCGCAGGAGCTGGGCCGCGCAGCAGGCGTGCATGCAGCCGATCTTTTACGCAGCGCAATTGCAGAAAAAGGACATGCCAACCTGATCGTGGCAACCGGTACCAGCCAGTTTGAAACGCTTAAACAGCTCGTAGCGGAAGAGGGAATTGATTGGTCAAAAGTGACGATGTTTCACCTGGATGAATATATAGGTCTGCCTGTAACCCATCCGGCCAGCTTCAGGAAATACCTGAAAGAACGCTTCCTGGAGATGCTTCCGCCGCTTGAGGCCGCATACCTGATCAGCGGCGAGGGCGATGTAGCGGCCGAGCGTAAAAAGCTGGGCGACCTCATTACTGCTCACCCGATTGACGTGGCGCTCGTAGGTATTGGTGAGAACGGGCACCTGGCTTTTAACGATCCGCCCGCAAATTTTGACACGGAGGAGCCGTACCTGACGGTGGACCTGGACGGTCCCTGCCGCATGCAGCAATTGAATGAAGGCTGGTTTGGCTCGCTACAGGAAGTACCGGAGCAAGCCATCAGCATGTCGATCAGGCAGATTATGAAGTCAAAACACATTATCTGCTCGGTTCCGGACGAGAGAAAGGCTGAGGCCGTAAAAAACAGCCTCACGCAGGAAGTGAGCAACCTGTTCCCCGCGAGCATTCTGCAGCAGCACCCCAGCTGCCATTATTACCTGGACGAGGCTTCCGCATCGCTCATTTCAATTGATGGGGCTTCGGTGTCGGCACTGGCGTAATTCCTGAAAACAAGCGGGTAACGCGCCGATGATAGTAAATTGAGGGCCGGCAAAAGGTAATTTGCCGGCCTTTTTCTATCTTAACGCAACATTTATCCAACCCAAGTTATGGATGACCTGCATGATGCTTCCCTCCCTTCTGACAGAAGGGCTTTTTTGCGGAAATCCGCTGCGCTTGCGCTGACCTTTCCCGTGTTGAATTTCCCTTATTCAACCGGTAATTATCCCGAACCTAACCCTGTTATGTTACCAGAAAAAAGTATTATCGGCAATTACGGCCCCTGGGCCGTCGCCAGGCAGACGAGCCTCCCCGCGCTTTCGTTCAGGAACCCGGACCGGCAAAACCTCGCTCAATGGAAAAAAGAAGCCCGCACCGAGACGCTCAAGCTAATTGCGGCGCCGGGCGCAGACCTGGTTCCGATAGTCAGAAAAGGTAAGGAATACCGGTATGACGGGTTATTGATCGAAGAGGTCTCCTGGCAATTGCCCTATGGCAGACCTACAAGCGCGCTTGTGCTGAAGCCGGAGCATGCAACAGGAAAACTGCCCGGCATACTGGCTTTGCACGATCACGGCGGCAAAAAATATTTCGGAATCCGGAAGATTACAAAAACCTCCGACGAGCAGCACCCGATGATCGCGGAGCACCAGAAGGAAGATTACGATGGCCTCGCATGGGCCAATGAAATCGCAAAAAAGGGCTATGTGGTGTTGGTGCACGATGCCTTTACTTTCGGCAGCCGGCGCGTGTTTTATGAAGACATGTCCCCGATACCCTGGGGAGAGCTGAAGACCTCCGATAAATCGGATGCAGACCCGGAGCTGCCGGAGAACATCGAAAAGTACAATACCTGGGCCGGGTACCATGAAAACGTTATGGCCAAATCACTTTTTTGCGCCGGCACTACCTGGCCGGGCGTATTCCTCAGCGAAGACCAGATCGCGTTGAATATCCTGGCCGCGCGACCGGACGTGGACGCCGGTAAACTCGGCTGCGGCGGATTATCCGGCGGCGGCCTCAGAACGGTCTACCTCGCAGGGCTGGACGAAAGAATAAAATGTGCGGTTTGTGTAGGGTTTATGTCGACCTGGAAGGATTTCGCCCTGAACAAGTCTTTTACGCATACCTGGATGACCTATACGCCCCTGCTTCCCAATTACCTCGAATTTCCCGAGATCCTTGGCCTGCGCGTACCGCTTCCGACGATGGTGCTCAACAACAACCAGGATGAGTTGTATACGCTTCCTGAAATGAAGATTGCCGACAAGGTGCTGGCCGATGTTTTCAAAAAAGCGGGCGCTGCCGACCGGTATAAAAGCGGCTTTTACGACGGACGTCACAAGTTCGACCGCCAGATGCAAAAAGATGCCTTCGCCTGGTTTGACCAATGGTTGAAAGCATAGACCGCCGGCGAAGGCATTTTAACAGTAAAAATCGGATCCGCTCGTTTAATGCGGCTGGTTCGATTGCGTGATCGCCTGGTAAACAGCGGCCTTGAACTTTCCCGATAGCTCGCCGCCCCAGGAGCTGGGCTGCTTTTGGGTAATGACCACGCCTACAATTCCTTCAACCGGGTCTACCCAGTATTGTGTGCCGAAGGCGCCGCCCCAATCAAAGGTGCCGGCGGCCATCGGCAGTTTCAATGCCTGTGCTTCGGTGGTAATTCCAAAACCCAGGCTAAAATTGTTTTTACCTTCAGTCAGGTGGCCGATCTGGTTGGCAGTAAACATTTTAACGGTAGTGGGGCTCATGATCTGGTGACCGTTGTAACGCCCGCGGTTGAGGAGCATCTGCAGGAACATAGCATAATCATAAGCCGTGGAAGACAGGCCGGCGCCACCTGAAAAATAGGTTCCGTTTGACCGGGGATAGTTTTCAAGCATTTTACCGTCTTTGGCCAGCGGGCTTCCGTGGTCGGATACCTTCACGGTTTTCCGGTCGGCATTTTCCGTATACAAAACGGCCAGCCGCTCCTGTTTCTGCAAAGGTAAGTTGAAATAGGTGTCGTCCATTCCCAGGGGTTTAAAGAGCCTTTCCCGGAAGAAGTCGGCCAGTGTTTTCCCGCTGATCACCTCGACCAGGTACCCCAATACATCCGAATTGAGCCCGTAGAGGTACCTGGTACCAGGTTCATGGAAGAGCGGGAGTCCACCAAGGCGCTCCATCACCTCTTTAAGACTGGCCGACGGCCCTTCCAAACCTACCGGTATGTTGTGCTTGGCGTAAATGGCATTGGCCTCTTTTGTACCGATTACCGCATAACCTATCCCGGAAGTATGGGTCAGCAAATCGCGGATTGTGATTTCTCTTTTTGCCGGCCGGGCGGTGTAGGTAGAATCACCGGGATTGAAAGTCTCCAGGACCTTTGGATGGGCAAACGAGGGAAGGTACCTGGAAACCGGGTCGTCCAGCAAAAAATGCCCTTCCTCATACAGCAGCATAATTGCGGCGCTGGTAATGGCCTTAGTCTGGGAGGCAATACGTACGATGGCGTCTTTCGAAAGCGGGGTACGGGCCTCCAGGTCATTGTAGCCGAAAGACTTATGGTATACGATCTTGCCGTTACGGGCCACAAAGCCGATAGCTCCCGCTACCCGTTCCTCGTCTACAAACGACTGCAGGATGCGGTCAACCCGCTTCAGCCTTTCGCTGCTCATGCCCGCCGATTCGGGCGTTCCTGCCGACAGCTTTTGGGAAAACGAAGAAAAAGAAGAAAAGGTGAGCCCGGCCCAAACCAGGACAGCAGCGCCATTTTTAAGGGAAAATTCAGAAAGAAACATGTAGAGAGCTATGAGGGGTTAGGTATGAGGTGTTAGGTATGAGGTGTAAGGTATGAGGTGTTAGGTATGAGGTGTGAGGTGTGAGGTGTAAGGTATGAGGTGTTGGGTGGGAGGTATTGGGTTTAAGAGTAGCTGGGGAAAAGGAGCATTCCTCAGCCCTCACGGCTCATCCCTCACACCTCACACCTCACATCTCAATTCTCACACCCAAAAGCTTGTAAAACTCCCGCAGGATGGCCGGGTGCCCGGGCCAGGCGGGAGAAGTGACAAGCATACCGTCCACCACCGCCTGGTCTGCAGGGACATTTTTCCAGGTTCCACCGGCCAGCTCTATGTCCGGTCCTACGGCTACATAGGCGGTTAAAGTTCTTCCCGATAACACCTTAGCGGCGGTTAGTACCTGGATACCGTGGCAAATAGCGGCTACCGGTTTATTGGCTTCAAAGAAATGACGGGTTATGTCCAGCACTTTTTTATTAAGCCGGATATACTCGGGCGCTCTGCCCCCGGTAATGTACAGCCCGTCGTAATCTTCGGGGTTTACCTGGTCGAAATCGGCGGTAATGGCAAACCTGTGACCCTGAGTTTCCTTGTAGGTCTGATCTCCGACAAAATCATGCACGGCTGTCGGTACCGTATCGCCTTTTTTCCTGTCCGGCGCAATGCTGTCAACCTTCAACCCAACTGAGAGCATGGCCTGAAACGGTACCATCGCTTCATAATCTTCGACATAATCGCCGGCAAGCAACAAAATTTTCCTTGACATAACGGTCTGGTATTTAATTTGACAAAATGAAAATCGGCGCAGCTACCTGCACGCCTTTAAAGATAGGCATTTCGTTGGAAAATAGGTTTGAGGGGTGAGGTTTGAGGTTTGAGGGCGGCCGTACAGGTCGGATAGTGTTTCCCAATTCCCGACTTCCGATTTCTGACTTCCGACTTCTGATTTCCACCTTCCATTGCACTCCAAAGTTACTTTTACCTTATATTGTGCCGGGCCTGCAATCCCTCAAACCTCATACCTAAAACCTCATACCTACCCAATGAAAGCCCCAAGTCGTTTTACCTGGTTTTATCTTGCAGTCGTTTTATGGCCGGCCGGCCTTTCCTTTTCAGTTGCCCAGAATGAACCTGTGCGGATTGGCAATCAGCGGGAGTTATTTGTTGACTCTTACTTGATTGAAAAAGCGGACCATGTCCGCTTGACTTTGCATCACCCGCGTGCTGAGGGCGAAGTGCTGCGTTTTGACAGCCCCTGGGAGGGGGCCTTTTGTGGTTATGGAACGGTCATAAAAGACGGCCCGCTTTTCAGGATGTATTACAGGGGCGTGCCGGTTGCCGGAAAAGATGGAAACCCGAACGAGGTAACCTGCTATGCGGAGTCCGGTGACGGGAAAAACTGGGTGAAGCCGAATCTTGGCCTTTATGAGCTGAACGGGAGTAAACAAAACAATGTGGTGCTGGCAGCGGCGGCGCCGGCGACGCACAACTTCAGCCCGTTCCTGGATACCAATCCCAAGGCCCCTGCCAACGCGCGTTACAAGGCCGTTGGCGGTACAGACGCCAGCGGATTGCTTGCCTACAGATCGGCTGACGGAATTCACTGGGAGAAAATTGGCGATGGACCGGTGATTCGGGATGGGATGTTTGACTCTCAGAACGTCGTTTTCTGGTCAGAGAGCGAACAGCAATACGTTTGTTATTTCAGAACCTGGTCGGACGGCGGGTACAAAGGGTTTCGCTCGGTGAGCCGCGCAACTTCCAAAGATTTTGTCAGTTGGAGCACAACTGCCCCGATGACTTTCGGGAATACGCCGCTGGAGCACCTGTATACACAGCAAACCTCTGCCTATTACCGTGCTCCCCAGATTTATGTGGCCATCGGGGCCCGTTTTATGCCCGACCGGCAGGTGGTCAGTGAATCGCAGGCGGCGGCATTGAATGTAAACCCTAAATACTACAAGGATTGTTCCGATGCCATTTTTATGACCAGCAGGGGCAGTAATGTATACGATCGGACCTTTATGGAGTCGTTTATACGCCCGGGCGTCGGGCTGCGCAACTGGGTTTCAAGATCTAACTATCCGCTGCTGAATGTAGTCGAGACAGGGCCGGAAGAAATGTCGGTCTACGTAAATGAAGACTATGCGCAGCCAACTGCGCACATCAAACGGTATTCCATGCGGATCGATGGTTTTGCCTCCCTGGAAGCTGGTTACAATGGAGGCACAGTGCTTACGAAGCCGTTTGTTTTCTCGGGGACCGAGCTTGAAATCAACTATTCGACTTCGGCTGCCGGGGCCATACGGATCGCGGTCCTGGGGGCCGACGGTAAGCCGGTAAGCGGTTTCGGGCTGCAGGACTGTCAACCGGTAATCGGCAATGAAATTCGCCGGATCGTCAACTGGGGCGGCAAACGTGACGTTTCTGCCCTGGCCGGCAAGACGGTCAGGTTGAAGATCGAAATGAAAGATGCAAATTTGTATTCGATGAAATTTAATTGAAGGGGTGAGGTATGAGCTATGAGCTGTGAGAGGCGCCTCACACCTCACACCTCACACCTCACACCTCAAGACCCACACCTGCCATGGCAAAACGAAAGCACAGAAAGAACCAGAACTTGCTGACCTCCCCGGGGACGTTAACCTATGTGGGGCCGGACATAGACCTGAATACGATCGTAACCAGGATTCAATACAACAAGGAATTTTATCGTGAAGAGCAATTGACGGGGAAAAAGGACATCGAGGACTTCCTTTCTTTTTCACATCCCGGCACTGTCAACTGGTTCGACGTCAACGGGATTCACAATGCCGCGATTATTGCGCATCTCGGCAAAACCTTTAAAATTCATCCCCTGGTGTTGGAAGATATTCTCAATACCATACAAAAGCCTAAAATGGAATGGCTGGGGGAAAACTCGCTTTTTATCGTATTGAAGGCGCTCAGTTACCGGGTTCCGGAATCGGGGCCGCGAAAAAAAGCGCCGGGAATCGAGTCCGGGATGGAAGTGGAGCACATCTGTTTCGTGGTCCAGCCCGGCGTCCTGCTTTCCTTCCAGGAGGAAATCAGCGAAGATGCCTTCGTGGAAGTGGAAAGGCGATTGAAAACCTCCGTAGGCAAAACCCGCTCGAACGGGCTGGATTACCTGCTGTTTTCGCTTATCGATATTATTGTCGACCACTACTTCCTTGTCCTGGAAAAGCTTGAAGAAAGACTGGAAAGTATCGAGGATGAGATCATGAAAGGCAGCGCCAATTACAAGCTCGGCGATCTGTATGGGCTCAAACAGGATCTTACCGTCATGCGGCGCTGTGTTTTACCGTTGCGCGAAATGTTGCTGGACTTAATGCGGGACGAATCAGGGTTTGTTAAACCGGAAGTGGAACCCTATTTCAGGGACCTTTACGACCACGCTATCCAGGTCATTGAAACCATTGAAATTTACCGTGATCTTATGGCCAGTCTTGTGGATGTCCATCTGTCGTCGATGAGCTACAAGATGAACCAGGTCATGAAAACCCTTACCGTGTTTTCAGCCATTTTTATGCCCCTGACTTTTCTGGTCGGTGTATATGGCATGAATTTCGACAACATGCCGGAGCTCCACCTTGCCAACGGCTATTATATCGTCTGGGCGGTAATGATTGTAACCGCAATTGGGCTGTATGCCTATTTTAAATGGAAGAAATGGACATAATGCCATTTCGTACCCTCGCCGGTACCGATGAAAAAAAGTAAAAAAGACAATTAATTTTCTTTTGGACGTAACGAGTACGATTTACTATTCTTTCAACATTAACGAGCATGAGCGCATTCTATATCAACAGGCGGAAATTCTTGCAGGGAGCCACAGCATCTCTGGCATTGGCATCATTCGGCGCACGCGGCATGGACCTCATCCATCCGCCCAAACCTTACCGGGTGGCGCTGATCGGTACCGGCTGGTATGGTAAAAGTGATTTGTTCAGACTGATCCAGGTCACAGATGTAGACGTGGTGGCCCTTTGCGACCCCGACCGGAATATCCTGAATGCCGCCGGGCAACTGGTAAGCAAGCGCCAGAAATCCGGCAAAGTGCCCCGGCTTTATAATGATTACCGGAAGCTGCTTGCCGAAAACAAGCTGGATATCGTCATCATTGGCTCACCGGACCACTGGCATGCCCTGCAGGCGATTGACGCGGTCAAGGCCGGGGCGCACGTGTACGTTCAGAAGCCCATCAGTGTAGACGTAATGGAAGGGGAGGCGATGGTGGCCGCCGCCAGGAAGTACGGCAAGGTTGTCCAGGTAGGTACTCAGCGCAAGAGCACACCGCACCTCATCGACGCCAAAAAAAATATTGTGGACGCCGGTCTCCTCGGTAAAATTTCGCATGTGGAAATGTGCTGCTACTACCATATGCGGGCCAACGGGAACCCGCCTGTAGAGCCGGTACCCGACTACTTTGACTATGAAATGTGGACGGGGCCCGCTCCGTTGCGCCCCTATGACGGCCTGCCGCACATCCGTTGGTGGCGTACCTTCCGGGAGTACGGAAACGGCATCACCGGCGATATGTGTGTCCACATGTTCGATACGGTCAGGTGGATGCTGAAGTTGGGCTGGCCCAAAAGTATCAGCTCAGTAGGAGGGGTCTATGTTCAGAAAGAAGGGAAATCCAATATATCGGATACCCAGAATGCGGTTTTTGAATACGACGACCTGAATTGTGTCTGGCAGCACCGCACCTGGGGCACGCCGGCCAACCCGGATTATCCCTGGTCCTTTACCTTGTACGGCGACAAGGGAACACTCTGGGGCAGTACGATGGCGTATGATTTTATCCCGCAGGGAAAAGGCGAGAAAATTCACAAAGATGTGGTGTATGAAAAGGAGATGTACCCGGAGGACCTGAAAGAAGAGCGAATTGAGCTGAATGCGGCCCCGGCTACCCGCCTGCATATGCTTAACTTCCTGGATGCCATTCAGTCCGGCGGCAGGCCGGTTGCCGATATCGAGGAAGGACATATCTCGACCGCTTCCTGTATCCTGGCCAACCTTTCCATGGATTTGGGTCGCCCGCTTGTTTACGACCCGAAAACGAGGACGGTCAAAAATGACCCCGAAGCAACGGCCAGGCTGACGCGCGCCTACCGCGGGCCCTGGGTACATCCCGATCCGCTCAAGGTCTGAAAAGCGGGCTTTTGCCCGGAGCTGCCGGCTTCAGTTTTTTGAGCCGGCAAAGTATAATTCCTGAAATACCCTGAAACACCTATATGCATTTTATTCCAGAGAGTAAGCTTTTCCGGACAGCACTTTTTCTTGCGCTGGCAGCGGGATGCACGCAACCCCGTAAGCCCGCTTCCGTTGCCCAGGACGACAGCAAGTATGCGGAGCACGTCCGGACCACCGATTTCCAGACACCGGCACAGGAGCAGAAAGGTTTCAGGCTGCCGCCCGGTTTTGAAATCACGCTGTTTGCGTCGGAACCACAGATCGGCAAACCTATGAACATAGAGTTTGACGACAGGGGCAGGCTATGGGTGACACAGTCCACCGAATACCCCATGGCGGCTGACGAAAAGAACGGGAAGGACAAGATCATGATCCTGGAAGACACCGACCATGACGGCAAAGCCGATGTCTTTACGGAGTTCAAAAGCGGTCTTAACATCCCGATCGGCATTATGCCCATGACCGACGGCGCCATTGCCTACAGCATACCCGACTTGTACTATTTCAAAGACAAAGACCACGACGGAAAAGCCGACGAATCGGTGAAGCTGCTGGGGCCCTTCGGTTACAAAGACACCCACGGCATGATCAACAACCTGACCAGGGGTTTTGACGGATGGGTACACGCCAGTCATGGTTTTTCCAATACCTCGAGGATAGCCGGCGCTGATGGCGACTCGCTTGTTATGTACTCAGGGAATACCTTCCGGTTCCGTACCGACGGCAGCCGCGCCGAGCAGACTACTTTCGGCCGGGTCAACCCTTTTGGCTTCAGCTATGATGAAAAGGGCTACCTGTACTCGGTCGACTGCCATTCCAAGCCGCTTTACCAGCTTATCCCGGGCGCCGACTACCCGCATTTCGGTAAAAAACCGACCGGCATAGGTTTTGGTCCCGAGATGACCAGCTACCAACTGGCTTCCACCGCACTTTCGGGGCTGGTTTACTATACCGGGAGCAATTTCCCGGAAGGCTACCGGCAGAATTTTTACATCGGCGATGTGGTGACGAGCCGTATCAGCCGCAATTCGGTGCGTTTTGAAGGGTCTACCCCGGCGTTGAAATTCGAGGAAAACTTCCTGGTCAGCAGCGACCCCTGGTTCAGGCCGGTTGACATTAAGCTGGGCCCGGACGGTGCGATTTATGTCGCCGATTTTTATAACCGTATTATCGGCCATTATGAAGTAGACCTCAAACACCCGGGCCGCGACCATACCAGCGGCAGAATCTGGCGGATTACCTACAAAGGCGGCGCTATACCTGCACCGCGGGATTGGTCCAAAGCGGGGCTTGATGAGCTCATTTCACAACTCAATTATCCCCAGCTCAATATCAGGATGCGAATCGCCGATCGTATTTTTGATACTTTCGGAGCCAGAGCGGTGGCGCCGCTGCAAAAGGTGCTTGCCTCGAAAGGAACGTCCTGGCAGGCAAGGGTACAAGCCATGTGGCTCCTGTACCGGCTAAACGTGCTGCACGACAATATGCTGGTGCAGGCGGCCGGGGACCCGGAGGAAAATATCAAAGTCCACTCACTCCGTATTATGGCCCAGCGAAAGCATATCAACCCTGAACTAAAACGCATTGCCACGGCTGCCTGCGGAGACGCAAGCCCGTTTGTGAGGCGCTCCGCAGCTGAAGTACTGGATAAGTTCGTTTCGTTAGAAAATCTAACAACGTTATTGAATATGTATAAATCGACTCCTGATTTGGATTCGCATTTGAAATACACCGTTTTACTCGCCCTGCGCCACAACGTGGCCGGGAGCGGCGTCGCGGCCGGGCTGATACAGAGAGACTGGGCCCCGGAAGATGAGCGTATACTGGTACGGGCGGCCCTGGATGTTCCTGACAAAACACTTGCCAATTTCGTGGTGGCCTATTTGCTGAAGCAGGCACCGGAAGGAGACATATCCGATCAGGCGCTGTCTTATGTAGCCTCCTATGTCACGACTGACCAGGTAGAAACACTCGCTTCCCGCGTAACAAAAGGACTTCAGTCGTCAGACCCGCGCCGGTTGGCCCGGCTTCAGGCAATTGCCGACGGGGTTCAAAAGACAGGAAAAGGGACGCCGGCCGGTTTGTCGGGCCTGCTGGAGGTGTCGGCTGCCGATGTGATCGCGACGATGAGCCGTATGAAGCCGGAAGAGCTGCATCGCCTCCCGACAGAACGGAAGCGGGTATTTGTGGACGCGGCCGGGGTGCTTGCCCGCCTGCGCAGCCACAAAATGGAAGGTCCCCTGCTAGCCGTATTGCCCCTGGGTTACCCGTTGGAGCTTCAGCAGGCGGCGGTGAGCGCGTTGTCCCGGTACGCGCCGGATGCCTACACCAAGGTTTTTACCGACTTGTTTACCAATCCCGGAACTTCGGACGTCTATCGTGAAAAGCTCGTGCCGGCTATTGCAGCTAATCCCGCTGCCGAAAATCTTGAAAAATTGCGCAAGCGCCTGCCGGGCAGCTCCCGTAATTTACAGACCGAGATTATCATGGCCCTGGTGGGCGCACCCGGGGGGCTTGAGATCGTGATGGATGCCTTGGAAGCCAATGAAGCGCCTGTCGACCTGCTCCAGGTCAAGCGGGTAAAAACCTACCTGGATGAACTGAACCGCAAGGAGAAAAATAAGCGGTTAAGCGCGCTTCTGGCAAAAAGCGAGGCGTCGGAAAAAGAGCTCGAGACCATCCTCGTTACGCGGGAGAAAGGGGCGCTCCAGTACCAAGGCAGCCCTGCAAAAGGCAGGCAGGTTTTCATGCAGAACTGCTCCGGATGTCACCAGATAAAAGGCGTGGGCGGCTTGGTCGGACCGCAGCTGGACGGAGTAGGTAACTGGGGAAAAAAGGCGCTGATAGAGAAAGTACTGTCGCCCAACCGGAACATTACGGAAGCGTTCAAGACTTACCAGATCAATCTTACCTCCGGTGAGCAAAAACTGGGACTGTACCGCCGAAAGGAAGGCGCCACGCTGGTTTTTGCCGATCATGCCGGCCAGGAGTTTTCGGTGCCGGAGAACCAGATTTCGGATTACACGGCCGTTAACATGACCATTATGCCCGACCAGTTCCGTTATACTATCCCTGAAAATGATTTTTATGAATTGCTGACCTATCTCACAAGCGCCAAATAGCGAGGTCGCCGGCGATTCCTGATACTTAAACTGAATACCAATGAAAAAGATTTTGATCCCGGTTGTGCTCGGTTTGCTGGGCTCGGGAAGTTGTATGAACGGACAGCCGGCGCCAAGCCCGGTGAAGTTCAAAAAGCATACCCTGACCAAGGAATTTTTTGCCGAAGGCGTAGCCGTGGGCGATGTCAACCGCGACGGCAAGCCCGACATCCTGGCCGGCTCATACTGGTTTGAAGCGCCGGAGTGGAAGTCGCACGAGCTCGCCCCGCCGCTTTCATTTGCAGTAAATACCTATGGCAATGCTTTCCTGCATTTTACGATGGACGTGAACCGGGACGGCTGGGTTGATTTTATCCGGATCGATCATCCTGGCGAGGCCGCGTATTGGTATGAGAACCCGAAAGGTAAACCGGGGCATTGGCCCATGCATTTGCTTCACAGCTCGGTTGGGAACGAGTCCCCGCTTTTTGAAGATGTGGACGGTGACGGCCGGCCGGACCTGATTTGCAATGATTCGAAAACCAAAGAGTTTGTGTGGCTCAAAGCACCTTCAGGGAAAGGGGTTACGCAGTGGGAAAAATTCGTGATCAGCGATAACGACACGTTAGCCACACACAAGTATACCCATGGACTGGGATTTGCCGATATGAATGGTGACGGCAGAAAGGATGTCATTATCACCAAAGGCTGGTGGGAGGCGCCGAAAGACCGGAAGCAGAAGAACTGGGTTTTCCATCCGGCGGACTTTGGCGAGCCGTGCGCTCAGATGTACACCGGCGATTTTAATAAAGACGGCCTGTTGGATGTAATTGCCACCTCTGCACACCAGTTTGGCGTATGGTGGTACGAGCAGGGAAAAGGTCCGGGGGGAAGCCCGACGTGGAAAACGCACCTGATCGATAAGTCGCTTGGTCAGACCCATAGCCTGGCGGTTTCTGATCTCAGCGGCGACGGAAAGCCTGATCTTGTGACCGGGAAGCGTTTCTTCGCGCACAACGGTAATGATCCCGGCGAGCACGATCCGCCGTTATTGATCTGGTATGAGTTTGTGCCCGGGAAAAATCCGTCGTGGATCCGTCACGTTATTGATGAAAATTCGGGTTCGGGGCTGCAACTGGTGGTTCAGGACATGAATGGCGATGGCAGGAATGACCTGGTAATCGGGAACAAGCGGGGCATATTCTATTTTGAACGGGAAAAATAAAAGGGGGCGCTCAGCGCCCCCTCTCTCTTTCAAAAAAGGTGTCAGAACCTTACTTGGCTACGTCTACATTCACAAATTTGCCTTTGATCGTGTTGCCGTCCATTGCCTGGAGGACAGTCCGGACATCGCGCTCCGGGATGTCTACGTAGGTAAATTTATCATGGATATCAATCGCACCGATCGACGTGCCGGGGATATTGGCTTCGCCTGCGATAGCTCCTACGAAGTCGCGAGGAGCAAGGTGATCCTGTCTGCCCAGGTTAAAGAACAGGCGGGTCATACCGGCTTCGGCCCGGCCACGGCGTCCTTCGCTGCGGCCACCGAAACCACCCCGGTCACCGCCGCGGTCGTTCCCCCGGCGCTCGCCGAAACGGCTGTCGTTGCGGCGTTCGCCACGACTTTCAAAACGGCCTCCTCTTCTGTCGCCACGCCGGTCGCCGCGTTCTTCTCCGCGCCGGTCGCCTCTTCTTTCCTCCCATGCCAGGTTGCTGTCGGCATACTCATTTTTCTGCACGCCCATTATTTTCTGAGCCATTGCAGCTACTACCTGCTCAATGGTATAACCACTGTGGCGCAGTGATTCCAAAACGTCTTCGTAAGAAGTAACGTCGTTGTTTTCTTCAATTGTACTGGCAATGGTAGCCACAAAGCGCGCTTTCCGTACGCCGAGAATGTCTTCGAAAGAAGGAATTACCCCTTTCTCGATTTTGGCCTTGGCATAAGCTTCGATTCCTTTCAGACGGAATTTCTCATCACGTGCAACGAGAGAGAACGCTTTCCCGGATTTACCTGCACGGCCAGTCCGGCCAATTCTGTGCACGTAGTACTCTTCATCGAGCGGGATGTCGTGGTTAATAACGGCATCCAGTCCGCTGACGTCAATACCGCGGGCCGCAACGTCGGTAGCAACCAGGATGGTGGTGACACCCGCCTTGAATTTGCTCATAACGTTGTTCCGCTGCTGCTGGCGAAGGTCACCGTGAAGTCCTTCTGCGGCGTAACCGCGCAACTGAAGCTCTTCCACGATTTCATCCACCTTGCGTTTGGTATTACAGAAAACCAGCAGCGACTTGATATCATGCGTATCGATCAGGCGGGTCATTACTTCTACTTTGGCCTGGGGCTTCACCTCGAAGTACACCTGCTCAATGTTCTGGTTGGTCAGCTCGTTGCGAACAACCTTCACCAATACCGGGTTCTGCTGGAACTTGCGGGTAATGGTCATGATCGGCTTGGACATGGTGGCCGAGAAAAGAATAGTTTGCCTTTCCTCCGGCATGTCGGTAAGAATACTTTCGATATCTTCCCTGAAACCCATATCCAACATTTCATCCGCCTCGTCCAGCACCATCATTTTGACGCTGTCAAGGTGGAGTGTGCCGCGCTCCAGGTGATCCATTACACGACCGGGAGTACCCACCACGATATGGACTCCTTTCCTGAGCGAACGAATCTGGCGTTCTATGGAATCACCACCGTAAATGGCTTCAATTTTAATCTGGGGAACATATTTTGCGATTTTACGCAACTCTTCGGATACCTGCACCGCCAGTTCGCGGGTAGGGCAGAGGATGAGCGCCTGTATCGCGTTTTCGCTGGCGTCAACCCTTTCAAGTACGGGGATACCAAACGCAGCGGTTTTTCCTGTACCGGTTTGCGCCTGCCCGATTACGTCGTTACCTTCCAATACCGGCGGGATACCCTGCGCCTGGATAGGAGAGGGTTTTTCAATCCCCATTGAAGCCAGCCCTTTCAGAATCTCCTCGGAAATACCCAGCTCTTGGAATGTTTCAACGGTCGAATTACTTTCAATAATTGTCATTTTACCTTTTTTAATCTTTTAGTGATTACCTGTTTTTAGTTTGACAGAGGTAACCGATAGCTGATACCGGCGGCAAGTAATTGTGCTGTTTTCTGTTTGCAAGCGTTTTGTAAAGGCACAACCGAACCGGCGCGGGCCGACCAGCGTGTTTCAAAAGTTTCACAAAGCCAATTTCACCATTTTGGGTTACCAAAGCCTTCCGCGATACACCCGGGAGGCTCTGCAGGACCATACTGAAGGCCAAACGAGTTGGCGACGTAGTTGACGGGAACACGTTAATATCCCCTTTGAGAAGCAGAGAAACGAACGGATGTGTTCGCTAAATTTTGCGCAAAGGTAGAAGAAGTTTTATTGTCATGCAATAGTGATGCTTATATTTTTTTTGAAAAGGCTAGCGCCACTGGCTCAGCGCGGAATTGAGCGCCTCTTCCACCCGGATTCTCGGCTTGTGAAAATAAATGAGCCCGTGACCGGGCAGCATTATGTCTACATCAATCCTGGAAAGTTTTAACAGGGATTGGATGTAGACCGGCTTATTGAAGTCTATACTGCCGTCCCAGCCAAAATCACCGCCCAGCAAAGTACCGATTACATCGCCGCTGAAATTGAGAACGCGGCCTTCCCAGGTCAGCAGGTAGGCCGTGCAGCCCATGCTGTGGCCGGGAACGTGTACGGTTTTGAAGGTGAGGCCCAGCAGCCCGAATTCCTCCCCGTCGGCCAGTTTTTGGTCCACTTCAAAAGGCACGAAGGTCTTGTGGTACAGGAACCCGCAACACCGGTCATCACCGGTAGCTACTGCTTCTGCAGTCTCCTGTATAGCCACAAATTTCACCCCCATTTCCTTTAGTTTGTGTCCACCGCCTGCGTGGTCAAAATGCGGGTGCGTGAGTATACAGTAACGGATCTCCTCGGGTTGGAGTCCCCAGTAACGCATATTCCGGAAAATCTGGTCGAGTGTGTCACCGCAGCCGCAGTCGATCATAATCAGGCCTTGTTCTGTTTTGATTACATAGCTGTTGGCATCGTTCCAGAGTGCGCGTGGTTCGTCAAATGTGATTCCGTTCAAATCACCGCCTACCTGGTATATATCTTTCAGTACTTGCATCGAGGAAAACTATTAACTCTAATGGTTGCCGGATGGCGGCTGTATGTTGTATCCATCGTCCGGTTGCTTAATTTATGTACTGGTTTTGATAGTTTCCGGGCTAACCCGGGCCTGCAAATATTGTCGGCAGCAAGGGAAAAACGGTTTCGGAGGGCGGTTTGCCGGGTCTGGATCCATAATCAGATCACCGGTAGCGGAATTCCATTTCGTGAACAAGGTTTCCTGTTTCGTCCTTCATCACCGACGATGTCGGATAGCCGCCGGTATCGTAGCGGTATTCCTCCCTGAAAATCACCGGGCGGTTTTCGGGCAGGATGATCGTCGTTTCAATAATTTCGTTCTCACTTGAAAAAAGCGGGAAGAGGTCAGGTATTACCGGGTACAGAAACCTGGCTGAGCTATAAGGCGATTTTTGAGAACCATGCTTCCAGCCCAGCATGAGCTCACCGGCGTCATTGGTAACCCTGGCCAGGTTATTGCCGGTATAAATGAGCGTATAAGCATATACAACTCCTGACTGGTCGGAAAATTTCATTTTTTTGATCTTACCGCCTGAAATTTCATAGGTAATCCGGCTCTCCATAATTTCTTCCGGTTTTTGCGGGTCGAAAACCTTGTGCGCAGCGTGGGCGGGTTCACCGTTTTCACCGTAGACCACATCGAAGAGCTGAACGGTCCGGTCAGACTCGATTTCGAACCTGACCGGCTTGTCGTCAGCATCGTAAATTATTTTGCTCCGGTAGCGGTCTTCGGGGCTGCTGTATTCCGACAGCCGGTTTTTGCCGTCGTATGTCAATTGATAGGTAACCGTACGGCCGCTGATCCTGGCAATTGTGCCCGTAAGCAGCTTCATCACCGGCGGAGTCGGGGTATCGTTTTTTTCACGGCAGCTCCCGGCGACCCAGAAGCACATAAGAAATAGGATGAATTGTCTTGTCATGTGAGTTGTGAGGTGTGAGGTGTGAGTGGTGGGCTGTGCCGGGATTCAGACCGGCGCACGGAAGCATTGCTGCAATGGCGGCGCACGCTGTGGTGAAAAATAAAAACAGGAAGGCAGAGCCTACGAAATCAGGCCGCGCAGATAGGCCTCCTTGACCAGTCCTGCGGGATTTTTGATATTGAGTTTCTGGTTGAGGCTGTGCCGGTGTGATTCCACGGTGCGTATGCTCAGGAACAGCTTGTCCGCTATTTCCTGGTTGGAAAATTCATGGGCGATCAGTGTCAGGATTTCCTTTTCACGGCTGGTGAGCCTGATCTGGCCGGCCGGTTTTTTACCCATGATCGTGTGCTGAAGGATCGCCTGCTCAATTTGGCTGTCAATAAATTGCTCCCCCCCCTTTACCGTTCTGATTGCGCGCAACAGGGTTTGTTTGTCAGTGCCTTTCAGCAGGTAGCCTTTTGCGCCGCCACGCATCATTTTGCGCACGTAAACAATTTCGTCGTGGTTGGTAAGCGCTACCACGGGAAGCTGTGGGTAGCGGGTCGAAATTTCCGTGCAGAGTTCTATCCCGTTTATGTCAGGCAGTTCAATATCCAGCAGGAGCACATCGGGGACCTGCTGCCTCAGGGCGGCCTTTACTTCTGCGCCGCTATGCGCAGTAAACAGGATACGGACGCCCGTTTCCTCGCTTAACATATGAGTCAGGCCGCTGACGATCAGCGAATGGTCATCGGCAATTCCTAGCGTGATCATGGGATGCATCAGTTTTTCGACAAAGTAAAAGAGAAACCTCAGAATGTTTCTCCGTAGTTTTACTTAACTTCATTTTTAGGGGGATTTACAGGGTAACAACAGGCCGGTTTTTGCCCGATTCTCCGAAAGCTTCCGTATCAATTTCAACATATACGGACGTCCCGTCTCCCGGCCGGGACGTAATCTCCAGGATCCCCTTCAACATATTGATCCGGGAAGACAGGTTTTGTAACCCGGTTCCGGTCTTTTTCAATTCGTTCGGGTCAAAGCCCCTTCCATTGTCCTCAATCGTGATGGTTATCCTGCTGTCTTCGCCCACCACCTGAACAATTCCTTCTGTAGCCTCAGCGTGCCTGATCATGTTGCTGACCGCTTCCTGTATGATCCTGTAGAGTAGTAATTCCGTGTTTTTATCCAGTTCCGGAAGTATACCGACCACGTAAAATTCAAGGTTGAGGCCGGGATGCCTGATCCGGTCGCAAAATGCACGTATGGCATACTCAAATCCTTCGTTCAGTACAATTTCGGGGGCAAGATTGTGCGAGATATTCCGGATTTCCTGCATGGCAATATCGATGAGTTCCCGGAGAGTACCGTTGCCGGCGGGAGGCTTTTCCATGGAATGGAGCTGCAGCTTCGCAGCCGAGAGCAGGCTTGCTACCCCGTCATGGAGCTCCCTGGCGGTACGGGCTCTTTCTGCTTCTTCGCCCTTAAGGTGGGCTTCCAGCAAGCGCCTTTCCTGTAGAGAAGCTTCTGTTTTTCGTTTTTGACGGCTGATCAGGCGGCCGGAAATATAGGCCAGCAGCAGAATCACCGCCAGCGAAACCGATAGCAAAATCCACTTGTTTTTTCGCTCGAGCTCACCGTGCTGCTGGCTTATTTTCAGGTCGCGCTCCGCCAGTCCTTTTTCCTTTTCGACAGTCTGGTACTTTACTTCCAACTCTTGTATGGTGTTGCGGGTTTCCAGGTTAAGCAGTGAGTCGCTGAGTATTTCATAGCGCTTCCGGAGCTGAAGGGCTTCGCGGTAATGCCCGGTAGCCTCCTTGATTTCGGCACCGGAAAGCAGCAGCTCCTTGAGCTGGGGTTTTGCCAGTTCCTGTTCCGCCAGTGAAGCCGCGCGGTTGTAGTAAGTATCGGCATGGTGATATTGCTTCATGTCCTTGTAGACCGACGAAATTCCGGTTAGCACATATACCTCGTTCCCCGGGGCGCTTTCAGGCAGGAGTGCGGTGGCTTTCCGGTAGTTGTCCAGCGCAAGCTCAAACTTCTTTTGCCTGCGGTATATATCGCCGAGGTTATTGTAGGCCTGGAATTGCATTTGCTTATCGTTGTGCGCGGTCCCAATCGTGAGGAACTCTTTGCCGTGCTGCTCGGCGTTTTCAAGATCTCCGAGTAATACCTCGGCCACCATCACATTTACCAGGCTTCGTCCCATAGCCACCGAATCTTTCAGCGACACGGCAATTTCATAGGCTTTCCGGGCATACAGCAGTCCTTTTTCCACGTCCTTCAGGTCCATCAGGAGTGACGCGAGGTTATTGTAATATTTCCGGCGATCCGACAAATCCTTTACGCCGGGATTGCCGATTTCAGATGAAATTTCCAGTGCTTTCATCAGGTATTCGGAGGCAAGCCGGAGCTTTCCCATGGCCTGATGCTGCAGTGCGATCGTGCTGTAAGCTGCTGCGGCTCTCGGCTTGTTACCGATTCTAAGCGCGATCGCGAGTGCCTCGGTGGCCAGTTCAAGCGCTTCCTGGTACCGGATTTGCCCGTACAGGAAAGCCGCATAATTACCGGCGTATGCCAGCCGGCCGTTATCAAAGCCTATGGCTTCCGACAATTCACCCGCCTTTTTGAAATAACCGGCGGCGGAATCGGCTTGCCCGCGGGCCTGGAAGGATTTTGCCGTTTCCACGAATTCGTACACACGGCTGGTATCGGCTGAACGCTCGCCACTGCGGGCAGTGAAAAATAACGACAGCAGGAGCAGCAGAAGAGGTATTTTTTTCATAAGGTCGCTTTTCCGGACGCTTACTGCTGCGATCCGGACCGGGCTTTAGGGATTGTATCCGATAGTATGGTTTTTAGCAGACAACAGAAAAGCGGTGGCAAAAGTAGTATGCACCGGAAGTTGCCGTTATCGCTTTGCGGCCGTCAATGCGGTCCAATATACGCATTTTGAGGGCATTGTCCTACCTTCTTCATTTAACTACTTACATCCCCCTCATACCTCATCCCCTCAAATCTCAGTATTACTACTGATTTTTTTTTTCCCCGGCCACCCCGCTACTGCGGGAAAAAAGGGTGATCTAGCTTTGTGGCAGCAAAAACTACGACATACTTATGAATACCATTTTGATTGCAGACAAGGAGCAGGCATACAGGCACCAGATCCGCCAGCATATTGGTGGCCGCGGTGAGTTCCGGGTGATAGGAGAGAGCGAAAACTGCTATGAAACAATCCGGATGATTGATGCGCTCGAGCCGGATGTACTTTTTCTCGATGTGCAGCTTGGCGGCGAAAAAACCTTTGAACTGATCGGGCAAATGGCGCATTTGCCACAGATCATCTATACGGCCGGCAGTGATTCCTTTGCCAGGGAGGCATTCGACCACCAGGCGCTCGATTACCTGCTGAAACCCTACGGCACTGCGCGTCTTGAAACAGCCTTGCAAAAAATTGCGGACCGGCAGGCATCCGGCGTTCGTTTGCCTGACACGTCGGTTGGTACAACCTACCGGCAAAGCCTGTTCGTAGAGCAGGGAAAGCGCCTTAAACGTATTTCGGTAGATGCTGTACTTTACTTCAAGGCGGCGGGCGATTATACGACCGTATCGGCGGTAAACGGAGAATTTCTCAGCTCGTCGGGCATCGGATCCATTGAGAAAAAAGTGGATCCCGCACGGTTCACGAGGGTACACCGGTCTTTTATTATCAACGCCGAACGTATCGACTTTTGCTACCGGGACATAGGGAGGCTTTACCTGGTAATGGAAAACGGGCAGGAGATAGCGGTCGGCAAGAATTATCACCAGAATATCAAGCATCTGATTCTTTAAAAATTATTTTGGCCACGAATTCACGAATCAAACTAAACCATTCGTGAATTCGTGGCGGCAACATTCTCAGGGTTGCCAATAATATTCCAGCATCGCGCAGTTGTCGCACTGTGCGGCTATCTGCGGCTTAAGCGGTCGGCAAGAATTATCACCAGAATATCAAGCATCTGATTCTTTAAAAATTATTTTGGCCACGAATTCACGAATCAAACTAAACCATTCGTGAATTCGTGGCGGCAACATTCTCAGGGTTGCCAATAATATTCCAGCATCGCGCAGTTGTCGCACTGTGCGGCTATCTGCGGCTTAAACACCAGGTCGAATTCGTCCCGGAATTCCTCATCCGAGTTCCATCGCCGGAATTTTACCGGCTTTCCCTCGTACCGGGCCTTCAGCTTATACCTTCCGATGGGAATGTCGCTGAGCTCGTAACTGTTGTCGCCGCGCCGACGGATCACAGTACCTGTGCTGCCGTCAACCAGCTTACCCTGCGGGGTCAGCTCAAACTCGATTCCCGCAGGCTCAATGTATACCCCCGGGAAATTATCAAAAGTGACCAGTCCGCCGTAGTGCCCCGAGAGAGGCTGGGGCGCAACGCCGGACAGGCGCCAGACGAAGTTGCGCTCGCCACCCTCTCCACCGAAGCCGGCCGCGTTGTCAGGATGTAAATAGAATGAGTAGTTTTCATTATTATAAGAGACGTTGTGGGTAGCAAACGCGTACCAGGAGCCATTGGGCACCCGTACCTTGTATTTTCCCTCGTTGTTGGTATAAGTGGTAATATTTGAGTTAAAGAATATACTGTTATCGACAATGATCCTTACCCCCGGCAGCGCCTTGCCTGAGCCGTCTCTCACGACCCCGGTAGCGTAGCCTTTTTCGGCCTGCATGTCACCGCCGGGATCGACCCCGCTGTCGGAGCACCCGATCTGAAGCTGCGCCAGTACCGCCAGCAAAAGAAGCGACGAACGTTTTTTTTTGATGTGTTGATGAGGGGATGGGGGGAAGGGAGAATGAGCTGGTTCCCGGTTTTTGACAGTCCAAGGAGATTTCATGGAATAAAGTTGATTGGGTATGAAATGATTTCTCCTGCAATAATCGTGGGGAATGGTCATACCCGGTTTCCCGTTTCGATGAACGCACGATTGCGTCGATGAAATAACGGATATGGGCGACGGGGGAAAAACGCTTTATCGCGGATACAATCTCTTTCATAGCGCTATTAGGCGGTTCGTCGAAATCTCGGAGCGCGGGTCGCCGGGCGGGATAGTTTTGCAGCATCAATTATGACTGCGCAGACATGCGGTTGCACAACTAATAATAATCGTATTCATTCAAATGAAAAAACTGGTTTCATACCTCTTTATCCTGGCAGCTTTCATCTCCTGCCGCGATAACAACGACCCGCTCAAAGACGGAAATGACTGGGATATCGTGATCCCTTCTTCACAACATGCGCCGGGCATCGGGAATACCGACGGGCCTCATCAGGGTACACCGTGGGAACTGCCCGACGGGATAGAGCTGGTACGGCGCCCGGGAAAATCCTTCGACCCCAACCCTCAGATGCTTTACGGGAGTCTGAATACATTTTATGCGGACGTCAGTTTTGTCAACCACCTGGATGTATCGGTCAGCATCCTGATCCCGGCCGGGTTGATCTGGGTATTTAACCGTGAAGGACGCACGCAGGACGGGCTCCTGACATCTACGGTAAAGGTGGACGTACCGCCTACTTTTTCAGACGAAAAATCGGATACAGACACTACTACCATCTATCTGGGGTTGGGATGCCTTAACTATTCCAAGGCTTTTCCATGGGAAGAAAACCAGGAAGAGGACACCCGGGACTACCCGATCGGGAAGGATATGTACAAACCGGGTGTAGTCACTTCCGATCCCAATCTCAGGAAATTGCTCGACCTGCTGAAAGACTATCCGGGCCTCGGGCTCACACGTCATTACAATCCGCAGGAGATGTTTGAACCCGACTACAAGCCGGAATCCTGGCGGGAAATATATATGCTGATCCAGGGAGCACTCTGGGATATTACTGACAACAATGGCCTGACCCGGAAGAGCTACCGTGAACTGTCTGAAGCGCTGAAATCTTATCGGTAGGTGTGAGGTATGAGGCGTGAGGTGTGGGCGCATCTCAAACCTCAAACCTCATCCCTCACCCCTCACCCCTCAAACCTCATTACAACCATGAAAAACATATTTTTTGCTATTTTTTTCCTGATAACAGGCACTTCCCAGGCACAGCAGCTATTCCAGACGGTAAGGGGGATTGTTCGGGACGAAGTTTCCAGGAGCCCGCTGGCCGGGGTTTCGGTGCTGCTGATCCAGCCTGAAGGCGCGCCGCACAAGGGCACGATGACCGATGCGGGCGGAGAGTTCCAGATTACCGGGGTACCCACCGGCCGCCATTCTTTTCGCCTTACCCTTGTAGGTTATGAGGACCAGCTCCTTTCCAATCTTATCATTACCGGCGGAAAAGAAGTTGTACTGGACGTGATTATGGCCGAATCAACGCAAATGCTGGACGAAGTAATGGTGGTGGCCGACAGGACCGGAGATAAAGGGAATACGAATAATGAGCTGGTCCTGGCAAGCGGCCGGTCATTTAACGTGGATGACACCAAACGTTATGCCGGCTCACTTGGTGATCCTTCCCGTATGGCCGCGGGCTTTGCAGGTGTTGTTTCCGGGAATGACGCCAGGAATGACATTGTGGTCCGCGGAAACTCACCAACCGGCATGCTGTGGCAACTGGAGGGGCTCAACATACCCAATCCGAATCACTTCGGCTCCTATTTTGCCACCGGCGGGCCCGTAAGTATGCTCAACAACAATGTGCTGGCTAAGTCCGACTTCCTGACCGGCGCGTTTCCCGCACAGTATGGCGATGCGCTCGCAGCCGTTTTCGATCTCCGCATGCGGGAGGGAAACAACCGGAAGCATGAGTTTATCGGGCAAATAGGTTTCAACGGGTTTGAAATAGGCGCCGAGGGGCCGTTTTCTAAGAATTCGAAAGCTTCTTTCCTGCTGAATTACCGTTACTCCACCCTGGGAGTATTCAAAGCGCTTGGCATCCGCTTTGGCACAGGCAGCTCGATTCCGGACTACCAGGACCTTAACTTTAAACTGTCATTACCGGCAGGACGGAAAGGGAAATTCTCGCTTTTCGGGATAACGGGCAGCAGCGAGGTGCAGTTTCTCGGTAATGAGACCGATACGACCCTTACCAATCTCTATGGCAGCGAAAATACCAATATGCGTGCACGGTACGGGACCAGCATAGCGGGGGGGGCCTATGAGCATACCCTTTCGCCGCGAACCCACCTCAAGTTGCTCCTGGGGGCCAGTATGACCAAAGAAAAGTTCAGTGGTGATTCCATCAGCATCGTTACCAGAGAAGCTTTTCCATCTGCAGAATCGAAGTTTAATACCCGGAAATACTCTGCTGTGGCGACCTTCCGCCATAAATTCAATGCAAGAAGCAGCCTTTACAGCGGCGTTACGACAGACCTGCTCAATTTCGATCTGTACAGCAAAACTATTCACGCGGGAGGAACGATCGACTCTTTACGTGTGGACGAAAAAGGAAAGTTCTCCGTCCTTACCCAGGCGTACACCCAGCTGCGTTACAGGTTGTCGGGAAGCCTGATGGCCACCGCCGGGCTTCACTTTCAGCACCTGGGTCTCAACGGCAAAAGCGCATTGGAGCCCAGGGCCGGAGTACGCCACAGCTTTGGAAGGGGACAGGCCGTGGGCATAAGCTACGGCCTGCATAGCCAGTCGCAGAATATCTATACCTATTTTATCCGGACACCGGCAGAATCGGGGAGCGTGCGTACCAACCGCGACCTCGACTTTACACGGAGCCACCATTTCGTGCTCAGCTACGAAAACCGGCTCTCGGAACACCTTCTGCTTAAGGTAGAGCCTTACCTGCAAATGATTTCGGGGGTACCGGTAGAACAGAAGGCCTCGTCGTTTTCATTGCTGAACACCGGCGCGCTGTTCGGTCCCAGTGACAAGGATAGCCTGGTCAATAACGGCTCGGGGAAAAACCTGGGGGTGGAGCTGACCTTGGAGCGGTATTTTAACGACGGTTACTATTTCCTGGTGACGACCTCTCTTTTCGACTCCAGGTACAAGGGCAGCGACAAAGTAACGCGCAACACCGCCTTCAACACACAATACGTCGCCAACATACTCGGCGGGAAAGAGATTAAGATAGCACATACCAACGTACTGAGCTTCAACCTGAAATCGAGCCTGGTGGGAGGGCGCTACTTCACACCGCTTGATCTTGCGGCATCCCGGAGGAAAGGGCAGGCGGTTTACCGTGAGCCGGAAGCTTTCTCAGAAAGACAAAAGCCTTATTTCCGGACAGACCTGCGGATCTCCTACCGCTGGGAAATGGGTAAAAGCACCATGGAATTTGCCCTTGACCTGCAAAATGTGACTGCTCACAAAAATGTATTTCAACAGACGTATAACCCACGGACCAATGCTTTGGTCTATCAGTATGGCCAGGGGTTCTTCCCTGTGCCGTACTTCCGGGCAACGTTCTGAGGCACGCAAAAAAAGGTGGGTGTCCGAAAGGGTTTTCCTTTTTGACACCCACCTCAATGGTTCGGTTCACTACCGGATGATCATATTTCGAACGAAATATCGCCCAAAGTAAACAAAGGCCTGCCTTTGGCGTCGGGGTTGATATAAATAAAATACAGTGGCCTTTTGCCGGGTACTGCCGCAGGTTTTACCGCTATTTTCACCGGCTGACTGGTTTCTTCTCCGATTTTTGCCTCGCCTATTTTCGGACCTGCCGGAGAATCGTACCGGACTTCGAGCTTACCGCCGGATGTCCGTCCTTTTGCCGACATCGCCGATACCGAAATGTTTTTGATCTGTGAAAGGTCGATGTCGTCAAACCGGATGAATGCCTTATCGGAAGAGCCTACGACCACTTCTTTCCCGGCATTCGGCGCGCCTTCGGGCAGTTTGTATTTCAGAACATTCATACCGTCGTCATATGCACCCGCGGGAAGCAAAGCAGGACGCAGCGAAACGGTTTGTCCACCCGTCAGCGGCCCGATTGCGTGGGTGCCTTTGTCGGTGTAGCTCGCCGAAAAGACGTACGCGCCCGGCTTTTCCTTATTTTCGGGCATATAGCTGCCCTTCAGCGGCTTGCTGCTTTTTTGCTCCTTCGCCAGGGACAGGATGTATTTCACCATGTCCTCGGTCTCCGACATCTTGTGCTGCGGGTGCGGCGCCATTGCCTGCTCGCCCCAAACGCCGCCACCGCCTTCGATAATTTTCTTCGCCAGCCGTTTCTGGGCATCATTGTCTTTTTCGTACTTCCTGGCAATCTCGCTGTAAGTCGGGCCGATCGATTTCTGGTTAACGGTATGGCAGGCCTGGCAATCGCTTAATTCGATCAGCCTTTTCCCGGTCGCAAAGCCCGTATTGGCCTGGTGGCCCTGGGCAAGCAAGGTCTTATCGAATCCTTCCAGGTAATTGATGTTCATGTAAACATCTTCCGGTGCAATCTTCCGTGCGGCAAGCGTACCGTCTTCCTTGTCGGCAACTTTCACTTCATATACCACCGGTTTACCGTTCCAGTAAAAACTCTGGTTGCCTTTGATGGCAATCTGAACCTGCGGCGGCTCGTTGCCCGCTTTGACGGTTACGCTACTGCTTTTGGCGTTTCCGAGTGCGTCGGTCACCGTCAGCGTGGCTGTGTACTCTCCGGACCTTTTATATACGAAGGTAGGGTTAGCTTCCGTGCTCTTCCCCTGGCCCCGGCCGAAATCCCACTGGTAGCTGATGGCGTCGCCATCGTAGTCGATTGATCCGACGGAAGAGAATTTTACGGTCATAGGTACTGCGCCCACCGTTTTGTCGGCGCTGATCACCGGTTTTGGAGCGCGGTTACCTGCGTTGAAAGTAATGTGGACAAGCCGGGCATCGTCATTTTGCGCAAACCATTTGTTACCGTACTCCAACAGGTACAAAGACCCGTCTCCGGCAAACTGCATATCAATCGGGTGACTGAATTTTTCATTGGGCATGAAACGCTCAATATGGGTTAGGTCACCTTTCCGGTTCATCGAAACCACGTTAATATAGTCACGGATCCAATCGTAGGCGAAGAATTTTCCGTCATAATACCGCGGGAATTTGTCTTTTCCATTTCCGAAGTCGTCAAAATAGTAAACCGGTCCGGCCATTGCGTTCCGGCCGCCTTTCCCGACAATAGGACCGAATTCCGGTGAGTCGGCATAGGGATAATAGATAAATGCAGGTTGCGCCGGCGGCAGATCTTTTAAGCCCGTATTGTGGGGAGAATCGTTGACCGGCTTAAGCGCGTCATACTTTTCACCCGATTCTTTGGTGTCAAAATTGTAGCGGTTGTAGGCCCGGTTATCAGCTACGAACAGGGGCCAGCCATAATATCCGGCTTTACGCGCCTGGTTGACTTCGTCGTGCCCGCGCGGCCCCCTTTCCGGCGAATCATTCGCGGCATCCGGCCCCACCTCGCCCCAGTATAGGAAACCGGTGCGCTTGTCGACAGAAATCCGGTAAGGATTCCGGTTGCCCATCACATAAATTTCCGGACGGGCTTTCGGGTTGCCGGCCGGGAAAAGATTTCCTTCCGGGATGGTGTAGGTGCCGTCGTCCTTTGGCTTGATCCTGAGGATCTTTCCGCGCAGGTCGTTGGTGTTCGACGACGTAGCCATGGCGTTCCAGCCTTCGCGCCCCGGGCGCCCGTCAGAGGGGCTGAACCCGTTGGATGCAAATGGGTTGGTGTCGTCGCCGGTAGATAAATAGAGGTTGCCTTTGGCATCCCACTCAATGGAACCGCCGGTATGGCAGCAGTCGGTCCGTTTGACCGGGACAGTCAGCACCACCTTTTCGGTATCGAGCAGCAAGGTATCGCGTACGTCGTCATACACAAACCGCGACAGGTGCTGTGCGGTGTCGGACGCGGCGGAGACCGGTGAGTAGAAGAGGTATACCCACTTGTTGGTTTTGAAGCCGGGGTCGATGTTCAGCCCCATCAGGCCGTATTCGAACTTGGTAAAGACCGGTACGTCGGCCACAACTTTGATTGCTTTTTTCCTGGGGTCCCAAAGTTTCACCTTTCCTTTTCTTTCGGAAAAAAGTACGCGTTGATCGTCCAGTACCACCAGCTCGGTCGGTTCGTCAAGGCCTTCTGTCAGCACGTTTTTGCTGAAGCGGTTTTCTTCCGGCCGGGCTTTGCTATAGTCAATTTTATCTGCCCACACATACTGAAGCCCGCCCAGGAGGTGCTTCAGGAAAACCGGGTTTTCATAGGTAGCATCTTCATGGCCGAAATTGGTGTAAAACGCTTTTCCGCCATCAAATTCGTGGTACCAGGACATCGGGTGGTCGTCGCCCATCTTGCCGTCCTTGTAGGTCTTTTCATCGATTTTTACCAGGACGTCTACATCCTTGTTAAACGACTTGAAATCATAGAACTCGTCTTTTATCTTCCAGCGGTCCGGAAAACCAAACATAGACGGGTGATCTTTCCTGACGGCATAGGCCTCCCCCTCCTGTACGTTGGGATTGCCCGGGTGGCTCAAAAAGTAAGCCCCCGCCAGTTTGTTGTACCAGGGCCAGTCGTACTCGGTATCGGTAGCCGCATGTACCCCCGCATAGCCGCCGCCCCCCTGGATATACCGTTCGAAAGCCTGTTGCTGCTCATCGTTCAGCACGTCGCCGGTTGTATTCAGGAACACAACCGCCCCGTACCGCTGCAGGTTATTCTCGGTGAAAACCGTGGCGTTTTCGGTAGTATCAACCGCGTAGCCATTTTCCCGGCCAAGCTTCTGCAAGGCTTTCTTCCCGCTCGGAATAGAAGCGTGCCGGAAGCCCTTGGTCTTGGAAAATACCAGAATTCTTTTACCCTCCTGTCCGTGTGAGACAAAAGGAACTGAAACAAGCAGCGAACCTACCAGCGCCAAACGCCGGATTGATTTCATGGGTTGATAAAACATGCAGTTGATGGATTTACCCTTGAATGAATTGAAATTTTTCACAAATGTACTTTTTACATTTGTATGGGAAAAGTCTTTCCTCATTCTCGGGATTAATATTGATACTGAATCAGAAATGCCCTTGCAGTTCCAGCAATCGTGCATGTAATGGCAATAGAGAAAATCAATGGAAAAAAAGCGCTTTTGTAAACGAAAAAATTCTAGATTTGTTGAAAAGGAACCGTAAGATGGCAGGCTATAAAAAAAATAAAGCAGAAAAAGTTGCTCCTGCAGCTTCAGAACCTGCAGGAGCTTATGGCACGAGGCCGGCTTTTCGTCACTTTGTTATAAAAGATGAATATGCGCTCGTCAAAAAGGCGAGATCGGGCGTGAAAACAGAGGTATTTTATTCCCTGGCCAACGCTATCAAAATGCCGGAGAAGACCCTTGCCTCTGTCATTAACCTCTCGCCCCGGACGATAAGTAATTACAAAGAACAGGAAAAATACCTGGATCCGACTTACAGTGAGCATCTTCTAAAGCTAATCAATCTTTATAGCTTTGGCGAAGAAGTATTCGGCTCATTGGAGGAACTTACGTTATGGATGAACCGGCCGTTCTGGAATTCTGAGGAGAAACCGATCGATCTTATCACTACTTCCGGAGGCGTGGACCTTGTGTATGAGGAGATTGAAAAGCTGGCGCAGGGCTATCCTTTATAATGCTGGTTTACAGGATTGTACATAAAAAGTACGCAAATGCCTTATTTGCGGGCGGACTGGCAGGAAGATGGAACAGCGAAGGCAAAAAAGTGCTTTATACAGCCGAAAGCGTCTCGCTTGCTTATCTTGAAACGATGCATTACCGGAAAGGCTTCGGGTTTAATTCGGATTTCAGGATCATGATTATCAGGCTGCCTTCAACCGCATTGTTCCTGGAAGTAATAAAAACAGAGCTACCCGGGAACTGGCGGGATTTTAGAAATTACCAGGACTGCCGGAAAATAGGGGATGAATGGTTTGACCGCGCCGGGCATCTGTGCCTGAAAGTCCCATCGGCCGTGGTACCGGAAAATTGCAATATCGTTATTAATACCCTCCACAAGGGTTATCAAGAAGTGGAACTGATCGACACGCTGGACTTTATTCCTGACGAAAGACTGGAAAATATTATCAAGAATCACAAGTAATTTCTGAATATCGGCGGGGTAGACCTCAGATGACGCAGCCATGTATAAGATCATTCTTTTAATTGATTTTGCTGAGGAATATAGCAAGGGCCTTCTCAGGGGCATCGCACGGTATTCGCGTGAACATGGCCCCTGGATTTTTTGCCGGATGCCGCTCTACCAGCGCGAGACGATAGGGATCAAGGGGATCCTGGAATGGGCGTTGGAATGGGAAGCAGACGGTATCATCGGCCAGCTCTATAACGATCCCCAGATTGACCTTATCGTAAATGCCGGTATTCCCGTAATTGCACAGGATTTTAAGGAACGGTTTACCAATTTGCCCAATATCACGGGGAACCACTATGAGGCCGGCGTGATGGGTGCCGACTACTTCCTTAAAAAAGGGTTTAAGAATTTTGCTTTCTACGGTTTCAGCGACATCGTCTGGTCGAGGGAAAGGGCGGAGGGCTTTGAAGATACGGTAAAAAACGCCGGCCACGATGTGCATTATTTCGAGCACAGAATGTCGCGCACCGGCGAGCTTTGGTTTTATAAACCCAGTTCCCTCAGCCATTGGCTGAAATCGTTGCCCAAACCCATAGCGCTCATGGCTTGCGACGACAACCAGGGTCAGCATATTACAGAAGCCTGCCGCCACTCGGGTATACGTATCCCGGAAGAGGTGGCTGTACTCGGTGTGGACAACGATGAAATGATCTGTGAATTCTCCGATCCCCCGCTTTCCAGCATCGGCCAGGACGCTGAAAAAGGGGGCTATGACACCGCAAAATTGCTGCACCAGATGATGGAAAAGGGAACGGCGCAGTTTTACGATGTCATCGTAAATCCTACCCAGGTAATTACGCGGCAGTCAACCGATATTTATGCTACCAACGATGACGACATAGCCACTTCGCTCAAGTTCATTCACCAGAATATTGAAAAGAACCTGCAGGTGGATGATGTGGTGAAGCAGGTGCCGCTGTCCAGGCGGGCGTTGGAAAAACGGTTTCAGCAAATGACGGGACTGCCGGTTTACAAGTACATTTTTAACCTGCGCATGGAAAAATTCACCACCCGGCTGCTGGAAACGGAGATGAGCGTATTCGAAATTGCCATGGACCTGGGCTTCACCGACAGCAAAAATATCGCCCGGCAGTTCAGGCTTCTGAAAGGGTGTACCCCACTGGAATACCGGAAACGGTACCGGCCCGGGAAATAGAAATCTTTTTGCCGCCGGTTATGTTAGAGGTATGAGGGGTGAGCTTTGAGGTATAAGCCCCCCACACCTCACACCTCAAGGCTCACACCTCAAGACTCACATCTCGCAACGCCAATGAACAGAGAGGAAATATTGCAATTACGGGGCATTGCCCCGACTGCCATGCGGCTTCTGGTCCTGGACGAACTGAAAAAGGCAGATACTGCTATCAGCCTTGCGGATCTTGAAACCAGTATGGAGCGTGCCGACAAGGTGACGATTTACCGGACGTTAAAGACTTTTGAAAAGCACAAGCTGGTACACAGCATTGATGACGGATCGGGAAGCGTCAAGTACGCGCTTTGTGCCGCCGAATGCGAATGCCGCCCACAGGATGTGCACGCACACTTTCATTGTAACCATTGCAACGGAACATACTGTCTTACCGAGTACCATCTGCCACAGATTCAGCTTCCTGAAAAGTTCCTCCTGAAAGGGATCAGCATGGTTTTTAATGGCCTCTGCGACCGCTGCGCCGGGCTTTGACAGGTACCTCCGTTACGGTTTCTTTCTCCGGAAGCTCCTGATTACAGTTTTCAGGCGAGGCAGGATGGTTTCCTTTTCCGTTGTCCCCACCATCAGGTAGTAATAGCTTTCCCCGTAAAGTATATGGAGCAGGACAAATTCGCGGATGCCGGTTTCACGGCTGGTCCCTTCCGCCAGGATTTCGTATCCCGCCAGGCTGTCGGTCATCACCGAATCAGTTGAAATTACTTTTTCAATAGTCATCGGAAGCCCCTGTAGCCGGCGGGTGGCGAACTCTTTTTGCTGGCTTACCGCGAGCTCTGAAAAAGACTTTGCCGCAACCAGCATGGTCTTATCCGCTACTTCCGGTGGTAGGTTTCCATCCATCGTAAAAATGAGTGAATTGGCCACATTCCCGGCAAAGCGCAGCTGCGACGGCTTCGTGTCCAGTTCAAAATCGGCCTCGGCAACCGGGTCAATCAAAACATCAGGGTGATAAACGGTCGTCAGGATCGATGCCTTTATTTTCGCCGGGACCCCGGCGCTTTTGTCGGGACAGGCGCCGTTGATAATAATGCTTTCCTTCTCGTTTCCAAAGATTAGCGAATACCTGATGTAGGTAAGCCCGTGCGCTTTCTGGCTGCCCGACATGAGAATCCCCGGAAGACCGGAAATCTGCAGCTTCTCCGTGTTGTCCACTACAATACCCTGGCTGGCAAATCCCTGGCTGTTCATTGAAGCAGCAATGGTTTCATAGGGCGCGGGAATGGACACCACCATGATGCTGGCACCCGAGGCCTCCTGCTGAAAACCGGCAAAATTTCCGGCGGGGACAAATGCTTCGGGCGGAACCATAGTGATCTTTGTCCCTTTTACGAATACGCCTGTCCCCGCCCCGGTAGCGGCAGGTTGGGAAAAGACGGCCGAAGCCAGCAGCAAGGCAAGGCCGGTTATCGAATAGAAATGGTTTTGGGCCGCAAATTGACAGGAGAACATCGGGGTGGGATTTAACAGGCGGAAAATTCCGGATCCTATGCAAAGAAGCCCGTTCAACAAGGTGCACGGGCTTCTTTAAAGACATTATTAAACGGTCGCTTACGCGCCGATAGACTTCAGCACTTCGCTCACCTTCGCGGCGGCTTCTTTGAATTCAATGGCCGAGTATACTTTCAGACCGGACTCGTCAATAATTTTAGCACCTTCCGCAGCATTGGTACCCTGCAGACGTACAATAATCGGTACCGGTATTTCGCCAATGGCCTTGTAGGCTTCCACTACGCCGGTAGCCACACGGTCGCAACGTACAATACCGCCGAAGATGTTGATCAGGATGGCTTTAACGTTCGGGTCTTTCAGGATGATCCGGAAACCGGCTTCAACCGTGTGTGCGTTAGCGCCGCCCCCTACGTCAAGGAAGTTGGCAGGCTCGCCGCCGGAAAGTTTGATAAGGTCCATGGTAGCCATCGCCAGTCCGGCTCCGTTTACCATACAACCCACGTTTCCGTCCAGCTTCACGTAGTTCAGGTTATTGGCGCTTGCCTCAACCTCCAGCGGGTCCTCTTCGTTCGTGTCGCGCATTTCGGCAAGCTCCGGGTGACGGAACAGCGCGTTGTCATCCAGGTTCACTTTAGCGTCAACCGCAAGAATTTTATTGTCGGAAGTTTTAAGAACCGGGTTGATTTCAAACATGGAGGCGTCGCTCTCTGCGTAAGCTTTGTAAAGCGCAGTGATAAACTTAACCATTTCTTTAAAAGCTTCACCGGAAAGACCGAGCTCAAATGCTACTTTCCGGGCCTGGAAACCCTGGAGCCCAACAAGCGGATCAATCCACTCCTTGATGATTTTTTCCGGGTGATTTTCGGCAACCTCCTCAATGTCCATACCACCTTCGGTGCTGGCCATGATCACATTGCGGTTAAGACCACGGTCGAGCAAAATAGAAAGATAGTATTCTTTGGGTTCGGTCGGTCCCGGGTAGTACACATCCTCAGCGATGAGGACCTTTTTTACCTGTTTCCCTTCCGGTCCGGTCTGGTGCGTCACCAGTACTTTACCCAGGATGTTTTTTGATATGGTCCTGACGTCTTCAACCGATTTTGCCAGCGCAACACCGCGTTGTTCGCTGCCTACAATTTTTCCTTTTCCGCGCCCGCCGGCGTGAATTTGGGATTTCACCACATACCATTTAGTACCAGTTTGTTCGGAAAGATTTCTGGCCACTTCAACGGCTATATCCGGAGTATCGGCTACGATACCCTCCTGGATACGTACGCCGTATTTCTTAAGAATGCTTTTGCCCTGATATTCGTGAATATTCATGAGTATTATGGTAAGAATTGGTATTTTCACGCCAAATTAGCGAAATATTCAAAATGCCCTGCAGATTTTCTTGTTTATAATTCATTGTCAGGGCAGAATGAGGTCATCGGATTGTCGCCGTACACCGCTCGCAGCGGCCAGTTAAATGCGCCAATAAACTATAGCAAATGAGTCTTTTAGAAGTAAAGGGTGTTAAGCGCTCTTATGGTAATCTTCAGGTTTTGAGGGGAATAGATATGGTGATCCGGCGCGGGGAAGTGGTGGCGATTGTAGGAGCGTCGGGGGCAGGAAAGAGCACTTTGCTCCATGTAATGGGGACGCTCGACAAGCCCGACTCCGGAACTGTGTCTTTCGATAATAAAAATCTTTTCAGGCTGAGCGAAACCGAGCTGGCAGAATTCCGGAACCGGCATATCGGTTTCGTGTTCCAGTTTCATAATCTCCTGGCTGAATTTACTGCTCTCGAAAATGTCTGCATGCCTGCCTATATCGGCAAATGGGGAACCGAAAAGGAGATTCGCGAAAAGGGAAAAGCATTGCTTGGCGTTCTGGGACTGTCCGACAGGGGCGAGCACCTGCCGTCGCAGCTTTCGGGCGGCGAGCAGCAGCGTGTAGCGGTAGCGCGGGCGCTTATCAATAGTCCCGATATCGTTTTTGCCGACGAACCCAGCGGGAACCTGGACTCTCACAATGCAGAAGAACTGCATCGCCTGTTTTTTGAACTGCGCAAAGAGATGGGTTGCACGTTTGTTATAGTAACCCACAATGAACAGCTGGCGGAAATGGCAGATCGTCGTCTGATGATGAAAGACGGCCTGTTGGTCGATAGCTAACCCGGGTCGGTTACGGGCCAATAAAAAACCCGGACCTTCAGAGGCCCGGGTTTTTTATTGGGGTTTTCGGGAGGTTAGAAATCATACCCGAGTGTCAGGTATGGGATCGGCTTTTTCACAATGGAATTGTCTACGCCCCAGGCGTAATCAAATTTCCCGTAGATCCCGAAAAGCGTGGTACGCACACCGACGCCGTATCCCCAGATGTAAGGATTTCTGAAGTTAACAACCGATGCCGTAAAAGGAAGCCCGTTTCCGCCGATGATCTCGGTATTGAGGCTGTTTTCCTGGCTGAAAGGCCCTTTGCCCGTCCAGGCGGTACCGATATCGGTAAAGCCCGCGAACTGCAGGTTACGCAGGAAATTGGAGGTAATGGGGCCGCGATACAGGTACTTGACCAGTGGTATGCGCAGTTCCACATTTGACATCATATAGGTTGTGCCGCTTAACCGGTTAAACCCGAAGCCCCGCATATTGGTAGCGAACTCGGTAAAGAATACATCGCGGTTGTCGATGGCTTCTCCGAAAAAAAAGGGGTTATAGGCGGTTTCATTGTTGGAGTGACGCGGTCCTATCCAGTTTTCCATGCCCCCCATAGAACTCTTCTTCGGCGATTTTCCCCCCGAATGGCTTCCCGCCACACGAATAGCAAGGATCAGGTCCCGGTGGATTTTCTGGTACCGGCGCAAGTCAATGCTCACCCGGTAAAAACTGTCGGAAATACGGGATAAGCCCATGTGATTCTCGTACCGGATCTTCATTTTCGTTCCCTCGGTCATATTCAGCCCGTTTACTATGGAATTGTCAAAAACAAGCTCCGATTTAAACCCGACGTAATGCGATGATTTGTCGCGGGTGGAAACGTTGGTACGGATCAGGTAGGTAGAGGTGTAGGCCGGGGAAAAGCTGAACCGTGCCGTACGGGTGAACGGATAGGCGGCGGTCAGGAGTACCTGGTTATACCGGTATTTTTGCGGGCCGGCCAGCGCTTCGGATTGGTAAAAGTTGGTCCGGTCGTACCTGAGACCGAAATCTACCCGGTACTTGTTTAGGTTGTATTCAAGGAACAGGTCATATGTTTTGAAAAAGCTGCGGCCATCCATACCCAGAAACCCGCCGGCCTTCAGAACATTGTTTTCAAGCAGGTCATTCATCGAGATCGACTGCCGGTAACCAAATCCCCGGATCGGGTCGGCCGCCCATTCCGATTTGGAATCATTGGCAATAAACAGGCCTTTGTAATTGAAAGGACCGTTGATATTGATATTTTCCCGGACCCTGCTACGAGGAGCTATAGCCGAAGTCCCGCGGCCCGAACCGATCCGGCTGACTGATCGGCCGCCGATGGTCTGAATAACATCTTCGTCAAAAACATAATTCTCGGTATCCACCTCACCGGCACGGAGTTCAAGTTTTTTGACGGGTTCTTCCAGAGCCGCCTTCTGAACGGTGTCATTTTTTGCTATGGTACTCTCTCCGGTTTCGGCGTTACTGCTGCGTGAGAAGGAGGTCACACCGTGGATGCCCTTCCTGAAAGCAGGGGTTTCTGCAATGCTCCCGGGCGAATAGTGATTGAGGTAAGCCACTTTGACTTCACCTTTCTCCAGTTGGAGATAAGCCAGCCCGCCATTCCCGGCAGTCCGTACTACCGGTTCCTTTAAACCTTGTATGTAATTGGTATTCTGCGAAACGGTTTTGCTATTGTAATTGTACCGGAAGAGGTTGTTGACTCCCTTCATGTCAGACAGGAAGTACAGGTCATTTTCCGTACTGTAGACGGGCAGGTTGTAGGTCCCCAGCGAATCAAGCAGCTTCGGGGCGCTTGCGCTTCTCGGAACGCCGCTATGCTCAAAAAGACCCAATGAATTGCGAATGGTCTTGAAATTGCCCCGCACACGGAGGCTGTCGCTCGGCCGGTTGCTGGCGAAAATCAGTTTCCTGTTGGAATTGCCCACAAACCGCGGCGAAAGGTCATCGTAAATATCGTTTGTAAGCGGCACAGTGGACCCGCGGTTGATGTTGATCAGGTAGAGGTCATTCTGACCGCCTTTGTCGGCACTGACCGCCAGCGTGGTCCCGTCTTTGGAGACGTCCATGTCCACAATGTGATCCAGGTTGCGAAGCGAAGTTTTCCTGGCGATTTTCGGCTTTTTCGTGTCAAGCTTCTCGTACAGGAATAACTGGTGGCGATTGTGACCCGGTACCAGTATCACCAGGTTGTTGTCCTTGGTCCACCCGACCTGTGGAATACTTCCGCCCTTGGAAATGTGGTTAGACAGGATGTTGCCCTGCCTGATCACCATTTTTCGCCCGGTTTCGAGATTATAGGTGGTCACCTTGTAGTTACGCTTGTTGGGTTCGCTGACGGCGAGTATCTTATTGTCGAGCGAAAGATCTACGTGAGTGCCGGGTTTAGTTTTTTCCAATCCCCCGATTTTATAGGTCCAGGAAGGTTTTGCCGTCTGGTAGCTTCCCTGTGCGGAATTAATGACGTCGCCGTAGAAGGCCCGCCAGTTGGAAAGAAACTTGCCGAAAGAAGGAACACCCAGCGTGCTGGTAATACTGGTCTGTTCGGTTCTGATAATACGGGTGAGGTTAAGAATATTCGATATGTTGTCTTTCCCGTATTCCTCGGCGATGTAATTCCAGATAGACTGGCCGATGAGGGCAGCATCCTCGCCTTCCAGAAGGGAAGGGCGCCTGATGTTCCGGTTCTGGATGGCGTCATGCATGTAATTGTTGAGCTCCGGCGACCAACCGTCTGCCACATAACGCGCAATCCCGGTCATGAACCAGTCAGGCAGCGACAGCAGGATCGAGCTTTGGAGCGCGTCTTTGAGGTTGCCGCCATACAGCATGTCATAAACAAAGAGTTGGGCAATCTTATTCACCAATTCCTTTCTGAAGCTGATCTGGTCACCCGTAAACGCCACCTCCAGGCGTGATTGCGCCAGGTCAATGTCCGTCTCGTTCAGTTCGTCGAAAGTGGCGATCCCGATATTGCTCTGTTCGAGTTCTTCGGGAGAATTGTAAAGAAATATCTTGATTTTGTTGTAGGGGGTGTAACCCAGCATATCGGTTACCCGGTCAAACTCGGTCTCGGCGAACTGGGCCGTCAGCCGCGCCAGGTTGTCCCCGTTTTGATAAAAATAGACTTCGTAGTTGGAGGTTTGAAAGATGCGCCATTTAAAATTCCTGTACTGGATACGGTTTTTACCGAACTTTTCCTTGCTGGGATACAGCTGGGCATGAGCCTTCGGTACTGCCAGGGCCAGCACAAACAACAGCAACAGTGAGCGTTTTAAACGTCCGGAATATAGGTTCATAATGAGGTTTTACGGCTTTCTAGGGTTGGAATATAACGAAAAATAGCGCCCGATATTCGCATCGGCCATTATTTCTTGTCCATCCAGAAGTAATTTGACAAGCTGAGCGGCAAAATAGGGAGCCAGGGTAACACCTTTTGTGCCCAGGCCGTTAAAGATGAAAAGGCGGTCATGCTCCGGGTGCCGGCCCGCAAACGGGCGCCGGTCCTTGGAAGAAGGCCGTATCCCGGCTACCTGGCTTTCGATTTCAAACGGCACCTTTAACAGGCTTTTCAGCTTGCCTGCAAGGTAGTCCCGTCCGTCTTCGGTTGGCTCCCAATCCAGGTCATGCCAGGAATAAGTGGCGCCGACCCGGACTTTTTCATTTCCGGCCGGGAGTATAAAAATACCCTGGTTGATAATCCGGCTATGCGGGTAACGTTCGATCCGGCAATTCAGTATCTGGCCTTTCACGGGATTGAAAGGTAACCAGTTGAACAATGGATCGTTTTCGGCGCCGACTCCCATACAAAGAATTACTTTTTCAAAACTCCGCCCCTGCCATTGCACAGCTTCCTCCCCGATATCCAGGTCCTGAGATCTGAAATGTGCAGGTTCAAAGCAGCCAAGCTTCTCAAAGTAATTACGACTGTTTTCCAAAAAACGTGGCAAATCGACCCATCCCGAACGGTTCACCGAAAGTCCGTTGTACGGGGCCCTGATGAATGCGTCGTCTGAAAAATCGGGTTGTCCGGATGCCACAAAGGGGGCATATTCGTCTGATGCCGCCCATTTCAGGTAACTGGTTTTTTCTTCCTCGTTGCGGTAAGGCCTGAACAAATCTGTGGTGTGCAGGCAGGTGATGCCGAGTTCGGCTTCAACGTGCCGGTAAAAGGCAAGGGCATGCGGGAAAATGGTGTCGGCAAGCCAGGTTTTTACGAGCTTTCGGCCCGTAAGCGGGTTGAAAATCCCTGCTGCTACCAAAGATGACGATGGGAGGGCCGGGTCGTCAATGACCAGGAACTTCTGACCGCGCCGCAGCAATTCCCAGGCAAGCGAGGTGCCTGCAATCCCCTGGCCGACGATGAGATATTGGCTTTCAGGCATTTTCTCAGACTTTTCTATGCGCTTCGGAAAGCCTGTTCAAGCGTGCAATTCTGGCATCCGCCCAACCGGTAACCAATTCTACCTGCTCCTCGATCGTAAGAAAGGAGGTGTCGAGAAGAATGGCATCTTCGGGCTGCACAAGCGGGCTTTCGGCACGTGTGGTGTCCAGGTGGTCCCGCTTTTTAAGATTTTCGAGAATGTCATTCAACTCTACCATTTCACCTTTTGCCAGCAGCTCGGCCTGTCTTCGCTGGGCGCGGATGACAGGGTCGGCGGTCATAAAAACTTTCAGCTCCGCCTCCGGGAAAACAATGCTGCCGATGTCACGGCCGTCCATGACAAGGGCTTTGGTACGCCCCATCTGCTTTTGCTGGGCGACCATTGCGCGTCTTACCTCAGGAATAGCACTAACGGGGCTAACGTGGTCCGAGACGGTCATTTTCCTGATTTCCGATTCAACGTTTAATCCGTTCAGGTAGGTTTCATTGACCTGCGTCTGCGGGTTCCGCCTGAATGAAATATGTATGTCGGATAACGCCTGGGCAACTTCCCTGGGATTGGTAAGCGCCACATGTTTCCCGATAAAATAAAGGGTAACAGCCCGGTACATCGCGCCGGTATCCACGTAGGCGTAACCGAGGTTTTCTGCAACCTTTTTGGCCGTTGTGCTTTTTCCGCAGCTGGAAAAGCCATCTATTGCGACAATGATTTTGTACATGGCGGGCAATTTAATGCAAATACCTCGGAAAAGTTAAATAAAGAACGGATACAAAGCGGAGAAAAGTAGGCGATTGGCCGGTCGTTCAGGCGAGGTCAATTTTCCTGGTAGGATCGGTGGCGATAATCACTCTGAAAGTAGTGCCCTTGCCGGGCTCGGATGATTTGACAAAGATCCTGCCGCCGTGGTAATTTTCAACAATCCTTTTCGCCAGGGTAAGCCCCAGGCCCCACCCTCTTTTTTTGGTGCTGAATCCCGGGTTGAACAGTTTGCGGAGATTGGCTGCGCTGATCCCTTTCCCGGTATCCCTGATGTCGAAAATCAATTCATTCCGTTTGGGAGCGGCCTCCATCCTGATTTGGATTTTTCCCACTCCGCCCATTGCGTCTACCGCGTTTTTGCAGATGTTTTCAAAAACCCATTCAAAGAGATTTTTATTGATAATCGCCGTTTGCCCCGGCGGAAGCTGGTTGATCACCGAAAATTCGACCTTTGTCGAAACCCGTTTCTGTAGGTAGGTAATAAAGTCGGTCACTACTTTGCCGACGTCTTCTGTCTTAAGGGTAGGAGCGGAGCCTATATTGGAAAAGCGGTTGGTAATCATTTCCAGGCGTTGTACGTCTTTTTCCATTTCATCTGCTATGGAATGGTCGAAAGAAGGATCCGCACGGAAATATTCGATCCAGGCGATAAGTGAGGAGATCGGCGTCCCCAACTGGTGGGCGGTCTCTTTGGCCAGGCCGACCCACACCTTGTTTTGCTCCGCTTTCCGTGTCGAGCTGAACGCGAGGTAGGCCAGGAACACGAGGATGAATATACCCGAAAGCTGGATATATGGGTAAAAACGAAGCTGTGTCAGGAGCGACGAACTGCTGTAGTAAATATAGCCGGTCCTGTCGCCGTCCAGCTTTACAGGGATGGGGTGGTGCTCCTGCGCCATGGAAGCAATTTTATCCCTTAGAAAGGCCTGCTGCTCCACTACCGACAGGTTTTCCGGCATGTCGATATTGTTGTGAAAGCCCGGCTCGCCGGTATCGTCTACATAAATTGCCGGTATCTGGTAGTAATCATGGGCCTCCTCGATAATGGAGAAAACCGGCGTCACATCCTGGTTGTCGACGGTATTATGCGCATTTTCAAGCACCTGGGCATACAGGTTGACCTGGCGCCGTTCACGTTCTTCGAACTTGCTGACCAGGGTGTCCGTATATATCAATGAGACAATGCTGATCAGGATCAGGTTAACGCCGATAATGATTTTGAGCCGCTCCTTGGGACCATACGCAAAAAAAGAGCGCCCCCAGCGCATGCTGCTCAGTACAGACTCCGCGTTAAAGCTGATTTTTGACTTGCTTTTCTCTTCGGTTACTTCCATTGGCCCGCTTCACGTTGGTATGCCGCGTTGACAAAAAATACGGTATCGAAAGTCAAATATAAGGACGATGGCGGTATTAGCGGTGAGGTGTGGGGGAATAGGTGTGAGGTATGAGGTATGAGGGGTGAGTCGTGAGGGGTGAGGTGCCGCTCACAGCTCACAGCTCGCAGCTCACACCTCACCCCTCATACCTAATTTATAGCCCTTCTAAATTGAAGTTTCAAGGGGTTGTTTTGGGGGGTATCTACCGGATTAATCCTATTTTTGTACATTATATTCTTTAGAAGTAAAGCGTTATGCAGAGTTGGTTTCAGGTTGTTAGTCTGACCTATCACAAAGCCCCCCTCACTGTACGAGAGAAGCTTGCATTATCTGAGGAAGAAGCCAAGGCTTTTATGCTCAAGGTAAAGGAGTTTTTCGATGTTTCCGATTTGCTGGTTGTTTCTACCTGTAACCGAACGGAAGTGTATGTAAATGCACCTCAAACGCTGAATGAAGAGCTCGCGAAGCTGCTGATTGCTTTTAAAGGAATTACTGACAGCCAGGAATATTTGCCTTTTTTTGAGTTTTACGAGGAAGGAGACCTTCCGGCCCGCCACTTGTTCGAGGTGGCGACGGGGCTTCATTCCCAGGTGGTCGGTGACATGCAGGTACCCAACCAGATCAAGCGTGCCTACCAGGCTTCAGCAGACCTCCAGTTGGCCGGCCCGTATTTGCACCGGTTGATGCACACCATTTTTTTTGCCAATAAAAGGGTGGCGCTCGAAACAGAGTTTCGTGACGGCGCAGCTTCCGTTTCCTACGCTGCGGCTGACCTGGCACTATCTTTCATGCACCAGCCTAAAATCCTGGTCGTGGGCGTCGGAGAGATAGGGGAGGACGTCTGTAAGAATCTTGCCAATCGCGGAACTGCCGAGATCACGATCGTAAACCGGACCCGCAAGCGCGCGGACGATGTAGGCGGGCAGATCGGCGGAAAAGTAGTCGACTGGGAAAATCTTGACCAGGCAATGGCAGAGGCAGACGTCATTATTTCGACCATTACCAGAAGCGAGCCGCTTTTTACCAGGGAAAGAGTCGGAGCGCTCGGAAGCCTGCACAAATACAAATACTTTATTGACCTGTCGGTACCCCGCAGCGTTGAAGCTTCGCTGGAGGAGCTGAACGGTGTGGTGCTATATGACATTGACGCCATCAAGGCCAAGACCGATGCCGCGCTTGAAAAAAGAGTGGCCGCGGTTTCGGATGTAAAAAAGATCATTGACGATTCTGTAGAAGAGTTTAATGACTGGTCGAAGGAGATGATCGTCTCACCTACCATCAACAAACTGAAAGCAGCGCTTGAACAAATCCGGCGTGAAGAGTTGAGCCGCTACATGAAGGGCCTTTCGGAAAATGAGCTGGCGATTGTAGAGAAGGTGACCTCTTCCATGATGCAGAAAATTATCAAACTGCCTGTACTGCAGCTGAAAGCAGCCTGCAAACGCGGTGAAGCAGAAACGCTCATAGATGTGCTCAATGACCTATTTAATCTCGAAGCACAGTCTGAAAGTTCCGCGAGATTTTAACAGGATTGCAGCAGGTATTTCCTAGTTCAGGAACATTTCGTCTATCAGTACCAGTTTCGGGCCTTCATTCGGGCGTTGGAATGGTTTTACCACTATTTTCAAACACTTCGGGGGAACTGTCGTATGAACCGGCAGCTCAATCTTCCGTAAGGTGGGTTTTTCGCGCGGCTCGGGCAGGTCGGGTTTTATATCTTTGGCCAGGAGTTTCAGCTTGTCCTCGTTCTCGCCCCCCCAGATCTCGATAACGGCAGGCGGGTAAATTCCTGTCTCTTCCTCCACCATGAGCCTGATTCCGACAGTTTTCAGCGGAACAGGCGTATTGAACCAGCAAAGCAGCTGAAGGTCCGTGTTTCTTACGCCCGCAAAATAGTTGGCCCACGCCGGGTTATTTGCCCCGATGGCGCCCAGTTGCCGGTCGAAAAAGGTATGCGCACCCTCTGCCAGGTGGACCCGGTTAAGCCGGTTGAGCAAAAAGACGCTGTCAGGACGGAAAGAATTCCTGAAAACCTGGAATTCCGCTACATCGCTGGGGAGCCATCCTTCTTTATAAGCCCTTACCCGAAGCCTGGTAGGACTGTTTAAAACAATCGGTTCCGAAGCCGTTTTCGACAGGCTGTCAGGATCGGACCCGTCGGTTGTGTAAAGCAGCTTGACATCCCGGACGGGGTGGTAAACCCGAACCGAAGTTTTTTCGTCAAATACCCATTGGTCGCTTTTGGCCAGCGGCTTGTTCAGTTTAAGGCGGGTGGTGTCATTCGTGGAGAAGTCGCCGGTAAGGGCCACGCCCGGGTACGTTTTCCGGATATTGGCTATCTGGTCGGCGGCAATTCCGGTATCCCATAAGATTACACTCCTGACCTTCCGGGCTTTTGACAGGAATTGCAGCAGGCCTTCTGATGTGATTTTTGTACCTGCCAGGTAAAGGGTTTGCAGGTGTTTCAGCGCGGTAAGCTGTTCCAGTCCTTTGGCGGTGATGCCGGTGAAATTAAGGTTCACTTTCCTGAGATTTTGAAATCCCGCAACCTGTTTCAGATCAGCATCCGACACCGGCATCCGGCTAAGGTTAAGCGCTACGACCTGTTTTTTTATGGGATCCAGCTCTTCGAGTGTTTTCGGGGTGTAGGCCTGGCTGCCATAAATATCCACCGACAATGCGGGGGAACCGAATGAAAGGGGTGCGACCGTGCGGTACTCATGGTTTAGTTTTTCGATCACCGATGCATCTGCCGCTTCAAAATCAGGCAGAGGTTCCTCGACCGAAGGACGGCTGAATTTTTTTTGCGCAAGCAGGCCGAGTGTATCCTGGTGCGAAAGCGCCGTCACTTTCAGGCGGTAAGGCGTACCGGCCTTGATCCATGCGACCAGGATAGCTTCCTCATCGGGCGTCAATTGAGGTTTCCCTTTCGGAGGCATGTGCTTTTTGTCGTCAGGCGATAAGTGCAGGCGTTCAATCAGAGGACTGGCATCGGGCTGGAACGCGGTAATGACCGCGCCGTTTTTGCCGCCCTTCACGATGGCCGAAGAGTCTGTCAGGACGAGCTTTCCTTTCGCTTTTTCGGTGTTGTGGCACCCGGTGCATTTGGCTTCCAGGATAGGCGAAACGACATGATCAAATACAAGCGCCTGATCGATCGGTACGTTCTGTGTTTCCGTATTCCTGCGCAGCGGTTCGCTGATAAAACCTTCTCCATGTGTGAGCTCCGCGCCGAAATGACCTGAAACTACTACCAGGCAGGCAGACAATACGTACAGCGGGCCGGCCGGCAGCTTTGCAATTTTGTTTTGCCGGAACCAATAGCAGAATGCAGCCATGAAAAAAGTAGCGGCGCCGGTCCACTTGTGCCAGTTCAGGGTATTGCCGGCGTAACCTTCCTCCCTGGAGAGAAAAAGCCCCATCAGCACGGTAATACCGGCGGTAAGCGCGCTGCAAAGCCACAAGATTTCTGTAAGCCGGGTCCAGCCCGGTGTGAGCGGGCGTCTTTCCAGGAGGCCGGACAAAACGGAAGCAAGAATGAGAACAATCGGGAAATGGAGCAGTAGCGGGTGCATTCTCCCGGCGGCCTGCAGCCATAACGGTAAACTCAGGTGAGATTCAAATGCAAGCAAAAAGGCAATCAAAACGGTCATTGCCCACAACGCCTTGGCAGCGAAACCCTCAATTTTTAAGGTCATAGCAAGAGGTTAGCTTAATAAATCGGAAACCACCTTGCCCGCCACATCAGTAAGCCTGTAGCGTCGTCCCTGGTGCTTGTAAATTAGTTTTTCGTGGTCCAATCCCAACTGGTGTAATACCGTGGCATGAAAATCATGCACATGCACCGGATTCTGGGTAATGTTGTAGCCCAGTTCATCGGTCTCTCCATACACAATACCCGGCTTGATGCCGCCGCCCGCCATCCAGATGGTGAAGCAACGGGGATGGTGGTCCCTGCCGTAGTTGTCGGGCGTCAGTTTTCCCTGGGTATAGCTTGTTCTTCCGAATTCCCCGCCCCAGATCACCAGTGTGTCGTCCAGGAGCCCGCGCTGCTTCAGGTCCATAATCAGCCCGGCCGATGCCTGGTCCACGTCTTTTGCCTGCTGTGTAATTTCATAGGGCAGGTTGCCATGCTGGTCCCAACCCTGGTGATACAACTGTACGAAGCGAACACCGTTTTCCACGAGCTTTCTCGCCAGGAGACAGTTAGCCGCATAGGTACCCGGAATAAAACACTCCGGGCCGTAAAGTTTCACCATGGCATCCGACTCCCTGGAAACATCCATAACATCCGGTATGGCCGTCTGCATCCGGTAGGCCATCTCGTATTGCTGAATTTTGGTTGCAATTTCCGGGTCGCCAAATTCCTGGTACGACATGTCGTTGAGCCTGGAAAGATTGTCGAGCATTTCCCGCCGCTCCGAACGGTTCATTCCGTCCGGGTCGCGCAGGTAAAGTACAGGGTCTTCGCCGCTGCTGAACTGCACGCCCTGGTGGACCGAGTCGAGAAACCCGTTTGTCCAGAGCCGGGAGTATACCCCCTGGCCGTTTCCGATCCCCCTGGAAAGCAAAACGGTAAAGCATGGCAGGTTTTGATTCAGGTTACCCAGACCATAACTCAGCCAGGCGCCCATGCTCGGGCGGTTTCCCTGCTGGGCGCCGGTCTGCAGGAAAGTGAGCGCCGGATCGTGGTTGATGGCTTCGGTGTACATGGACCTGACGAAGCAGAGCTCATCCACGATTTTTGCGGTATGAGGCATCAGTTCGCTCACCCAGGCGCGCGATTGTCCATATTGGGCAAAGTCGACAAAAGAACCGACCAAGGGAAACGAGGCCTGGTTGGCGGTCATACCCGTCAGCCGTTGGGTACCCCTTACCGAAGGCGGGATCTCCTGGCCGCGCATCTCCCGGAGTTTGGGCTTATAGTCGAACAGCTCCTGCTGGGAGGGGGCGCCGTTCTGGAAAAGGTAGATAATCCGTTTGGCTTTCGGCGCAAAATGCGGCACGCCCAGCGGCATCGCGTCGGCTTCCCCACCTTTGCGGCTGAAAAGATCGGGCATCAGCAAAGAACCCAAAGCCACGCTGCCCACACCCAGGCTGAGATTGGATAGAAACCGCCTGCGGTTAAAGCTGTATCCGTGTTCGATAATTTCTTTCTCCATGGTGATATCATGTTGAGGGTAGGCACTACCCTTCAGGTTTTCGTAATGGTTTCTTCAAGGTTGTAAAGCGTTGAAATAACGCGCATCAGGGCCGCGGTTTCGCGGGCATCTACCTGATTGTCAATGGGATATTCGCCGACCCGGATGAGCTTTTCGGCTGACCTCGCGTCTATTTTCCCGAGCTGACTGGTAAAGTAGTCATGCAGCACAGTTACCTCTTCCTCCTTCGGAACCCTGCAAACAATAAGCTGGAAAGCTTTTTTTATCTTTTGATCCGTATCGGAAGACTCTTTCAGCAGGTTGGACGCGAGCACACGCGACGCCTCCAGTACGGTCGGATCGTTCATCATGACCAATGCCTGCAGCGGCGTATTGGTTTTAAGCCGCTTGGTCTCACAGATATCGCGGTTGCTGGCATCGAAAATAGACATAAAAGGAGGCGGCACCGTCCGCTTGATAAGGGTGTAAATGCCGCGCCGGTACAGGCGGCTCCCTTTGTCCTGCTTATAAATCGACAACAGTCCCCGGCCTGAAGTAGCCCCTTCCCACAGACCGGCGGGCTGGTAGGGTTTAACACTCGGACCGCCAACGGTAGTATTCAGCAGCCCGCTGCTGGCGAGCACAATGTCCCTGATATATTCAGCTGCGATGCGGTAACGCGGTCCCCTGGCCAGAAACCGGTTGTCAGGATCGGCCTCGTACTTTTCTTTGGATACGACCGACGATTGCCGGTAGGTAGCCGACGTGACCATTTGCCTGATCAGGCGTTTCACATTCCAGCCGTTTTCTCTGAAATCAACCGCCAGCCAGTCGAGCAGCGCCGGGTTGGACGGGAGCTCGCCCTGCATGCCGAAGTCGCCGGTGGTTTTGACCAACCCGGTTCCGAAAAACTCTTGCCACAGAATATTGACGTATACACGTGCGGTCAGCGGGTTGCTGGGATCAAACAGCCACTTGGCCAATCCCAGCCTGTTTTTAGGATAATTGGTGTTAAACCCGAGGATACTTCTCGGTGTCGCGGGAAAAACCTGCTCGCCGGGGGCATCGTATACCCCCCGGTTGAGAAGATAGGTCGGGCGCTTTTCCGCCTTATCATCCATGATCGATACGATCAGCCGGTTGGTATCGGGTTTGTTGATAAAGGTAAGCAGCGAGTCTATGTCATGCCGGGTGACTTCCATAAAGGGCTTCTTGGCATAAGTCTCCGGCCCGCCGATAACCGATTCAATACCTAGCTCGTTGACATTATTGAAGAATGCAAATAAGCTGTAATAATCTTCCTGGGAAACAGGGTCGTATTTGTGGTCATGGCACCGGGCACATTCAACGGTAATACCCAAAAAGGCCTTTCCGAACAGATCCGTCCGGTCAGATACGTACGAGACACGGTATTCTTCCGGGATCACTCCACCTTCTTCCGTAATTTTATGGTTCCGGTTAAAGCCGGTGGCCAGGAGTTGTTCCTTGGTGGGTTCCGGAAGAAGGTCACCTGCCAATTGCCAGGTAACAAATTTGTCATACGGAAGGTTTTGGTTGAACCCGTGGATCACCCAGTCCCGCCAGGGCCACTGGGTACGGTAGCCGTCGTCCTGGTAGCCATAAGAGTCTGCATAACGGGCGATGTCAAGCCAATGTACCGCCATTTTTTCACCGTAGGCAGGCGATTGCAGGAGCTGGTCAACTATTTTCTCATACGACTGATCGGACCCGTCGAATTGATTCATCAGCGCGAGTGACGGCGGTAGTCCGGTCAGGTCGAAGCTCAGCCTTTTGAGCAGGCGTTCCTTGTCGGCCTGCTCGTTGGGCTCGAATCCCTGGTTTTCCATTTTCCTGAGCACAAAATGGTCTATTTCATTTCTTGGCCATTCGGTTTGTCCCACCTCGGGTACTTTCGTTTTTTTCGGAACCGTAAACGCCCAGTGTTCCTCGTATTTTGCCCCCTGGCGAATCCATTTCTCAATCAGCGCGATTTCTTCAGCTGAAAGTTTAAGGTGAGAAGCGGGAGGCGGCATCAGTTGGGTGGTGTCCGATGCGGTGATCCGTTTGTAGACTTCCGACATAGCGGGTTTTCCGGGAATGAGCGCGTATGCCCCCGGGTTTTCATCCAGCACCTTAAATGCAACTTTAGGGTCGTCCAGCCTGAGCCCGGCTTCCCGTTTCCCCGCATCCGGCCCGTGGCAGGCAAAGCATTTGTCGGACAAGATCGGGCGAATCTCAAAATTGTAGCTGACCAGGCCTTCCGTACCCTCCGCCGACTGGTTTTCCGTCTTTTCCCTCTGACATGATAAAAGGAAAACCCCTGCCAATACTCCCCAGTAAAGTCTTTGACCAATCATACCAATATATCGTTTACTACTTTTCCCGCAACGTCAGTTAACCTGAAACGCCGGCCCATGTGTTTAAAAATAAGCTTTTCATGATCGAGGCCCATCTGGTGCAGTACTGTAGCCTGGAAATCGTGGACATGAACCGGGTTTTGGGTTACGTTGTAGCTGAATTCGTCGGTTTCACCGTATACCAATCCCGGCTTTATCCCGCCGCCGGCCATCCAGATTGAAAAGCAGCGCGGATGATGGTCGCGCCCGTAATTGCCTTTTGTAATATTGCCCTGGCTAAAGCACGTCCTGCCAAATTCGCCACCCCAGATGACCAGCGTTTCATCCAGCAGCCCGCGCCTTTTCAGATCTGTTACGAGCGCGGCTGCGGGTTGATCGACGTCTTTGGCCTGACCGGTAATTTCCCAGGGAAGGTTGGCATGCTGGTCCCAGCCCTGGTGGTAAAGCTGTACGAAGCGTACCCCGTTCTCAGAAAGCTTTCTTGCCAGGATACAATTGGCGGCGAAAGTACCGGGTTTGCGGCTGTCCGGCCCGTATAGCTCGAATGTCTCGTCAGTCTCGCGTGACAAATCGAGGGTTTCGGGCACAGCCGTTTGCATGCGGTAAGCCATTTCGTATTGGCGGATCCGGGCATTTATTTCCGGGTCGCCGCTTTCTTCAAAAGCCACCTGGTTCAAAGCGGCAAGTTTGTCCAGCATTTTGCGCCGGTCGGTAGGATCCATGCCTTTGGGATCTTTCAGGTAGAGTACCGGGTTTTCGCCGCTGTTAAACTGCACGCCCTGGTGAATCGAGTCCAGGAAGCCGTTTGACCAGAGCTTGGCATATACCCCCTGGCTGTTTCCGCGTCCCCTGGAAATGAGTACGGTAAAAGCCGGCAGGTTTTGATTTTCACTGCCGAGCCCATAGCTGAGCCATGCGCCCATACTCGGACGGTTTCCCTGCTGCGCACCGGTTTGGAAAAAAGTAATCGCAGGGTCGTGGTTGATCGCCTCCGTGTGCATGGATCTGACAATACAAATGTCGTCCAGTATCTGTGCCGTATAAGGGAAAAGATCGCTGACCCAGGTACCATTTGCTCCGTACTGTTTGAAAGGAGTAAAAGAACCCACCAGCGGAAGCGAGGCCTGTCCGGCCGTAAACCCGGTCAGGCGCTGACCGTTGCGCACGGATGGCGGAAGATCTTTGCCCAGCATCCCGGCCAGTCCGGGTTTGTAATCAAATGACTCCAGCTGGGAGGGAGCGCCGTTTTGAAACAGGTAAATAATTCGCTTTGCCTTTGGGGCGAAATGCGGTAAGCGGGCGCCGGCCAGCACGTCGTCTTGCGCTTCGGCGTTACCCTCAAATAGTTTCGGGATAAGAAGTGAGCCGAGGGCGGCCCCACCGATGCCGAGGCTTAGTTTTGAAAAAAAACGCCGCCGGCTGAACGATAAACCATATTCCATCCACTCTTTTTCCATCACGATTTTACAAGGGTTTCTTCGAGGTTGTACAACATGGCGATGACCTGCATCAAAGCGGCCGTAGGCACCGGTTTAGTACCGGAATAAGCGGGGTATTCGCCAACAGATAGCAATTCGGCGGCCTTTCGCGGATTCAGAGCTGCAAGGCTTTCCTTGTAGTAGGCAGCCAGTAATTCCAGCTCTCTGGGTTTGGGCTTTCGGCACAGGATTGTCCGGAATGCGAGGGGAATTGTTTTTTCAGGGGGACTGCCGTCCTCTGAAATCTTTTGAGCCAAAACCCGCGCCGACTCCAGCATGGTCGGGTCGTTCATCATCACCAGGGCCTGCAGCGGCGTGCTGGTGGTCAGGCGCGACACCTCGCACTGGTCCCGGTTGGAAGCGTCAAAAATCGCCATGGCAGGCGGGGGAACCGTTCTCTTCACAAATGAATATATGCCCCGCCGGTAGAGCGCCGCGCCTGAGTCCTGCCGGTACTTCGAAAGCAGGAGATCGCCGCCGGCCGTTGCGGCTTCCCACAAACCGGGCGGTTGATATGGTTTTACGCTCGGGCCTCCGATTTCCCGTTGGAGAAGCCCGCTGCTGCCGAGCAGGATATCCCGTACAAACTCTGCCGGCACCCGGAGCCTCGGAGCTCTTGAAAGTAATTTGTTCTCAGGGTCGGCGGCTGATTTGGCTTTTGTGAGGTTGGAAGACTGCCGGTAGGTAGCGGAAGATACAATTTGTGTCACCAGTCTTTTAACATTCCATCCGTTTTCAATAAAATCGGCCGCCAGCCAGTCCAGTAGCTCGGGGTGGGTTGGCAGTTCACCCTGCATACCGAAATCCCCGGCCGTTTTCACCAAACCTTTTCCGAAAAATTCCTGCCATACCCGGTTGACAAAAACGCGCGCAGTAAGCGGATTTTCCGGGTCCGTCAACCAATGTGCCAGCCCCAGGCGGTTTCGTTCATACTGCTTTCCGAACCGGAGGATCTGCGCGGGCGTCCCGTTCTCCACCAGATCGCCATATTGATTAAATTCCCCGCGAAGCAGCACATGAGTTTTTCTGAGGGTATCGAGGTCTCCCATTACAGAGACAATCAGGCGGTTGGTATCTGTTTTATGTATAAAGGAGAGAACACCGGCCAGGTCTTCTTTTTCAACTGACAGAATGGGTTTCTTGGCATACGCGGCGGGCGTACCTACCGTAGGGTCGATGGCTGTATAAACAGGCCGCAGCTCATCTACCTGGTTAAAAAAAGAAAAAAGCTGGTAATATTCTTTCTGGGAAATGGGATCGTATTTATGGTCGTGGCACCTGGCGCATTCTACGGTCATGGCCAGGAACGCCTTGCCGAAGGTGTCTGTCCGGTCCGACACGTACGCGGTCCGGTACTCTTCTTCATCAACTGCTCCTTCTTCGGTAATTTTATGATTCCGGTTGAAAGCTGTAGCCAGGATCTGTTCCTTATCTGCGCCGGGGAGCAGGTCTCCGGCAAGCTGCCATGTAATGAAACGGTCATAAGGCAGGTTCCGGTTGAAGGCATGGATTACCCAGTCCCGCCACGGCCACTGCGTTCTGAAATTGTCCATCTGGTACCCGTAAGAATCGGCATACCGCGCAATATCCAGCCAGCCTACGGCCATTTTTTCTCCGTAAGCAGGCTGTGCAAGCAGCCGGGTCACGAGCTGATCATAGGCCGCTCCGGACAAATCGGGGAAACGATTCATGGTTTCCAGGTCAGGAAGCAGGCCGGTCAGGTCAAGGCTTAGTCTTTTCAAAAGTTTTTCCGAATCGGAAGGCTCGTTCGGTTCAAGCCCCGCCGCTTCCATCTTCGCCAATGTGAAATGGTCAATTTCATTGACCGGCCAATCCTCGTTTTCAACCTCCGGCAGCGAACGTTTACGGGGCCTGGCAAACGCCCAGTGACGTTCAAATTTCGCTCCCTGGTCAATCCATTTCCTGATGATGGCTATTTCCTGCTCGGTCATCGAGAGGTTGGAAGACTTAGGCGGCATGATTTCGTCCTCATCCCCGGCAATCAGCCGGAGATAAACTGCCGATTGTTCAGGCTTTCCCGGTACAATCGCATGGCGATCCGGATGGTCTTTGAGCGCCTTAAATGCTTCTGCTTCAAGATCAAGACGGAGGCCGGCTTCGCGTTTCTTTTCATCGGGCCCGTGACAAGCGAAACATTTATCGGAAAGGATAGGCCGCACGTCGAAATTATAGCTGACCTCGTTTTCGGGGGTAAAAGCTCCCTTCAAGTCAACTTTCTTTCCGCAAGAGACCAGGAGCAACAAAGCCAGGACCTTAAAAGCCAGGTATCCACTGTAATTCGCCAACGCACGCACTTTTTGGACCGGAAGTTTAATTATGGTATTTCACAAATTAAACTAAAATGGATGCAATTGTCAATCTGACTTTTTTTCTTTTTGCGAGATTTTTTTTGGGAATTTGCCGAGAAGCGGTAGGAGGAGCTAAATATCGACGCCACGAATTCACGAATAAAAACAGTTTTTTCGTGAATTCGTGGCGCAGAAACGGGGCAGATTTCCCGGCTCCGGAATGATACGGCGTCAGACGCGTACCTGGGCGGCGGTCAGCATAATCTGGTGCAGATCGCTGTTTTTCAGGTAGGGCTTGATCAGTTCACTACCGGGGCCGAAGGCGCCCAACTCCACAAAGTCGGCGGAGTGTCCTGTTCCGGCCCAGCTTACCGATGTATAGGCTGACTGAATTTCACCGAGCTGTTTGAAAGGTAGCTTATAGGGATTGTAAAGTCCTTCTTCCTTGGGCGCGACATAGAAGGTCAGCAGACGTTCTGCTTCTTCTTTCTTAATGGCGTATCCCTGTGCGGCTTCTACTCTTTCAATTACCTGTGCAGGTGTGAAACGATGCGTTATACCTCTCAATATCCAGTCATTCGTGTTTTTGAAGGTCTGTATCTTGTCGAAATTGGCGGCGCTGCCGAAGAGTCCCGGGTTGGCGTTTCCATGGTCCGAAGTAAAGATCACCAGCGTTTCCTTGTCTTTTTGAGCGAAGTCAATTGCCACTTTTAGCGCTTCGTCAAAAGCAATCTGGTCGTACAGCAACCCGCCTACGTCGTTGGAGTGGGCGGCCCAGTCAACCTTTCCGCCTTCTACCTGCATCACAAATCCTTTCGGGTTTTTGGAAAGCTTTTTGATCGCTGCATCCGTCATTTCGGCCAGGGAGGGAATTTTGGCCGCCAGCTCGCGATCACTGGAAGCGTCGAGCGCAAACGGCAGTGCACTTTCGATGAAAGCCCCGAGGAGCGGCTTCTTTGAAGATTCTACGGAACGGAGCTCGTCGCGGCTGTTCACCACATCGTAACCTGCTTTTTTGAAGCCGTCAAAGAGGTCGGCTTTGTCTTTGCGCTTTTCGCTGCTGAAATTTTCTTTTCCGGCACCGAGCAGAACATCAAATTTCAGATCGAGGTATTGCTTCGCGATGTCATCCATGCTCCCCCTCGAAGCGCTGTTGACTGAGAACCCGGCCGGAGTGGCATGCGCGATCGGAACGCTGGTCACGCAACCTACCGATTTGCCTGCACTCTGGAATTTCTGAAGAATAGGCTTATTAAAACTGCCGTCGGCATTTACGTTCAGGGAACCATTAGGGACCTTTACGCCTCCGCCCCAGGCCGAACTGCCTGCTGCCGAATCAGTAACCAACGCATTGGCAGAGGAAGTATCAACCAGTCCGCGGTGGACCAGATTCTGCTCATACAACTTCAGCCAGTTGCTTCGCCGGCCCTCTTTTCTTTGTAACAAAAGGTCGGCCATATTCAGCGTACCGGTGCTCATGCCATCACTGACCATGAATATGATATTTCGGGCAGTTTTGCCCTTCAGAAGCGTTTCAGACGTGAGCGGGCGTTGGGTTGAAAAAAGCGAGGTACCTATAAAAGCGAGGGATCCGTTCCTAAAAAAATCTCTTCTTCTCATAAACTCAGACAATTGGATTTAACGTAGTATCTGTAAAAGTATACGGTTTTTGACTTTAAAAAGACCTTTTTTTGTTAACAAAAGATTACGGTTTCCCGAACGGCAGAAAACTACAGCGGTCTGGAGAGGCCGATTGCAGATACCGAAAAATGTCATCATCTTTGCAGGAGTGACCTTCTGACCTGAATACCTTTTCATGCGGCAAAATCGGAATCTGGCGATTGGAATGCTATTGATGTGGGGATTTGTTCTCTGCACCAATATCCTGTATCGCCATGCGCACCGCTTGCCGAACGGACGGATCGTATCGCACATTCACCCGTATAAGTGGACAGGGGAGAAGGGGCCTTTTCAATCCAATCCGCACAGCGCTTCGGACCTTTCATGGCTGGACGCGCACAGCAACCAGCTTTACTGCAGTGATCTGCCGGCGCCGTTCCAGATGGCGGCCGTCGTGCTCCCGGAGGAATGCTTAACGAGCATCCGGGTTTTCGATTTTGACGCGTACCGGGTAGTTCCCGACAGCCCTCGCGGCCCTCCTGCAAGGCTTTCCTGATTTTCTTTGTTGTTTCCGCATCAGCGCGTACTCCCGTTGCCGGTGCGGTTAATTATCGCAGTCTCCCGCTTTCTGTTGCGGAAAGCCAGAGACAGGCGTCCATTTATTCAGGTTGTGCCTAATCATGAACTCATTACGTATATATATAATTTTTTCCCTGCTGCTGATCCCGGCTTTTACGCACGGTCAACAAAAAGCATCGGCCCGATGGGAGGGGCGTGTGAAGTCCGGAAATAACGGTATTCCGTTTGCTTCCGTTTCGCTCATTGGAACGTCCATAGGTACGCTGGCGGATTCTGCCGGTTTTTTTAAGATAGAAAAAGTCCCGCCGGGGTCGTACGAAGGCATCGTGTCGGCCGTGGGTTACCAGAGCCTGAAAAAGAAAGTGACCTTTAGGGGAAGTGAAACGGTTACCACTGGTTTTGACCTGGCTTCCTCGGATATGAACCTGGACGAGGTCGTTGTTACGGGGACGATGAAAGAAGTTTCAAAGCTCGACAGCCCGGTTCCGGTGGATATCGTTACCCCCAAATTTCTTGCCAAAAATCCCACACCCAGCATATTTGAGGGGCTTTCTTACGTCAACGGCATCAGGCCGCAGATCAATTGCAGCGTGTGCAATACGGGCGACATTCACATCAACGGCCTGGAAGGTCCTTATACCATGGTACTGGTCGACGGCGTACCCATTGTCAGCGGCCTGGCTACTGTATACGGCTTGACCGGTATCCCCAACAGCCTGATCGAAAGAATTGAAATCGTGAAGGGGCCGGCGTCCACGCTGTACGGCTCTGAAGCGGTTGGCGGTTTAATAAACATCATTACGAGAGACAGCAAAAAAGCCCCGGTATTTACGGCCGACGTATTTGCAACCGGCTACCAGGAATATAACGCCGACCTGGGCGCGAAACTGAGCGTCGGGAAAAGGATTACCTCGCTGTTTGGGGTCAATTACTTCAACTACCAGCGTCCCGTTGATAAAAACGGGGACGGTTTTACCGACCTGACTCTGCAGCACCGTGTTTCCGTTTTCAACAAGTGGCAGATGGCCCATTCGGATGGTCGGGTCTCTTCTCTCGCCGTCAGGTATTTCAACGAAGACAGGTGGGGCGGACAAATGAACTGGAACCGCCGTTACCGCGGCGGGACCGAAGTATACGGTGAAAGTATCTACACGCGGCGTTTTGAATTAATCGGGGCTTACCAGCTGCCCTTTAAGGAAAAAGTGACTTTTCAGTACTCTTTCAACACGCATCACCAGAATTCGGCCTACGGCAACACCCCGTATAATGCGGATCAGAAAATCGCTTTCGGCCAGTTTCTCTGGGACAAAACCGTCGGGAAACACAGCATTCTGGTAGGTACGCCTTTCCGTTATACTTTTTACAATGACAATACGCCGGCCACAGCTACCGCAGATCTCACCGATAAACCCAGCGAGACTTTCCTTCCCGGTATTTTCGTGCAGGATGAAATCACATTTGGCAAAAATACCCTGTTGCTTGGCGCCCGATATGACTACAACTCCATTCACGGCAACATTTTTACACCCAGGATTGCCTGGAAACAAAAGTTCGGACAGGCCGATGTGCTGCGGCTGAACATCGGACGCGGGTACCGGGTTGTGAACCTGTTCACCGAAGAGCATTCGGCGTTAACGGGCGCCAGGGAAGTGGTAATCATGAATGAACTGAAACCGGAACAAAGCTGGAACGCCAATCTTAACTATGTGAAGAAGATTGTAACGGGCAACTCTTTCCTGGGAGTGGACGCAGCCTTGTTTTATACCCATTTTACCAATCGGATCCTGCCCGATTACGATACCGATCCGCAAAAGATTATTTACAACAACCTGGAAGGTTATGCAGTGTCAAGAGGCATCAGCCTCAACCTGGATTATAACTTTACTTTCCCGCTCAAGATTTCGGCCGGGGCTACGCTCTCCGAGAATTTCTTCGTAGAAAACGGGGTAAAAACCATTCCGGTGCTGACCGAACGAATTATGGGCGTGGGAACACTTTCCTACGATTGGGAGCGTGCCGGACTTACTTTCGACTACACGGCCAACGTGTACGGGCCCATGCGCCTGCCTTTGCTGGGACCTGATGATCCCCGGGCAGAATATTCACCTGTGTGGTCCATCCAGAACATCCAGCTAACCAAAAGCCTGGGGCAGAAATGGGAGGTATACGGCGGGGTTAAAAACCTGCTGAACTTCAGGCCGCCGGCCAACTCAATTGCAAGGCCTTTCGACCCTTTTAATAAAAATGTGGCTTTCGATGCTAATGGTGACGTACTCGCTACTCCTGATAACCCGCACCGGTTAATATTCGATCCCAGTTATGTCTATGCTTCCAACCAGGGAATACGTGGGTTTCTGGGCATACGGTATACTCTCCCGTAAAAAAAGTAACCCGGCTTCCTGTCCGGGGCCGGGTTACTTTTCGTCAGTAAGAACAGTTAGTAAGCCTTCAGACTAAGATCGAGGCTGTTAATCTGGTGGGTAAGCGCACCTGACGAAATGCCGTCAACGCCTGTTTCTGCTACCTGCCGGATCGAGCTTTCCGTAATGTTACCGGAGGCTTCCGTTTCAAACCGCCCACCAATTTTCTCAACCGCAGCCCGGAGGTCGGCAATCGAAAAGTTGTCGAGCATAATAATATCTACCCCGCCGATACGAAGGACTTCATCCACTTCGGCAAGGTTCCTTGTTTCTATTTCAATCTTTAAATTTTTCCCGGTGCGGTCCAGGTATTCGCGGGTCTTCCGGATAGCAGCTTCAATCCCGCCGGCATAATCGATATGATTGTCTTTCAGCATAATCATATCGTACAAACCCATCCGGTGGTTATGAGCCCCACCGATTGCGGTGGCCATTTTTTCGAAAACCCGGAAATTTGGCGTCGTTTTGCGGGTATCAAGCAATTTAACAGGGAGATCTCTGATTGCGTCTACCAGGCGACGCGTATGGGTAGCGATCCCGCTCATACGCTGCATAATGTTCAACACCAGGCGTTCGGCCCTCAGGATGGACTGGGCGCTTCCGGAAACCGTCAATACGATATCTCCTTTACGGATGGCGTCTCCGTCGTGCAGTATTTGCGAAACCTCAAGATTAGGATCAACTTCAGCAAATACCTGCAGGGCAACCGAAACCCCGGCCAGCACACCGTCCTGCTTAACCAGTAAACGTGCTTTTTGCTGTTTACCGGCGGGAACGGAGGCAAGTGACGAATGGTCCCCGTCTGCAACATCTTCTAAAATTGCAAGACGGATAAGGTCGCTTACCTCATGCGGATTGACTTCCATAAAATGCTTCAACTAGAAATGTCTTTCTCCCATTTCACGCTTGCCCAGCATGACAGCGCCTATCATGGCGACCAGTAAAAGAATGGCTGCGAGTTCAAAGGGCAATATGTAGGTGCTGAAAAGTACTTTTCCCAGGTTTTCCACCATACCGGTCTGGGAATCGAAGGTGTTGGGATCTACTCCCGCCACCTTTGATTTAAGGTAGGCCCCGAGCAGGATCACAAAAAGCGTACCGCCTACGATTGCGCCGGCTAATTTGGTGAGGGCCGGATTTCTTTTGTAATTATCATCTTTCATGTTCAGGAACATGATCACGAAAAGGAAAAGTACCATGATCGCACCGGCATACACGATAATGTTGACCGCCGCCAGAAACTGCGCGTTAAGCAGGATATAATGCCCGGAAAGGGTGAAAAAAGTAAGAATAAGATACAATACACTGTGTACCGGGTTTTTCGAAAGAATTACCATAAGGGCACTCAGGATGCTGAGAAACGCCAGGAAGAAAAACAGTGTTTTGGTAGAGTCTTGTATCAATAAATCATTCATGACTTGACGTCGGAGTTCTAAACTATGGTTTTAACGGACAAAGATACCCAGAAAAATATCAAACGTTCAAATTTTAAAAGTACGGAATCATCCGTGCCACACAATTTCTGCACCTCCCTCACCCCTCAAACCTCATATCTCAACCCTGCTTCACCGCATCTTTGCTCCACTGGTTGTTTACCAGTCTCAGGATCCCGAGCGGATTGGCATTCTGTAATTCTTCGGGCAGCAGGGCATCATCCCAATCCTGGTACGATTGGGGGCGCGTAAACCGGTAAATGGCATGGCGGCCGACCGAAGTAAAGCGCGCATCGGTAGCGGCGGGAAATGGTCCGCCGTGGTGCATGGATGGACAAACCTCAACTCCGGTGGGTACGCCGTTCATAATAAACCTGCCCGCTTTGGATGCCATTAAACCAATCAGCTCCGTTTGAGCGGCGGCTTCGGCCGGATCGGCAAACAACGAAATTGTCAATTGCCCTTTTACAAGAGCAATCCCCTTTTTCAGTGCTTCCGGGCTGTCAAACTCCACCAGTACCGAGAACGGCCCGAACACCTCTTCCTGGAGGGTAGGGTTACTCATGAAGGTGTCACCGCTTACTTTGAGGATGAGTGCTTCGGCCTGGTTGAAAGCCGTTACAGGCTGCAGGGTCTTGCCTACGACCTGCACATCATCCTGCGCCAGCGCCTGCCCGGAAAGCCTGACATAATTCTCGCAAATACCTTTGGTCAGCATGGTTGCCTGGGCTACCTGCTCGATTTCATCCCGGTACGCAGCTTCGAATTCAGCATTGGCTTCGGATTTGATTATGAAAACCAGGCCGGGATTGGTACAGAATTGCCCGACTCCCAGGGTGACTGACGATGCAAGGGTCTTGGCCAGCTGCAACGCAGAAGCAGCCATCTTTTCCGGTAGTATTACCACCGGGTTGACACTCCCCATTTCGGCGAAAACCGGTATGGGTTCCTCTCTTTCCTGGCCGAGCTTATAGAGTGCCATACCGCCTTTAAAAGAGCCGGTAAATCCAACCGCTTTGGTTACAGGATGTTTTACCAGCGCAGTACCTACTTCGAATCCGTTGTCAAAAAGCATGGAAAAAACTCCCTCGGGCATCCCGGTTTTCTTCGCTGCCGTTACAATGGCCTGTGCTGTCAGATCACTGACGCCGGGATGTGCCGGGTGCGCCTTGACAATTACCGGGTTCCCGGCTGCCAATGCCGGGCCTGTATCCACGCCCGCTACGGAATAGGCAAAGGGGAAATTGCTTGAGCCGAACACCACGACTGGACCCAGCGGCACCTGTTTCTTTCTCAAATCGGGCTTCGGTGCAGGTGCGCGGCCGGGTACGGCCGTGTCGATAGTAGCATCTACCCAGGAACCTTCCGCCACCAGGTCGGCAAATTGCAGCAGCTGGTTAATGGTACGCGCTCGTTCCCCCTGCAGCCGGGCCATCGGCAGGCCGGTTTCCAAATGGGCACGCTCAAGCAGTTCGTCACCCAAAGCCGAGATTTCTTCTGTAATTGCCTTCAGGAACCCGGCCCTTTGGATTGCAGGTACTGCCGCATAGGGGAGGGCTGCCCGCTGCGCCAGGGCCATTGCCAACTCTGTTTCCGAAGGCGTCGCAGAAAAAAAAGTCTCCGGAAGATATTTGTCTTCGGCCGGGACATAGGATTGAAAACTTTTCTGTCCCTGAGCAGACAACTGGTAACCGATAAAATTCTTTCCCTGAATGGACATAACTTGGTAATAATTAATTCTATTTCTCTAATGAAAAAAACAGCCGGACTTTTTAATCGCCCGTCGGAGTCGGGACTACAAAAGGCGTTTGACAATTTCGTCCACGGTAAGCCCTTCCGCCTCGGCCTTGAAATTTCGTACCACCCGGTGCCGCAATACCGCTACCGCTACTTTTTTAACGTCCTCGATGTCGGGAGAGTATTTTCCACTCAAAAGTGCCTGGCATTTTGCAGTCAGAATGAGTGCCTGTGAGGCGCGGGGCCCGGCTCCCCATTCGAGGTAATCGTTGGCCAGTTGCGTAGGATTGGAAGCTCCGGGCCTTGTCTTTTGCACCAGGCTAACCGCATATTCCACCACGTTGTCGGTCACCGGTACTCTCCGAACCAGTTGCTGAAAGTACTGAATCTCCGAAGCAGACAATACATGGCCTACTTTTACCCTGTTTTCGGACGTAGTCTGTCTGACTATCCTGACCTCTTCCTCATAGGTCGGGTAATCGAGTGTCACCATGAACATAAAGCGGTCGAGCTGTGCTTCCGGCAAAGGATAGGTTCCTTCCTGTTCGATCGGGTTCTGAGTGGCCAGAACAAAAAACGGCTGCGGCAGCAAATGCTTCTGCCCCCCAATGGTTACGGCATGCTCCTGCATGGCTTCAAGAAGGGCAGATTGGGTTTTGGGCGGGGTCCTGTTGATCTCGTCGGCAAGGATGATGTTTGAAAACACAGGCCCGTGTATAAATTTGAAATTTCTGCTCTGGTCCAATGTTTCTGAGCCCAGGATGTCAGAGGGCATCAGGTCGGGTGTAAACTGAATCCGGTTGAAAGAAAGGTCGAGGGAGGAAGCAATGGTCTGGATCAGCAGTGTTTTGGCCAGACCCGGCACACCGACCAGCAGGCAATGGCCCTGGCAGAATATCGCGGTGAGAAGCAGTCGTACTACTTCATCTTGTCCGACAATAACCTTTCCTATTTCAGTTTTTAAGTCTTCATAAGCCGCTTTCAGAGCGTCTGCGGCGGCAACATCAGAAGTATAATTCACGGTTAAAGCTTAATTGAGGAAATAAATGATGAAGGTTGACCCTCCATTGACAGGTTACAAAAGAAGGTAACTTACGCAAATTCTCCAAAGAATGAGGCGTGAGCTGTGAGTGGTGAGGCTTGAGCCGGCCGCCACCCACGCCCTCAAACCTCACTCCCCATAGCTTAGACCCGTTCTAAATTAACCCCGTCAGTAGTGTTAAAAACATGATTCTATAGTCATTGCAGATGAAATCAATCTGAAACCGAACCAACCTGCCTTTTGAAATGAAAAATAGTTCCCGGAGAAATTTTCTGAAAAACCTGAGCATACTGGCGGCCGGCATGAATATGCCCCTGCCTGAAGACGCTTTCGGGGTTAACAAAAAGTTAAAAGTGATGTTGGTAGGAACCGGCGTCAGAGGTTCCTCTTTCTGGGGCCAAAGGCTGGTCAAACAATATCCGGACATTCTCGAATTTGTAGCACTTTCGGATATCAATCCGGGGCGTATGGCTTATGCCAAAACTTATATGGGCGTAGATTGCCCCACCTTTGTCGATTTCGATAAAGCCCTGCGTGAAGCCCGGCCCGACCTGGTGATTGTGACCACGGTAGATGCCACCCACCATGAATTTATTATAAAGGCGCTTAAAAACGGTTGCGATGTGATCACGGAGAAGCCGATGACGACTGACGCCGAAAAGTGCCAGCTAATCCTGGATGCTGAGAAAGCTTCCGGGAAGAAGCTGTTGGTAGGATTCAACTACCGGTGGAGCCCTTATGTAACCAAGGTCAAGGAACTGCTGGCAGAAAAGGCGGTAGGCGAGATTACGTCGGTCGATTTTAACTGGTATCTGAACGTGCACCACGGTGCCTCCTATTTTCGTCGCTGGCACGGCCAGATGGAAAAAAGCGGGTCGTTGTGGGTACATAAAGCGTCACACCATTTCGATCTCCTCAACTGGTGGGTAGATAGCGACCCGGAAGAGGTATTTGCTTATGGCGCCCTGGAACATTACGGCAAAAACGGACCGTTCCGCGGCAAAAATTGTCGCTCCTGCGAGCATAAGGCCAAATGCGAATACTATTGGGACATTACCAAGAGTGCGCACGACATGAAAATGTATGCCGAAAACGAAAAATACGACGGTTATGTACGCGACGGTTGTGTGTTCAGGAATGAGATCAATATTTACGACAAAATGTCGGCGCAGATCAAGTACGCCAATAAAGTGGTTGTGAATTATTCGCTCACAACCTACTCTCCATACGAAGGCTGGCGTGTGGCGTTCAACGGCACCAAAGGCCGGATTGAAGCTTGGGTGGATATTCCGTTCATGAAAAACAGCCAGCTCGATCAGGAAGCACTGCATGCCGCCGAAATGAACCAGAGCGGTAAGGGAGATGTACTGAATGAGCCTATTTTTATTCAGAAAAGCTTCGGCGACTATAAAATTCTCCAGGTTACCAGCGAACGTGCGGGACATGGCGGCGGCGACCGGCGTCTGCAGGACAAGCTGTTCAAAAATCCTGCCGCCCCGGATCCGCTTAAGCACGCCGCCGGTATTCGCGACGGCGCAATGGCGGTGTTAATCGGTGTTGCGGCACGGAAAAGTATAGCAACCAATCAACCGGTTAAGATTGGCAGCCTCACTTCTCTAAAACCCGGTGCTCAACGCCAGTAGTCAGTAGAAGCGAAATCAATTCTGTTTTTCAAGGGGAGCTGTCGTTTGAATGGCTCCCTTTTTGATAATCAAAAATATAGATTCCTATGAAAAAGTGCCTGGTTACTTTGCTACTGGCAAGCTGTATCGGCCCAACGTTCGCTCAGAAAGAACTGCTCGTGCTCGAACAGTGGAAGCTGGACAAACAACGTGCTCCGACACTTTATTCGCTGCTTTGTCAACGCGCTTTTTCCCAATTGGAGGAGCGAAGCAGGCAGATTAACGAAATGAAATCGGCATCCGACTGGAAAAAGAGACAGGGAACAGTAAAGGAGATACTGGAGGAAGCAATAGGCGGTTTTCCCGCCCGAACACCCCTGAACGCCGTAGTAACGGAAGTTTTGGAGCACGATGGGGTGAAGATTGAAAAGTTGTACTTCGAATCGGCGCCCGGTTATTTTGTAACTGCCGGACTCTTTATGCCGGCTTCCTTTACCGGCAAGCTGCCCGCAATCGTGTATTGCAGCGGTCACAGTGCCAATGGTTTCAGAAGTGACGTTTACCAGAAAGCTATTTTCAATTATGCCAAAAAAGGGTTTGCCGTTCTGGCGTTTGATCCGGTCGGGCAGGGGGAAAGAAAGCAGTTCCTGGATGCGAAGAAAAAGAGCCTTATGGGGCCTACTCATGAACATTCCTATCCCGGAAGCCAGGTGTTTGCGTCGGGGGTTTCACCGGCCCGGTATTTTATCTGGGACGGCATCCGGGCCATTGACTACCTGGAAAGCCGCCGGGAAATCGATATACAAAGGGTAGGGATTACCGGCCGGTCCGGCGGCGGAACCCAGGCTGCTTACATTGCCGCCCTGGACGAACGCGTGCTCGCTGCAGCGCCCGAATGCTACATCACGACTTTTGATAAACTCCTGCGCTCAATCGGACCTCAGGATGCGGAGCAAAACTTCATAGGATCCATAGCAAAGGGATTCGACATTCCGGACCTGATTGAAATGCGGGCGCCGAGACCCACGATGTTGATTACCACGCAAAACGATTTTTTCAGCATCCAGGGCGCGCGTGACGTCTACCGTGAAGCGGCCGGCGCTTTTAACGCTTTGGGCGGAAAAGAGAATTTAACCATGGTGGAAGATGAGGCCGGCCATGCCTCAACCGTCAAAAACCGGGAAGCCGCCTACGCTTTTTTCCAAAAGCACCTGTCCAACCCCGGAAGCCCGGCAGAGGTGCCCGTCCGGATCCTGCCAGAAGAGGCGCTCTACGTTACCCGGGAGGGGAACGCTTACATTTCGCTTGGCGGTAAGACGCTGCTCGAAGCCCATGTAAGCCTGATGCCCAAGGCAGGACAAAAAAAGTCAGTGGATCCCGCAAAAGCGGTTGCGCGGCTTGCTTCCGCACCGGGAAGCGCTCCCCTGGCACAAATCATGTACTCGGGTAAGATTTCAAAAGAGGGCTATACGATAGAAAAGTATCTGATAGGCGGAAAAGATACCCCCATGACGCCGCTTTTGTGGCTGAAACCACAAGGTAATGCCCCGCGCGGGGCCTGTCTGCTTGTCGACGAAAACGGGAAGTCTGAGGCGGCAAAACCCGGCGGACTGGCTGACAGGCTGGTGAGGGAAGGACATGACGTAATTATTCCCGATCTGAGCGGCTACGGCGAGCTGGCCAATGTGGGCCTTCCAGGCGGTGATGCGCAGATCGACGGGGTTTCCCTGAATCTTTGGTACCTGGGCCTGCTAACAGACAAACCCCTGCTGAGCTTCCGCCTGGAGGAAATGCAGCGGGTCGTAAGTTTTATCAGAAAGCAGGTTTCGGAAAATGCCGGGATTGCCCTGATTGGTAACGGGAGCCTGGCGACCGATGCGCTCCATTTGGGCGTCATACAGCCCAACGCGTTCAAGAAGATAGTATTGTTGAACCCGCTCGCGAGTTTTTCGTCAATATGGGAAGAACCGGGTTATAAAACACGGTTTATCCCGTCGGCTTTGCCTAACGCGGGTTACGACCTGCCTGATCTCGTGCGCGCATTGCATGGAGAAAAGGCGCTGCTGATGGCGCCCCGGACTGCCGCGGACCATGAGCTGGAACCTGCGAAGAGAAAACAATACCAGGCATCGGTCGGTGACGCGGCTATTGTCTGGGAGGCGGATATTGAAGCGATTATCACCCGGCTTAAATAAGCGGCTGGTCGGAAAGCGAGGACATGAAAAAGCCTGTCATCTCGACTGAAGCGCAGCGGAATGGAGAGATCTCCTCACACCGGAGATTCCCCGGTTTCACTGCATTTCGTTGGGATTGACAGGCTTTTTAAACTCGTCAGAGGTAAATGATTACAAGGCGGGGATACGCAGAACCTGTCCCGGGTAAATTTTGTCCGGATGGGTGAGCATAGGCTTGTTAGCTTCAAAAATCACGGGATACTTGTTGGCATCGCCATAATATTGTTTCGAAATTTTGGAAAGCGTATCGCCTGAAACAACTGTATAGAACTGGGCTTCCGGCTGCGGCTCAGCAACTGAAAGGCGATTGTCTACGGAGTCAACTCCTTCAACGTTTCCTACAGCCAACGCAATTTTTTCAGCGTCCTCCTGTTTTGCTACTTCACCCTCAAGCGTGACAGTATGTTCCGATGTTTTAACGGTAAGGCTGTTATAAGCAAGGCCTAACGATTTAACGTGTGCAAGCAACGCGCTGGCTCTGAGCGGTTCAACCTCAGGACTCGGGACTGCTTCTTCTTTTTTGAAAACTTTTTCTCCTACTCCTTTAAGAAATGATAAAAGACCCATTTTGACAGTATTATTTAGGTGGAAAGATTAAGTTGAAAGCACGACAAGTTTCTCAAATCTAGACGAAAAATACCGGCATTACAATCATTAGACCTGAAATTAAAATACAGGTCACATTTGCCGGAAACCAGGCGCGGGGGCGGAGAGTTTTTCGAGGAGTATGTCGGTGACCGCCTGGAAAGCGGGAGCTTCTAACCTTTTTTCGCGGGCGCCGAAGCCTTGAAATTGAAGCGCACTGGGGATATCCGTTTCCAGGTTCAGGTCCTCCTGCTGCCGTACCGGGAATACTGCCTGGTCCTGTAGGTTTTTTGCCAGGTATTCCTGCTCACTTTGCCCGGGAGTAGGTACGAGGAGCGCTTTTTTACCCAAAACCCACAAGTCCATCAAAGTGGAATAGCCGCTGCGGCAAACCACGAGCTCGCAGGACTCAATCTCAGCTTGCAAGGCTTTGGCTTCCAGCCACGCATGGTAGGTCATATTAGGCGGAACAACAGCCGGCTTTTGTTGCCCGACTGACCCGGCCACCATAACGAACCGGTAAGAAGGAAGACGGGATGCCTGCACGATCAGTTTATTTTCAAGCAACCCGCGCATCGGCTCCGGCCCTGAAAGCAGGAACAGTATTTTCCCCGGAACAGCTTCATGCCCTGAATTGCCGGCTTCAAATTGAGAAAGCGGCCCTATATATTGGGGATTTTTGGGCTTTTGCGCGGGGTGCGAAAGGGCTCCGCCAAGATCCGGCCATTCCTTGCCGTCTACTACCCAGCAGGCGTCGAAACGGTTGAGCAACCGGTAATGCAACCGTTGAAGCAACCGGTCGGCAACACCTCCTAACCCGGTAATAATCCGCAACTGATGGGTGAGAATCACCGAATAGGGGACAGGGTGGTATAATCCGTAGCGATTATCCGAGATGACAACGTCAAAAGGTTCTGCTGCTAACGTTCTTCTCAACCAGTGATTTTCCCTGCGTATGGCCGCAAGTATCTTAGGGATTTGCAAAACGATGCGGGCCGTAAATGTTGCCCGGCTGCTGCCATACCGGATTTCATAACCGGCGAGCGGCAGTATTCTGAGTTCGGGGAAATTTTTTTGAAGCAGAACGGCCCCGTTTTCATGGGCGGCCACCGTCACCATATGACCTTTACCGAGCAGGTACCGGATAATGGGGATACAGCGGGTGACATGCCCCAGTCCCCAGTCGAGAGGAGCTACCAGGATACGAAGTGGCTTTTCTATGGCGGAGCGGGTGTTTACAGGCGCGTGATAAAAAATACTAAGGTTTAAAATTGAACAATTATCCCTAGAAATCCGCGCCCTGAAACAGATCGGACGTTAGAAATGCTTAATATCGTCCCTGGGAGGCGCGCCGGATTTACGGGTTTCGCAACCCGAAGCAGCTGCATTTCTTACCTAAATAACTGTAAAATGAGTGTTGATTGGCAACCTGGTTACCTTTCGGATGGTTTGATAAAACTTGTCCCTGTCAAGGCGACGGATTTTGACGCCTTGTATGAAGTGGCATCGGATCCGTTGATATGGGAGCAGCATCCGGAGCGCGAACGCTACAAAGCGGAAGTATTCCGGATTTTCTTCGACGGCGCGATAGCCTCCGGGTCAGCCTTCCTGATCGTCAACCAGGCCGATGACAGGGTCATAGGTTCCACCCGGTTTTATGACTTCAATGAAGCCGGTTCATCCGTAGCCATCGGTTATACTTTTTTGGCCCGTGCGTTTTGGGGTGGAACTTATAACCGGGCAGTAAAAAGAATGATGCTGGACTACGCCTTTCAGCATGTAGACCAGGTACTCTTTCATGTCGGCCCTGACAATATCCGCTCCCAAAAAGCTGTTGCCGCGCTCGGCGCGAAGCAGCTTGGCACGGTTGATTTCGACTATTATGGCCGGGTGAAGCCTCAGGTGCTTTTTGGAATTAGCAAAGAGGAGGGGTGAGGTTTGAGACGTGAGGTTTGAGGGGGGGGAGAAGATTCTGAGGGTTGCCTATTTGCCCAGAATCAGGGTTTGTGCGCGAGTGTAAAGTGACCTAAAAAAAACGTACTTATCCGTCCCTGCACCCAATCCAGTTTTCAATACGCTTTATAGCAATCAATAGGCTTTAACAACAAGAGATCCTTCGGCTCCACTGCGTTCCATTCAGGATGACCATCCGGCAGATGCGCTACCATTGACAACACGATGGATGGAACCGCACCAACCGGAGGGTCATCCCGACCGCAGTGGAGGGATCTCCCGGTCCCAGTACCCAATCCCTTTCAGAGGGCTTTTTTCTTGCAACAGGAGATCCTTCGACTCCGCTGCGCTCCGCTTCAGGATGACCGTCCGGGTGGTAGCCTCCGGCTACCATTGACTTCCATTGACAACATCTATTTGTCATCTCCGCTATCATTGACAACAACAGGTTTGGCGCCGCTCCACCCGGAGGGTCATCCCGACCGCAGTGGAGGGATCTCCCTCTCCCTGTACCCAATCCCTTTCAGAGGGCTTTTTTATAGCAACAGGAGATCCTTCAGTTCCACTGCGTTCCATTCAGGATGACCATCCGGCAGATGCGCTAGCATTGACAACAACAGGTTTGGAGCCGCTCCAACCGGAGGGTCATCCCGTAGTGAAACTGAAGGATCTATATTACCGAAAGCGCAATAAAACAGGTGAAGATTTGGTTATCACTCATCGAAACAACCGAAGCATTACAAGCGATCTGAAAATACCAGAGTCAGAAGAACATCCGTAAATCAATAATTTACGGATGTTCTTCTGACTCTGAACTAGTTTCAAAGGAGGAGGATGGGACTCCAGCTCCACACCTCACACCTCACTCCTCAGTCCTTCCTCACGGTACCACCACCCGCTGCACCAAACCGTCCTCGTTCTGGATTACTTTGACAAAGTAGGTGCCGGTGCCTGAATGTTTCAGCTCAATCTGGCCGACAAATTCGCCTTCAAAGTCTTTCAGGTTTTTACGGGCCTGTTCTTTGCCTTTGGTGTCGGTTACCGTGATGGCTACGTCGCCTTTGGCTTTTGTCGAAAATCTTACATTGAAACTCCCGTCAAAGGGGCGGTTGGGTTGAACGGTCAGCGCCCTTACGGTTTTGGAGGCGTTGAAGAAGCCGGGTTCATCCACAAAAACACGCAGGCCGGAAAGACTTTTCTGAATATCGGCATTGATTTCTGCAGGACGAACCTTCGCATCGGCTAAGAGCCGGCCCATTTGGCTTTCCATCCGGGCCATTCCCCTGGCTACACCGGCGTCGATGCGGTTTCCGAGCCTGTCCAGGTCCCTTCCGGCGATGTCGGTGGCATGGTCACCGAATTGCTTCCAGTCCTGCGGGAAATGAAATTCAGTAAAAGTATCGGTACCCTTCCTGGAGTTCTTCAGTTTACCTTCTTCCATGGTGATGGTAACCCGCCGGTTGCTACCCTTTTCCGATTGGCTGACAGCATCCAGCAGGCTGTCCAGGTAGACGCGCTGCCGTTCGGGGGTGAGCGTTCCTACGTCGTAACTCCGCTCTTCTACGATGCGGTCGCCTCCCTTTTCTTCAATGATTTGTACGGTTACCCGCGAGGACTCCACTTTAGCGGACTGCTCCTGCGCGAAAAGCGGTACGCAGGCGGTGGAAAGTCCAAGCAATAATACTGCATTTTTCATGTCAAAAACTTGGTTAGATAATAGAATAGGTGTTGGTTCCGTGGGAATTAACGATGCCCCTGACCGGTGTTAAAGTATGTTAAATGACCGGCCGCTCGCGGATGATCCCGTATTTTTGTTAGAACAGTTGAACGAAAAGACGACCTGGAAAAGCAAACGTTGCATGAATTGTTGAAAAAATGACGCCGGGAAAAATAAAAGCCATTGTAGTTTTGATGTGTGTGTCGATGATTGGGCTTATCGGTTTTCAATGGTATTGGATCAGGGAAGCGTTGAAGGTCCAGAACGACCGGTTCAACGATAAAGTGGCGGAAGCCGTTCAAAATGTTGCGCATAAACTGGAAAAGCAGGAAATTGTCTACCTGCTTCAGCAAAGGCGCGAAGACGAAATCCAAAAGGAAAAGCTTCGTCAAATGACGATTCTCGCCCGGAAAAAGGGAAGCTCGCCTCAGACCGACGATACGTCGAAAGCACCTTCCGACCCCCGGACCTGGGCTTACGGGAAGAATAGCGCCGGGCGCCAGATCCCTATTCCGCATAAAAACGGCGGTGTGCAGTCAGACGCATTGGTGCCTTCTTTTCATCAGTTCATGGAGAGAGAACAACAGGTGATCGATGAGTTTTTCAGGGCGCAACAGATGGGGGCCGCCGGAATCGAAGAATTCATACGGCGGCGTATGGAAGATGAGCATTACTGGGGAAATGCGCTCGATGGCTTCGCCGAAGCCGGAAGGCGAAATCTACAGAAAGGCAAACAGCCTGAAATGAGCCTGCAGGACCATCTTCAAAAGGGAGGCGCCGGTCAGAAACTCCCGGCAGTTCCGAAATCAACCCAGGCTGAGGAACTTCTCCGCGAAGTACTGGAAGAAATTATGTATGTAAAGCGCCCCGTAAGGGAGCGGGTCAACCGGTTCCTGATGGATTCGCTGCTTCGGAATGAATTTGTACAAAATGGCATTTCACTGCCCTTTTCGTTCGCCGTCCGGCCGCACCAGCAACCTGAAATGCTTTTTTCAACGGCCAATGTAAAACCGGAAGATTGGGAGAAAAACGCCTATCAAAGCGTACTGTTTCCAGGTGCCGGGCCTCTCTCCAGCGGCATTTTGTACGTTTATTTTCCTGACAAGCAAAAGTATGTACTTGAAAAAACCGGCGCGATGATGACAGGGTCAGTCGCGCTGGTATTGGTGGTTATGATGTGTTTTTATATTGCGGTATCCACCATTATCAGGCAGAAAAAATTGTCGGATATTAAAAACGATTTCATTAACAATATGACCCATGAGCTGAAAACTCCTATTTCAACCATCGGCCTCGCTGTAGATATGGCTATGGAAAAGAGTGCGAGTACGGGTGAAAAAGGGGCGGTACGTTATATGGAAATCATAGGCAATGAAAACAGGCGGCTGGGAGCCCAGGTGGAACGCGTACTACAGATGGCGCAAATGGACCGCGGAAGCCTGGAACTGCGGAAGGAAATGGTCAGTATTCACGATTTGATTGAAAAGGCACTCAACAGTCTCTCGGTGCAGATAGAAAAGCTCAACGGTGAACTTTCACTCGACTACCAGGCCGGCTATGAGGAGGTAAATGCCGATCCGGTACACCTTACCAATGTAATTTATAACCTGGTGGACAATGCCATAAAATATTCTTCAGGCCCCCCTGAAATCAGTATTGCAACCAAAAACGTAGATGAAGGCATCTCACTGTCGGTATCCGACAAGGGCATCGGATTGACAAAAGAACATATAAGCCGTATTTTTGACCGTTTCTATCGGGTGCCCACCGGAAACCTGCACGACGTGAAGGGGTTCGGACTAGGCCTGAGCTACGTGAAAAAAATCGTCGACGAGCACCAGGGAACCGTGTCGGTCAGCAGTACTATCGGCAAAGGAGCCATTTTCACCATCTGGCTCCCGTTCGCCGCAGCCCCCAATTAACCAACCTCAACACCACTCATACCTCACCGCTCGTACCTCAAACCTTTTTATTGATGAGAAGACTACTCTTGGTTGAAGATGATCCGAACTTAGGTGCACTGTTGCAGGAGTATCTGAACGATAAAAATTACCCGACCGACTGGGCAAAGGATGGCCAGGAAGGATGGGATAAATTCATCGCCGGCAACTATGACTTGTGCATTTTTGACGTCATGATGCCCCGGAAAGACGGGTTCTCCCTGGCCAAAGAGGTACGGATGAGCGGCAAAAAGGAAGTGCCTATTATATTCCTGACCGCAAAGTCGATGAAAGAGGACACAATCCAGGGCCTGAAACTGGGCGGCGACGATTACCTGACCAAGCCTTTTGACCGCGAAGTGCTCCTGGCCAGGATTGAGGCGGTGCTCAGGCGTTACCAGCGGACCGGGCCCGACAAAAAGGAAGAGAACAACCTCTTCCGGATAGGAGACTACAGCTTTCATTATGACCTTCAGCAATTGAGCCGCAACGGTGAACACATTAAGCTTACCAGCAAAGAAGCTTCACTGCTTAAATTGTTCTGCCAGAATATGAATCAGCCCGTAGGAAGGAGTTATGCATTGAAAATGATCTGGGGTGATGACTCTTATTTCAATGCGCGCAGTATGGACGTATACATTACAAAATTAAGGAAGCATCTCAGGAACGACCCTTCCATACAGATCATCAACCTGCACGGCGAAGGTTTCAGGCTTGTGGTTTAGCCGTTGTTTTCAGGAATAAGTGGCAGAGATTGGTTAATTTTGACTTCTTAATGTCGATTTAACCAGGCAGCGAACCGGCTCATTCCGCTTAACTGCTTTATTCTGTTGTACCATGTTTAGTATTTCACGTCGCCCGCGCAGGAATCGCAAATCAGGCGCCATCCGGGATATGATTCAGGAAACCCGGCTTTCCGTTAATGACCTGATCTTTCCGATGTTCGTTGTGGAAGGGACCGGAATAAAATCCGAAGTGTCTTCCATGCCGGGGATATACCGGCATTCAACTGACCTTCTTCTGGAGGAAATCAAGGAATTACAGGACCTGGGCATTCGTGCCATTGATCTTTTTCCCAATTATGCAGAACACACCAAGGACCGGCTGGCTTCGGAAAGCTACCGGGAGGATACTTTCTACCTCAAAGCGCTCACGGCAGTAAAAGAAAAGTTCCCGGATATTACCCTGATGACCGACGTTGCGATGGATCCTTACAGCAGTGACGGCCACGACGGGGTGGTAGTAAACGGAGAAATCCTGAACGATCCCACTCTTGAAATTCTCGGTAAAATGTCAATTGCCCAGGCCAAAGCCGGAGCAGATATTATAGGGCCTAGCGATATGATGGACGGAAGGGTAGGGCATATCCGGCAGTTACTGGATGAGGCGGGATTCTCCAATACTTCTATTATGTCTTACACGGCCAAATATGCCAGCGCATTTTATGGCCCGTTCCGGGACGCACTCGAGTCAGCGCCTAAATTCGGCGATAAAAAAACCTACCAGATGAACCCGGGCAATAAGCGGGAGGCCTTGATCGAAGCACAGCTTGACCTGGAAGAAGGAGCAGATTTCCTCATGGTCAAACCGGCTTTGTCTTACCTGGATATTATCAGCCTACTCAATGATAATTTCGATATTCCGGTAGCTGCCTACAACGTCTCGGGAGAATACGCCATGGTAAAGGCCGCCGACCGTAACGGCTGGCTGGATGGCCGGAAGATAGCTTTGGAAATACTTCTGAGTATCAAAAGGGCGGGCGCAAAAGTTATTCTGACTTACTTTGCGAAAGAACTGGCGGGTGAAATTTGAGACGGTCATCACGGCCGGCCACTGGGTCATCCTGAGAAAGAAGTTTTTTGCGAAAACACCTTGTAGCGGAGATGACAAATAGATGTTGTCAATAGAAGTCAATGGTAGCCGGAGGCTACCACCCGGACGGTCATCCTGAAGCGGAGCGCAGCGGAGTCGAAGGATCTCCTGTTGCAAGAAAAAAGCCCTCTGAAAGGGATTGGGTACGGGGAGCGGGAGATCCCTCCACTGCGGTCGGGATGACCCTCCGGTTGGAGCGGCACCAAACTTGTTGTTGTCAATGGTAGCGGCACGCAGTGGAGCCGAAGGATCTCCTGTTGTTAGAAAAATCCTATTTAAAGTATTGGGTGAAGGATGCGGGAGATCCCTCCGTTGCGATATGACGGCGGAAGGCCACGAATTCACGAATAGACCAGGCTCATTCGTGAATTCGTGGCCAAAGGTATCAATCCTCATCGTCAACCAGATCGGGATTGTCTTCGTCGTCATGATTGTCGCCCCCGAGGCTGTAGTAGTTATTTTCTTCGTCTTCATTGCCGATCATTTCCTGGTCGTCATCCAGGTCGCTGCCCGGAACGTCAAGACCCATTTCCAGGTCTTCTTCCTCACCTTCCTCCGGTGTTCTGGCTTCCCTTTTTCCACGTTTGAAGATATCCTCAGAGCCGGGATAAGGTGGATAGCCCGGGAACTTCTTCTTTTTGTCGTTGCTGTCCATGGTATTGATTCAGTTTAATTCAGAATTCAATTGCCGGCCGGGCTATGTCAGGCTGTTCAAAGCTCTGTCCAGGTGCACATAGCCGCCATCCACGTAAACAATCTGGCCGGTGGTATGGCTCGATTTTTTCGAAATAAGGAAAGCCGCCATATTGGCGATTTCTTCCGCAGTAGTCATTCGCTGACCTAAAGGAATATTTTTTTCAATGGCAGCCTTCGTGCCCGCAGGGTCAGGAAGCGTATTGATCCAACGCTCATACAGGGGCGTCCAGCACTCGGAGACTACAATAGCATTAACCCTGATGCCATATTTCAGCAACTCGACCGCCCACTCCCTGGTCAGTGCGTTCCTGGCTCCGTTCGAAGCGGCGTACCCCGAGGTATTTCCCTGCCCCGTATCGGCAGTTTTGGAAGTGATATTCACGATAGCACCTTTTGATTCCTTTAACGCCGGCAATGCATAATGCGCCAGAAGGTAATAATGCACCACATTTTTATGCAGCGAAGCCATGAAACCTTCGTAAGAACCGTTTTCCAGTCCTACGCCATCGTTTACGCCCGCATTATTGATCAAACCGTCAATTTTCCCGTAACGGTTCAGGACGGTCTCTACCGCCAGTTTTGCCGCAGCCGGGTCCGTCAATTCCGCTACCACGTGCGACGACAGCAAACCAAGACCGGTAAGCATGTCCACCACTTTCTGGTTGTCTTTTTCGCTTCTCCCGACAATCACCGGGATTGCGCTCTCATGCGCCAGCACGTTAACAATGGCTTCGCCGATTCCTTTCGCGCCGCCGGAAACAATAATTACTTTTTCTGTCAGGTTAAGATTCATTTGTAAAAGGGTTTAAGGGATGAGGTGTGAGGTGTAAGGTGTGAGGGGTGAGGGAAAAGCAGAAGCCGGCCCCTCAAACCTCACACCTCAAACCTTAAAACCATCCCTTTGATCGTGATGTCGATTTCTTTCCGGTAAGCATTCCGAATACTCCCCGGATTAACTCACGCCCGATCTGTCGTGTGATGGGCGCCGAAAGTACCTGCTCGAAGGTAGATTTTTCTGCTCTTGACCCTGAGCTTCGGCTTTGTTTGGCTGCTTCCTGCTCCGCTTTTTCTCTTTCCTCAACGCGGTTTTGCTCCTCAACGCGCCTGGTAAGGATTTCATAAGCGCTTTCCGGGTCGACGGTGTCTTTGTATTTCCGGTATAACTCCGAGTTCCGGTACCGGTTTTCATAGTCTGCCGTGGACAACGGCCCCATTACCGAAGTGGGCGGCAGCAAATGAGTGGCTGCGACCTCTGTCGGGATACCCTTTTCATTTAAAACGGTAATCAGGGCCTGGCCCGTACCCAGCGTTGTCAAAACTTCGCTGATTTCATAAAAGTCGGACCTTGGGAAGGTTTTGACAGTTTTCTTCAGGTTATCAACGTCGTTGGGTGTGAACGTGCGCAACACGTGCTGCACACGGTTCCCGAGCTGGGACAGAATATTGTCGGGCACGTCCTGCGCCATTTGAGAGCAAAAAAATACGCCCACGCCTTTCGACCTGATCAGGCGTACAATCTGCTCAACCTGGTCCAGGAAAACTTTGGGTGCGTCTTTAAAAAGCAGGTGAGCTTCATCGAGAAAAAATACCAGCTTGGGCTTATCCAGGTCGCCCGCTTCCGGGAATGTGTTGTAAATTTCCACCAAAAGACTCAGCATGAACGTAGAAAAAAGGGCCGGCTGGTCCTGGACGTCCGAGACATTCAGCAGGCTGATTACCCCTTTACCGTCCACCCGGTTCAACAAGTCGTCGATATCGAAAGACTTTTCACCGAAAATCGCCCCGATTCCCTGTTGTTCCAATGCGACAATCTTCCGGAGAATAGTGCTCGCCGTAGTGGTGGAAATGCTGCCGTAATCTGTTTTTATTTCGGCAGCGCCCTGACCGTCAGACAGGTAATTTAGCGTCATTTTCAAATCGCTCAGGTCGATCATGGGAAGTTGCTTGTCGTCCGCGTATTTGAAAAGAACCGACAACACACCCGTTTGCGTTGCGTTCAGATCGAGCACCTTTGCCAGCAGCGTCGGTCCGAATTCCAGTACAGTCGCACGCATCGGGCTGCCCAATTTCCCGCTCAATGAATACAATTCGATCGGGAAATCCTGTGGTTCAAAGGTGACATTTAAGGCCTGGCAGCGCTCTTCTATTGCCTTGTTGGACTGTCCGGCCTGGCCAAACCCTGACAGGTCTCCTTTTATATCCGACATAAACACAGGTACACCGGCGTTGGAAAGCTGTTCGGCCAGGACCTGTAACGTACGGGTCTTGCCCGAGCCGGTTGCTCCGGCCACCAGCCCGTGACGGTTCATCATTTTCAAAGGAAGATAAATTTCGGCCTCCTTGATTATTTCGCCATCCAGGATGCCTGACCCCAGCCTGATTGTGGGCTTATCGGTGGTATAGGATTTCTGTATGGCAGCGATGTATGAATCTCTTTTTGACACAGGGATTAGCTTTTAATGTTTCGTTAAAATAGGTCAATAACTTCAAAAATTGCTACAGTTTTCACTTTTTCAAACTTACATGATTAACGCTTAATACGCACCAATCGTCAAAAAAAGTTTCGCCGCAACGTCAACCCTTCCGGCTTTATTATCACATTTTGCAGCCCACCGCGGCTTCAGGGCCGGCACGGGTTTTGAGGCGGGGATTTACCATTGATCGGGCAATTTTTGTAAGTTGCAATAGTTTAATACTTCGTTCCGATTATCACAACTTATGCCCGTTATTAAAATTGCCTCCGGGGTGGTTAATCAAACCCCCATGGCCTGGGATACCAATGAAAAGCACCTGCTTAATGCAATCGGGCTGGCAAAAAAAGAAAATGTAGGCTTGTTTTGTCTACCAGAGTTATCGGTATCCGGGTACGGGTGTGAAGATTACTTCTTTTCTCCCGACCTGCTTCAGCGATCAAAGGAGGTCCTGCTGAATCTTGTGCCGCACACCGAAGGAATAATCGTGTCGGTGGGGCTTCCCGTGTCTTACCAGAACCGGCTCTATAATGCCGCCTGCCTGATCGCCGATCGGCGTATTGTCGGTTTCTATTGCAAACAATTTCTTGCCAACAACGGCATTCATTATGAGGCCCGATGGTTTCATGCCTGGCCAAAAGGTTTGGTAGGGAGCATTGAAATAGACGGAATCCAATTCCCAATAGGCGATATTGTTTTTGAAATTGGCGCCGGCAGTACCGATAAAATACGCGTTGCCTTCGAGATATGCGAGGATGCATGGGTGGCTGACCGGCCCGGAAAGCGGCATTATGATCGTGCGGTCGATATTATCCTTAATCCCAGCGCCAGCCATTTCGCATTCGGAAAATACAGAACCCGCGAGCAGCTGGTCCTGGAGGGGTCCCGGGCGTTTGGCTGTAGTTACGTATATACAAACCTCCTGGGAAATGAAGCCGGGCAGGCCGTGTATGACGGCGATGCCATGATTGCATCCAACGGGAAAATGCTGGCGTCTGGCCCCCGGTTCAGCTATGCTGACTATTTTATTGTTTCTGCGATCGTGGATACCGACAGAACCAGGCTTAGCCAGGTGCAGAATAAAAAGGAAGCCTCGAAGGAGGCCGACTGGCGGGTGCCGGTGTATTTTTCGTTCAATGAGACAAAAAGCATGCCGGTCCAGAACGCCGAAACAGAGGCGTTTGAAAGAGGCAATTTTGTAAAGGAAGAAGAATTTGCGCGCGCGGTTTGCCTGGCACTGTTTGACTATTTGCGGAAAAGCCGCTCCAATGGGTTTACCGTTTCTCTCTCTGGCGGAGCCGATTCGAGCGCCTGTGCCGCACTTGTAAGCCTCATGCTCTACCTGGGCGACGAAAGTATCGGGATAAGCGGCCTGAAGGAAAAACTTTCTTACATCGCAAAAATAAAAGGCCTCAATGATGTTGCAGGGCTCACAAAAGTCTTGCTTGAGACCATTTACCAGGGGACAAGAAACAGCTCGGATACAACGCTGTCCTCTGCCCGGTCGCTGGCAGAGTCAGTAAATGCTACGTTTTACCAGATCAACATCGATGAGATGGTGGAAGGGTACAAAGCGTTGATTGAAAGCCAGATCGGGAGAAACCTGAGTTGGGAAACCGATGACATACCCCTTCAGAATATCCAGGCCCGCGTCAGGGCGCCGGGTGTATGGCTGCTGACCAACCTGTCCGGCAACCTGCTGCTGGCTACTTCAAACCGTTCAGAAGTCGCCGTCGGTTATGCGACAATGGATGGTGATACCGCCGGAAGCATCAGCCCTATCGCCGGAATTGATAAATTCTGGCTCAGGGGCTGGCTCATCTGGCTGGAAAAGGTTGGTTGTGAGGTGAAAGGCAGGCATATACAGATCGCCGGGCTTAAAGAAGTCAACGCATTGCAGCCTACAGCCGAATTAAGACCGCTCGAAAAAGTACAAACCGATGAAGCGGATCTTATGCCTTATGAGCTTCTGAACGAGTTGGAAAATTATGCCATCCGGGACAAAATGTCGCCGTTGCAGTGTTTCCGGCAGGTAGAAGACCAATTTGCCGGGCGTTGGAGCAAGGAGCAGCTGCTGCATTGGACGGAGCGGTTTTTCAGGCTGTGGAGCAGAAACCAGTGGAAGCGCGAACGCTATGCGCCGTCATTCCATCTGGACGACCATAATCTTAACCCCAGAAGCTGGTGTCGTTTCCCTATTCTTTCGGGCGGATTCGAAAGGGAACTGGCGTTGTTGCGCGCGGATTTCGACAAAGACAAGAGTAGCAGGCGGAAAGGGAAAATCGGGTTTTAAATAAGCATTCCTGATATCCCATGTCCCGAACCTCCCACCTTCAATCCATCTTTGGCGGATCAATCGGAAATCTCATCGAGTGGTACGATTGGTACGCCTATTCGGTTTTCGCTCTTTATTTCGCTGATTCCTTTTTCCCGGACAATAACCAGACGGCTCAACTGTTGAATACCGCCGGTATTTTCGCCATCGGGTTCCTGATGCGCCCGATTGGTGGTTGGCTGATGGGCGCTTATGCCGACCGGAAAGGGCGAAAAGCAGGCCTCACGCTTTCGGTACTCCTGATGAGCCTGGGGTCGCTTATGATCGCATTTACACCCGGTTACGCAACCATTGGCATTCTGGCGCCCGTGCTGCTGGTCGTGGCCCGGATGGTCCAGGGGCTTAGCATTGGCGGCGAATATGGCGCAGCGGCCACCTATCTCAGCGAAATAGCCCCCCGTAACCGGAGAGGACTCTATTCCAGTTTCCAGTACGTAAGCACCACGATGGGCCAGCTCGTAGCACTTCTGGTACTCCTGGTCCTGCAAAAGTGGGTGCTGAGCGACGCACAGCTTATGGAATGGGGTTGGAGAATCCCGTTTGTGATCGGCGCGATCCTGGCGCTGTCCGCATTGTACCTCCGGAAAAATCTTGCGGAAACCGACCAGTTTAAAGAACAATCACATGCGGAAAAGGACCGGGGAACGCTGGCGGCGTTGCGCAAACACCGCAAAGAGAGCCTCCTGGTAGTTGGTTTTACATTAGGCCTGACCATTGCCTATTATACGTTCACAACCTATATCCAGAAATTCCTGGTCAATACCGCGGGCTTTTCCAAAGAAGATTCAACGGTTATTACGCTGGTAACGCTAGTGGTTTTCATGGTTTCCCAGCCTTTCTTCGGCTGGCTGGGCGACCGCCTGGGCCGCAAACCCATGATGGTGCTGTTCGGTGTGGTGGGAACCGTATGCTTCTTCCCCCTCATGAAGCAGCTCGAAACTGCAACTACCAACCAGGAAGCTATTCTTTACATCACGATCGCACTGCTTATCCTGACCGTTTCTACCTCCATCTCCGCCATTGTCAAAGCAGAGCTGTTCCCGGCCCATGTACGTTCGCTGGGGGTCAGCTTTCCTTATGCCATGACGGTTGCCTTGTTTGGCGGAACAGCGGAGTATATCGCACTTTGGTTTAAAAATGTCGGCCATAGCGACGGATTTTATTACTATATGACGTTTTGTATGGTCATTACGTTGGTCAGCTCCCTGTTTATCCCCGGCGACAGGAAACGCATGCATTTATGAACGGCCGGTTTCGGGATGGTTTTCCGAAGCGCATTTGTGTTAATAATTGCAAAATTCCCGGCCCGGCAGGCTATTTTCGCCCGGTGTACGTTAAACGATACAACAAAAGGTGGATCTAACCACCGTTGTAATAAAACAGTCAAGTAGTTTTTACCTATAAATTTTTGCTGATTATGAAAAGATTCGCGCTATTGTCCGCACTCATATTGGGAGTAGCTTTTGTGTTTCAAAGCTGTCGCGGCCCCGAGGGGCTGCCCGGGCCGCAAGGTCCCGAAGGCCCGGCCGGCCCCGAAATTCTGCCTGCGGTTTTTGACGTGTCTGCTACTTTTACCGCGGCCAATCAATACCGTCAGTCCATAACAATGCCAAGTAAACTGGAGGTGTATGACACAGACGTGGTGATGGTTTACCTGAACTATGACGTAACCACCATTGGCGGTAAAGAAGCGAAAATCTGGCGGGCGCTCCCGTTGGTTGTGCCGGTTAATACCGGGTTCTTCCAATACAATTTCGACTTCACCCAGTATGATGTGGAATTCTTCCTGGAAGGTACAATTGACCTTACAACGCTGGATAATACCTGGACCAAGGACCAATTGTTCAGGGTAGTGGTGATCCCCGCCGACAAAGCGCCTGAACGGAAAGCTGCGGTAGATCTTTCCAACTATGAAGAGGTGGCAAAAGCTTACGGTATTGATGAGGCCAAGGTGGTGAAACTGGAAGCCAGGTAAGCGTCGAAATCGCGTACAAAAAAGCCGCTGAACATGAAGTTCAGCGGCTTTTTTGTGGTTCGTGCCTGATTCTGCCCGTCAGGAAACATCCGCGAATTCGGAGTTGAAAACAGACAAGGCTTTGGCCTCCAGCAATGACTCACCCATCAGGTACTGGTCCGTTGCACGTGCGGCCTCGCGGCCTTCGCTGATCGCCCATACCACCAGTGATTGTCCCCGGCGACAGTCTCCGGCCGCAAATACCTTCCGGTTGGATATGGACTGGTATTGGTTGGTCCGGATGTTTCCCCGTTCGTCCAGTTCAAGGTCAAGGTCGGTTACAATCCCTTCCGCCTGCGGGTGCAGGAACCCGGCCGCAAGAAGAGCCAGTTCACATGCGATTTCCTCTTCTGAGCCAGCTACTTCTTTCATTTGCATACGGCCCGTCTCCGGGTCTGTCTGCCAGTCGAGTTTTACGATCTGGAGCGCCTTTAAGTTGCCCTCTTCGTCGCCAATGAAGGCCTTGGTGTTAATGGACCACGAACGCTCGCAACCTTCTTCGTGTGAAGTGGAGGTTCGCAACATCATGGGCCAGTTCGGCCATGGTGTGGAGGCATCGCGGTCTTTCGGCGGCATGGGCAGGAGCTCAATCTGGTTCACGGATTTGGCGCCGTGACGATTGGAAGTACCCACACAATCAGAACCGGTATCGCCGCCGCCGATTACGAAGACATTTTTACCGCCCGCATGCAGTTCGCCATTGGCATATTTCACACCGCGGTGGTCGTAGGTGCGGTCAATTCCTGCTACCCGCTTGTTTTGCTGGCTCAGGAATTCCATAGCCGGATAGATCCCCTTCAGCTCACGCCCGGGAATCTTCAGGTCGCGGGGCACAGTTGACCCGATGGTGAGCACCACCGCATCAAAATCATTGAGCAGGTCGTTGGCGCCGATGTCTTTACCAATATTTACCCCGGTTTTGAATATGACACCCTCTGCCTCCATAACAGCTATCCTGCGGTCAATCGTAGCTTTGTCCAGCTTGAAATCCGGGATGCCGTAGCGAAGCAGTCCGCCGATCTGATCGGCCCGTTCAAATAACGTTACCGTATGGCCGGCCTGGTTAAGCTGTGCCGAAGCGGCCAATCCCGCCGGGCCCGAACCCACTACGGCTACTTTTTTCCCGGTACGCTTCTCCGGGATTTTAGGTTGTACAAGCCCCAGTTCGTAAGCCTTTTCAATGATCGATTTTTCGATCAGTTCTATCGCTACGGGCGGCTTGTTGATGCCCAGTACACAAGAGGCTTCGCAGGGGGCCGGGCAGATACGGCCGGTAAATTCGGGGAAGTTATTGGTAGAACTCAGGATTTCGTAAGCGAGCTTCCAGTTCTTTTCATATACGGCGTCATTAAACTCCGGTATCACGTTTCCGAGGGGGCAACCGTTGTGGCAGAAAGGTATTCCGCAATCCATACAGCGGGAGGCCTGCCGGGTAGACTGTTCTTCTGTGGGTATCGGTTCAATTTCCTTGTAATCCTGCACCCTTACTTCAACCGATCGTTTTTTGGGAAGTTCTCTGTCGAACTCTAAAAATCCCGTTATTTTTCCCATTGGTTCTGAAATTCTAATATTTGGATACTGAATATTTTAGGAAGCGATTACGTCCACTACGATGTCTTTGTACACGACGTTCTTGTCTTTGATCTGCTCGGTGAGCGAGATACCGCGTTCGTCCAGAGCGGCTTTAAAGTCGCGTGGCATAACTTTTACGAATTGTTGTACGCCCTTGCTCCAGTTTTGCAGCAATCCGAATGCCACATTGCTGGTAGTGTACTGGAAATGACGGTCTACAAATTCCCTCAGGATGGCCTCGTCTTCTTCGTTGAGCGGTGCCAGGTCAACCATTTCGGTATTGACGTTTTCCGACAGCTTCCCGGAGTGATCCCATACATAGGCGACTCCGCCTGACATTCCGGCGGCAAAATTCCGGCCGGTTTCGCCGAGGATAACCGCCAGTCCGCCCGTCATATATTCGAGACCGTGATCGCCTACTCCTTCCACCACCACATGTGCCCCTGAATTTCGTACACAGAAACGTTCTCCGGCAGTACCCCTGATAAAGGCGCTTCCGGCGGTGGCCCCGTAAAAGGCAACGTTCCCGATGATAATATTGTCTTCCGGCTTGAATTTCGCATCGCGGTCGGGGTATACAATCAGTTCCGCTCCGCAAAGGCCTTTGCCGAAGTAATCATTGGCGTCACCTTCGAGCTCGAGTTTAATCCCGCTGGTATTGAACGCACCGAAACTCTGACCGGCAGTTCCCCGGAATTTGAAGTGGATCGTGCCTTTCGGCAAACCGGCTCCGCCGTGAACTTTTGAAATTTCATGCGAGAGCATATTGCCCACAGAGCGATTCAGGTTGGAAATCGGGAACTCACCGTAGGTTTCTTCTTTCCGGGAAATAGACGCCTGTGCTTTATCGATGAGCGTCCAGTCAAGTACTTCCGAAATGCCGTGGTCCTGGTCCTCCTGTTTGAATTGTGCTACCTCCAGCCCGGCATCTTCCCGGTAAAGGATGGCGTCAAAATTCAGGTTCTTGTGCTTCCAGTGGTTCAGGTCTTTCCGGAATTCAAGGTACTGCGATTGCCCTACCATTTCATCTACCGACCGGAAACCGAGCTGTGCCATTATTTCCCGGAGTTCCATCGCCATGAAGGTAAACATATTGACTACATGTTCCGGTTTTCCGCTGAACAGGGCGCGCAGTTCCTTGCGTTGGGTGGCCACACCTACCGGGCAGGTATTGAGGTGGCATTTCCGCATCATGATACAGCCGGCGGCTACCAGCGCAGCAGTAGCTACGCCCCATTCCTCGGCGCCCAGCAGGGCGGCAATGGCCAGGTCGCGACCGGTGCGCAGCTGACCGTCGGCCTGAACCGTAACACGGCCTCTGAGTTTGTTTTTTACGAGCGTCTGGTGCGCCTCGGCCAATCCAAGCTCCCACGGCAGACCGGCGTGCCGGATGGAACTCAATGGTGAAGCACCGGTGCCGCCGTCGTAACCCGAGATCAGGATATGATCGGCATGTGCCTTGGCTACCCCGGCAGCAATCGTCCCAACACCCGCCTCGGATACGAGTTTTACACTGATCCGGGCATCCCGGTTTGCATTTTTCAGGTCGAAGATAAGCTGAGCCAGATCTTCGATCGAATAGATATCGTGGTGCGGCGGGGGAGAAATGAGCCCCACGCCCGGCGTAGAGTGGCGCGTACGGCCGATCCAGTCGTCGACTTTATGACCGGGCAACTGCCCGCCTTCTCCGGGCTTCGCACCTTGCGCCATTTTGATTTGCAGCTCCCGCGCATTGGCCAGGTAATGGCTGGTTACACCGAAACGCCCCGAAGCCACCTGTTTAATGGCGGAATTCAGGTTGTCGCCGTTTTCTTTTGGGGTATAGCGCAGTTCGTCCTCGCCGCCTTCACCGGAGTTCGACTTTCCGCCGATCCGGTTCATCGCAATTGCGAGGGTAGTGTGGGCCTCCCAGGAAATAGAACCGAATGACATCGCACCGGTCGCGAAGCGCCTGAAAATGTGCTCGATCGGCTCGACTTCGTCAATTGAGATGGGAGTGCCTTTCCGGAATTTTGTCAGGCCTCTGAGTGTCAGCGCTTTTTGAGTCTGATCATCGATGAGCCTGCTGTATTTTTTGAAAAGCTGGTAATCGTTCGTACGGGTTGAATGTTGGAGCAGGTGAACGGTTTGCGGGTTGAAAATGTGAGATTCCCCGCGTTGTTTCCATTGGTATACACCGCCCACTTCCAGCTTTTGATTCAGCCCCGGGCCTTCGGGATAGGCTACCTTCTGGCGAACCAGCACCTCGCGCGCAATTTCATTTAACCCGAGACCGCCGATGCGGGAAATGGTACCGGTAAAGTAATTCTCGATTACCTCCTTGTTCAGGCCGAGACACTCGAATATCTGCGCGCCCTGGTAAGACTGAAGAGTAGAGATACCCATTTTGGAGAAGATTTTAAGCAACTCCTTATTGACAGCCTTGATATAGTTGTAATAAAGCTTGTCGTCTTCAAAATTACCTTCGATCATGCCGTTCCGGTTCATGCTCGAAATGGTCTCGAAAGCCATATAGGGACAGATGCCTGATGCGCCGTAGCCGATCAGGGTGGCAAAATGGTGTGTTTCCCAGGCGTCACCAGGTTCAACGAGCAGCCCGACTTTTCCCCGAAGTCCCTTCCTGATGAGGTGGTGGTGTACCGCCGCGGTCGCCAGGAGCGAGGGGATAGGAGCGTGGTTGGAATCAATGGAACGATCCGAAAGAATCAGGATTTCGAAGTCGTCCTCTATCGCATCTTCAGCATACTGGCAGATACGCCGTAACGCCCGTTCCAGGCCGGCTCCTCCCTGGTCAGACCTGAAATAGGTATTAATGGTTTTGGCCTGGAAATGGCTTTTATCGACAAAACGCAGCTTGTCAAACTCGGAAACTGTCAGTACCGGGTGCGGGATTTCAATCTGGCGGCAATGCTTCGGGCCTTCTTCCAGCAGGTTCTCCCCGCCACCCACAAAAGAGATCAGGGACATGATTGCCCGCTCCCGGATTGAATCGATCGGCGGGTTGGTTACTTGTGCAAAAAGCTGCTTGAAGTAGCTGGAAAGATGCTGGCTTTGTTCAGAAAGTACGGCCAGCGGTACGTCGGTACCCATTGACCCGACTGCTTCCATCCCGGTTTGCGCCATCGGGGCGAGGATCATGCGTAGGTCCTCAGAAGTAAACCCGAAAGCGATCTGGCGTTTCAAAAGCGCCTGATCGTCGTAGTTGCGGTACATCCGGATGGGGTTTCCGAGGTCTTCTACTTTCAATTTGTTTTCGTTCAGCCATTCCTGGTAGGGTTGTTTCGAACATATTTCCGACTTGACCTCTTCGTCAGGAATGATCCGACCCTGCTCCATGTCTACAATAAACATCCGGCCCGGTTGCAAACGCCCTTTCAGGATGACCTTGGACTGATCTACATTTTCGAGAACACCCGCTTCCGACGCCATAATAATAGTGTCGTCGTTCAGCACCCAGTAGCGGGAGGGGCGCAAACCGTTCCGGTCGAGTGTTGCACCTACCATTTTCCCGTCGGTAAAAGAAATGGACGCCGGCCCGTCCCACGGCTCCATAATGGCCGCGTGGTACTCGTAAAATGCCTTTCTGGCCGGATCCATCTGCTCATTGCCATCCCAGGCTTCGGGAATCAGCATCATCATCACGTGCGGCAATGAACGGCCGCTCAGGTAGAGCAGCTCAATAGCATTGTCCAGGTTAGCCGAATCCGATTGATCTTTCTCACAAATCGGGAGGATCATGTCCATTTCCTCGCGCGTGAAATATTCGGAGTTATATGATTTCTCTCCTGCCCGTATCCAGTTTACGTTTCCTTTTACGGTGTTGATCTCGCCGTTGTGCGCGATGTACCGGAAGGGTTGTGCCAACTTCCAGGAAGGGAAAGTATTGGTTGAGAAACGGGAGTGCACCACCGCCAGGGCCGATACCACTTCTTCGTTTTCAAGGTCGGGAAAATAATACCGCAATTGGGCTGTGGTCAGCTGACCTTTATAAACAATCGTCCGGCTCGATACAGTTGTAAAGTAAAACAAGCCTTTAGCACCTTTGACGGATTCGTTGATAAGCCTGCTGGTAACTTGGCGGAAGATATAGAGCTTCCGTTCAAAATCGAGGTCGTCGGCCAGTAATTCCGGGCGTTGGATAAAAACCTGCTCAACATAAGGTTCCACGGCGAGCGAGCCTTCTCCTAAAGTATCGTTAAGGGTAGGAACCTTGCGGTAGCCCAGCAGGGTCAAACCCAGTTTTTTGATTTTCCGGTTCAGAATATTGCGGCACTCCTCCCTCACGGTCGGGTCCTGGGGGAAAAATACCATACCTACCCCGTAAGCGCCCAGCGAAGGCAACTGGAAACCGAGCCTGGAGCATTCGCTTACGAAAAATTCATGAGGGATTTGAATCAGTATTCCAGCTCCGTCGCCCGTATTAGGATCTGCCCCGCAAGCGCCGCGATGATCCATTCTTTCCAGCATATGGATCGCATCTGCAACAATCTGGTGCGACTTGTGGCCTTTGATATGCGCCCTGAAACCGATACCACAGGCATCGTGCTCAAACTCGCTGCGATAAAGTCCTTCCTTTTCCAATACTTCTGATGACATCTGACTAAATATGATAAAGGTTACACATCTGGAATATGTCTATGCTTTCTGACAAAGCCCGCCGGAGCAGCCTTGAGAATACGGTTATCCGGTCAGGCCAGGCCGAAGCATAAATCTTCTGCAAAATAAGTAATAAAAAAATTTGGCTATTCAGGTGTTTTTCAAAATTTTATTCAACCAAATAAAGAATAGGAGTATAGGAAAAACTTGTATAGGAATATTTATAAAAATTTAATTATATATAATTTGTATAAATAACCGGTTTTATTGTTGAGCAGAGAAAAAAATGAAATATTCCGAGATTTCGGGAAAGGCAATTATTAAAGTCTGTATTTATTGAAATCTCAGAATTTAAATGATGGCCATTGGTAATAATGGTGCGCTCTGTTCGCCGAAGCAATTGGTCGGTTTGAAGGGCAATTAAGCGACACACAATCGGCGGAATAACGAAATCAAAAAAGGGGTGACATGGCCGTAAAACAGCATGTCACCCCTTTTTCTCCTGGCGGAGAATATCAGCGCACTAATGCACGATCTTCCTGTTCCTGGCGGTTACCTCCCAAACTTCGGAGACTTCACCGTCTTCCACTACCGAGGCATAGCCATGCAGCGCCACGGTAGGGCAGATATGGTAAGGAACTGCATAATATACGTCACCTATGGAGATACTGTCCCAGTTACTGACTTTGACCACGGCATGTTCCTCACTTTGGCTGACCAGTTCTGCATCCGGAAGGTTAAGCAGCCTGAATCTTTTGTCGATCGGGTTTTCGGCCGCGATTGCCTTATGGCCGAGATCAAGCGTAATCGTACCTGAAGCAGGCTTGGAAATGACACGTGTCAGCACCAGGGCTGCGTAGACAAAAGGCTGTTCCCTGAACTGGTCACCGTAACCGGCATCCCAGAAGAGGCAGGTCCCCGGACTGCAATACACGCCTTTACGCAGCGCATGCACCGTAAAGGTAGGCGTGCCTCCGGCAATGACGAAAGGATCAGGCAGGCCGTTGATTTCGATAAACTCATACAAAACCGCCAATTGCTCCAGCGCCTGGTCCGCCTGCACCTTCCGGTCCTTGAAGAACTTCTCCCTGATGTGGCCATCATATACATGTATACCGGCCAGTAACAGGTTGGGAAGCTTATAAACGTACTCGTACAAGTTGAGCAGGTCTGAATTAACGGCATGACCGGTACGGTTCATACCCACGTTAACGTCAACGAAAATCAGCCATGAAGCTTTCTTCCCCTTGATGTAGTCGTTTAAATGTTTGGCGACATTGCGGTCATCGATCAGCGATCCGAATTGCACATCGGGATAAGCCTTGATCAACTCAAGCATCCGGTCAATTTTCGGCCCCGTAAGCTGGTAGGCAATCAGGACCCATTTGGCTCCGGCCTGAGCCAGCATTTCTGCCTCGGCTATTGTAGCACATTTAAATTTGCTGATCCCGGCGGCCAACTGCATTTTTACCACTTCAGCCATCTTGTGCGTCTTCACATGAGGGATAAGCCTCGAGGTATCGCCGCCCACGATCCGGGTCATAAAATTAATGTTCTGTTCAATCCTTTTTTTATACACGACCAAAGCAGGCGAATCTACCTGATTCGGGTCTTTCAGTTCGTACCAAGCGGGCATATCTGTAATGAAAGTTATTTTGAAACTAGTTCAGCTCAAACAGCACTTCTATTTCAACCGGGATGTTGTCCGGCAAAGTTCCCATACCTACAGCGCTTCTCACGCCAATACCGTTTTCTTCTCCCCAGATTTCGGCAAATAGTTCACTGCAGCCGTTGATCACATAAGGGTGTCTCTCAAAATCCGGCGTACCATTCACCATTCCCAATACCTTTATCACACGTTTCACGCGATCGAGTGAGCCTACCTGTGCGATTAGAGTAGAAATAATGGAAATCCCGACCTGGCGTGCGGCCGCCTTACCACCCTCCATGTCAAAGTCTTTTCCGACACGGCCTTTCATCAGGGTGCCATCAGGAAGGCACGGCCCATGCCCCGAAACATAAAGCCAACGGTCATCAACGAGGAGAACAGGTTTATAAACACCTGCGGGTTTGGGGGCAGGCGGCAATTCAATTCCTAAGCTTTCGAATTTGCTTTGAGGTGTCATTCTGATAATCCGGTTAGTTAAATAAGAAAATCACTTCTCGATCCCTGTTTTGAGCGGAGTAGAAGCCATCTGTTAAAAAAGAGAGTGAGGAGAGCCAAAATTAGTGTTATTCAACTTATTTGGCAAATCCTGAGGGCAGGTCGACGCGGGTGTTTTCTGATTATCTGTTAGCAGGAATGTCAAACTACCAGATTAAGCAGCAGGACCCCGATTAATCCCACGATGGAAACAATGGTTTCCATTAAAGACCAGGTCAGGATGGTATCTTTGATGCTGATGTTAAAATACTCTTTGAACAACCAGAAACCACCGTCATTTACGTGCGAAAACATAAGGCTTCCGGAACCGATAGCGAGCACCGTCAGCTCAGGCGATACGTTTGAGGCCTGCAGCAGCGGAGCGAGGATACCTACGGTCGTAAGGCCCGCAACGGTAGCAGACCCCACACAGACCCTGATTACCGCTGCAATTCCCCAGGCCAGTATCAGCGGTGGAGCATTCATTCCGGCAAGGAGGTCGCCCAGGTAAGAATTAATATTCCCTTCGGTCATAACCTGCTTGAATACCCCGGCGCCGGCCACGATCAATAAGATGCCGGCGACACCTTTAATCGCCTCCTCAAATGCCTTGGAAACATTCTGCATAGGCATTCCCCGCCTGACGCCAAGCATCACGGCGGCGAACAGGACCGACAAAAGCATGCCGAACCACGGCTCGGCCAGTAGTTCCAGTACGGCGTGGCCGGGGAAGCGATTTTTTATGGGCGACATGCTTACCAGCAGGATGACCGGTAGCAAAGCGCACAAAACACTGATCCCCAGACCGGGCAATTCCGATTCCGGCCGGGGCGTAAGATTGAACATGCCTGTATTAGGGTTGGGCTTGAAGCGCCCCAGGGTTTTCCCGAAAATAGGTCCGGCAATGGCAATAGCCGGGATGGACACGATAACCCCATAGATCAGCGTTTTCCCCAGGTCGGCCTGTAGCTGCGAGGCAATGGCGGCGGGAGAGGGGTGCGGGGGCAGGTAACCGTGCGCAACCGACAGCGCAGACAACATCGGCACAGCCACTACCAGCATGGGGATCTTAGCCGCAGACGAAATCATAAAAATCAGCGGGATCACGATCATGAAACCCGCGTTATAAAACAACGGGATGCCAATGACGAACCCGGCCAGGGCCAGCCCCCAAAGCATGTATTTACGCCCGAATAATTTGATAAGCGCGTCGGTAATGCGCTGCGCCGCGCCGCTGTCGGCGACAAGCTTGCCAAGCATCGAGCCGAATCCCACAATCATTACCAGGTCGCCGAGGGTGCCGGCAATGCCTTTCTGAACCGCAGCCGAAATCTGGGGAACGGAAAGCCCGACGGAAAACCCAAGCCCGATGGACACCAGCAGAAAGGATATGAAGGTGTCGAGCTTTACCCAGGAAATCAGGAGAACCAGGCAAAGTATACTTAAAAAAACTAAAAGGAGTAGCACAGTTTCTGGATTTAGGTGGTTCCGTTTCGACAGAAAAGGAGGTATTTGCCGATATATAATGTAGTTTTTGCAATTTCGTTATGTTATAAAGCAGGATCAGAGCCGTCATATACCCGGCGCATCGCGGCGGCCGTGGCCCGGGCGGCGGTTCGTCACCGGTTTCGGGGAGTGCCGATTCCTGGGTACTTCCTTCCTCAAAAATACATTCCGCTATTACCAACTCCGGCCTTGCCGCTACCGGGAGATAACCGGTTCTCCCGGCCCTGAAAATTCAAAAAGGCAAATAGCCGTCCGCCAGGTATGGTTTTTGTTTAAGCCAGCATTAATTACGTAATTTGGCTTGCGGAAATGTGGAAACATCGGTTTATTTTGATTAAATTGCCATATTTTAAAGTAAGTTAGAACAAAGCACCTTAAAACTTTTTATGGAGGAATCATCATCCGGACAAAACGTAATCCCCATTAATATTGAGGACGAAATGCGTGGCGCGTATATCGACTACTCGATGTCCGTAATTATCTCACGCGCGCTTCCGGACGTACGCGACGGGCTGAAACCTGTTCACAGGAGGGTATTATTCGGGATGGAGGATTTGGGCGTCAGATACAACCGTCCGCACAAAAAATCTGCGCGGATCGTAGGAGAGGTACTAGGAAAATATCACCCGCACGGCGATGCTTCTGTTTACGACACTATGGTCAGGATGGCCCAGGAGTGGTCGCTCCGCTACCTGCTTGTCGACGGCCAGGGAAACTTCGGATCAATCGACGGCGATTCGCCGGCGGCAATGCGGTATACCGAAGCGCGTCTGAAAAGACTTGCCGATGAGCTTATCACCGACATTGATAAAGATACCGTCGACTTTCAACCCAACTTCGACGATTCGCTACGGGAACCGACCGTTCTTCCGGCAAAGTTTCCTAACCTGCTGGTCAACGGATCTTCGGGAATTGCCGTGGGAATGGCTACCAATATGGCGCCGCACAATCTTTCCGAGGTAATTGACGGCACCATCGCCTATATCGAAAACCCGGAAATTTCCGTTTCCGAGTTGATGCAGTTCATTAAGGCGCCCGACTTCCCGACCGGAGGGACTATCTACGGGTACCAGGGCGTGAGGTCTGCCTTCGAGACCGGCCGGGGACGTGTTGTGGTGAGGGGAAAGTCGCATTTCGAAGAGACCAAAACCGGTAAAGAGCAGATCATCTTTACCGAAATTCCTTACATGACCAATAAGGCGCAGATGATCGAAAAGATCGCCGGCCTCATCAATGATAAGAAACTGGACGGCATTGCCGATATCCGCGACGAATCGGACCGGGACGGGATGCGGATTGTCTTCGACCTCAAAAAAGGAGCGATTCCCAATATCGTTCTTAACCACTTATACAAGTTCACCCCGCTCCAGTCTTCTTTCAGCGTTAACAACGTAGCGCTGGTGAAAGGACGGCCGCAGATCCTGAACCTCAAAGACCTGATCCGTTACTACATCGAGCACCGGGTCGAGGTGATTACCCGCAGAACTGAATACGAGCTCAAGGAAGCCGAAAAGCGGGCGCACATTCTGGAAGGTTTATTGATCGCGCTCGATAATCTCGACGCTGTTATTACGCTTATCCGGAATTCAAGGGATCCGGAAGTTGCCAAAACCGGGTTGATGGAGCAGTTCAGCCTCTCCGAGATCCAGGCCAAAGCGATCCTGGAAATGCGTCTGCAGCGATTGACCGGTCTTGAAAGAGAAAAGATCGTTCAGGAATACAATGAGCTGGTGAAACTGATCGAAGATCTGAAGGACATCCTGGCCAACGAATGGCGGAAATATGACATCATTAAAACCGAGCTGTCTGAAATCAAAGACCGGTACGGTGATGCCAGGCGCACGCAGATCGAATACGCCGCCGAAGAATTCAGCGACGAAGACATGATTGCCGATGAGAAAATGCTGATTACCATTTCTCACCAGGGATATATCAAACGTACCCAACTGGCAGAATACCGTACCCAAAGCAGGGGCGGGGTAGGCGCCCGCGGCGTCAAGACCAAAGAGGAGGACTTTACCGAGCATTTGTTCTCTGCAACCATGCTCAATTATCTCCTGTTCTTTACCGAGTTCGGTAAGCTGTACTGGCTGAAGGTATATGAACTTCCTGAAGGTTCGAAAAGTGCCAAAGGCCGTCCTATCCAGAACATCCTGAGCATAGAGCCGGGCGATAAGATCAGGAGCGTGATTAATGTACGGACCTTGAGTGATCCGGATTACATTAACAACAACTATATCATTATGTGTACCGAGCAGGGGGTTATCAAGAAAACGCTGCTTGAGGCCTATTCCCGGCCACGCCAGAATGGTATTATCGCGATCAACATCAACGAAGGAGACCGTCTTCTGAATGTTGCCCTAACCAACGGTGACAACGAAATTGTAATCGCGACCAGCGCCGGAAGGGCCGTAAGGTTCAACGAGAAAACGGTACGGCCGATCGGGCGTACCGCAACCGGGGTGCGGGGCGTCAACCTTGACTCTGAGGACCAGAGCAATAAGGTGATCGGCATGGTATGTATCTCACGGGAAGATACCCAGCTGCTGGTAGTTTCCGAACATGGTTTCGGAAAACGTTCCGATATCGGGGACTACCGTATCACCAACCGGGGAGGAAAGGGCGTTACCACCATGAACGCCACCGAGAAAGTCGGCAAATTGGTTTCGATAGAAGAGGTTACCGAACAGGATGACCTGATGATCATTACCAAAAACGGAATTGCCATCAGGATGGCAGTTTCGGATGTGCGACTGGCCGGAAGGAACACACAGGGAGTAAAACTCATCAAGCTAGGTTCAACCGATGAGATTTCTTCTGTTACCAGGCTCGTGCGGGAAGAGGATGAGGATGTAGAAAACGAGGCGGAAAATGAGGTGCCGGCAGAAGGAATTTCCGGAAGCGCAGGCGAGTCTGCTGATGAACAGCAGGATATGGACAGCAACCAAACAGAAGAGTAATACAAGCAACTTAAACCATTTTACATTGACTTATGAAAAGAGTATTTGTTTCTTTCATATTAGCCTTATTGGTGATCCCAGCATTTTCCCAGGATGCCCTGGAAGGTGCTATGATCTCCCAATACAAAAAGGATAAGGAAAAATCCGATGCCAAGATCCAGGATCCCAAAGCTGCCGAAAAAGCTTCGACCTGGATGGACAGGGCTAAACTGTATGAGAATATCGCCCTTGTACGGGACACCACGCAGGTAATCGACGCCGATGCAGCCAGCAAAGCACTGGAAGCCTACAAAAAGGTGGCAGAGCTTGACAAAACCAAAAAAGGAGAACCGGGTAAACTGGCCAAGGAAGCCCAGGCAATTGTCGATGGAGAAAAGCAATCGCCGCTTTATGACGCCTTTATCAACCAGGGTGTGAAAGCTTTTCAAGGTAAGAACCTGCAGGGAGCACTCGACAACTTCAGCGCCGCTCACGGTATTTTCAAAAGCGATACTACCGGAGCACTCTATGCCGCCATTTCTGCGCAACAGCTGAATAACCACGATGTTGCCATTCAAAACTACGCCGGCTATGCCAAAAACGGTGGAAAAGATCCGAGCGCGTTTTACGGTTATGCGCAGCTTTACCGCGAAAAAAAGGACTACGACAACGCTTTGCAAGCGCTGGACATGGGGCTGAAAGCCAATGCCAATCACAAAGACCTGATGTCTGAAAAGGTCAACATATTGCTCGCCGCCGGACGCGAAGAAGCGGCCATTAAAGAACTGACCGGTTTGGTAGAAAAAGACCCGAATAATGTGGTCAATCTTACCAACCTCGGCATTCTTTATGACAACACATATTCCAATCATACTAAAAACCTTCGTGAGCTCGAGGAGAAACTGGCGGCTTCCGGTGGACAAAAAGGAAAATTGGCCGAAGAACTGCAGACAGAAAAATCCAAAATTGAGGTGTACGACGGTGAAATCAAGCGTTTGGCTGCGCGGGTTAAAGCCCAACCCAAGAATGCTGAATTGAAACGCCAGCTGCAGGAAGTAAATAATTCCAAAAAAGAAACCGAAACCGCTATCGCTAAGATTGAGGGTGATTTGAAAGCCGCCGAAGAAAAGGAAAAAGCAGTCAACAAATCCGAAATCGAAGGACAGATCAACGATCTGAAAGCGAAGCAGGCGGAAGCAAAAAACAATGCCCTCAAAACCTATGAGAAGGCGATTGCAGTGGACGAGAAAAATTACGATGCATTGTTTGGACTTGGCGCTATCTACTACAACGAAGGCGTTGAACTGAAGCGTGAGGTGGACAACATGAACATGCAGGAATACCAGCAGAAAGGAAAAGAGGTGGAAGGGAAAGTATGTGGCCGTTTTAAAAAGTCAAGACCCTATTTCGAAAGGGCTGCCGCAGTGAACCCGGATTCTGATGCGAAGACCACGTTGGATAATATCAACAATATTATTCAGCAAGTGGAGTCTAAAAATATTCCTTGCGCGGAATAGTAACCCGTATAGCGTTTTGAAAATGGGCCGCCCCTTGTGGGCGGCCTTTTTTATTTCCGTAAAGGAGCCAGACAGTACCGATACTCTCCGGAATCAATTGCCTCGTCCCGGTATCTGCAGTGTTCAATATCGGACAACATCCGTTCGTTTACGAACAATCAATCTTTCCGGAATGCAGATCAAAACGGGTTTCAGCGCTTTATCAAACCTGGCATACCTATTATACCAGATAATGTAACCAATCATTTTTTAATGATTTTCTCTTAGCCCTGACATGCTGAAAAATTATTTCAAAATTGCCTGGAGGAATATTATTCGCTCGAAGGCTTACTCCATTTTAAATATTGCCGGTTTGTCTATCGGTATGGCTTGCAGCATTTTGATCCTGTTATGGGTACAGAATGAACTCAGTTATGACCGCTTCCACCCCCGCGCCGATCAAATTTTTCGCCTGACTTGCAGTGCCGGAGATTTCAGGGCTGCGGTCAGCGCTGCGGGCATGGCGCCCGGGCTGAAATCAGAATTGCCGCAGATCAAAAACGGGGTACGGATCAGTAAATGGACGCCGATGCTTTTTGAAGTGGGGGAGAAGAAATTGGAAGAAAAGCGCGTCCTGTATGCAGATTCTAATTTCCTGGATCTTTTTTCCTTTCCGCTTTTGAGCGGAAACAAAGCTACAGTTCTGAAAGATCCCGGAGCGATTCTGATCACGGAAGAAATGGCGGTAAAGTATTTCGGTACCGGTAATGCCATCGGCAAGACCATTCGCATTGACAATAAAGAAAACTTTATCGTAGAGGGTATCCTTGCCAATACGCCTCCCAACTCGCATTTGCAGTTCGATTGCCTGATCCCGATGCAAACGCTGGCCCGGACGAACGTGGACCTGCAAAAAAACTTATGGGGCAACTTCAATTTCTACACTTATCTCGAGCTTGACGAAAAAACCTCAGCGTCGGTTCCGGCCCGGCAGCAACTGATCAGGCAGATTTTTTCGATTTTTAAAAGGCACGGTCAGACGATCAAAATTGACTTCGAGCTGCAGCCCCTGACGGACATTCACCTGCACTCCCATTTTCAGCTGGATGTTCCCGGCCACGGCAACATCCAGTATGTCAATATTTTCTTTGTTGTAGCAATATTCATTTTAGTTGTGGCCTGCATCAATTTTATGAACCTCGCTACTGCACGTTCCGAACGCAGGGCCAGGGAGGTAGGGCTGCGTAAAGTGGTGGGCGCGAATCGTTATCAGCTTGTTTTGCAATTTTTAGGTGAATCGCTTCTCTTCTCCTTCTTTTCTCTGATGATCTCAATCGGGATCGTCTTCCTGCTGCTTCCCGTTTTCAAAATGTTGACGGAGAAAAACCTTACCATTCATTCAATGGATGGTAACCTATTGCTGAGCCTGTTGGGCATTGCGGTACTGACCGGCCTTTTTTCCGGCAGCTACCCCGCGTTGTTCCTGTCGGGTTTCGCACCTGTAAAAGTCTTGAAGGGCAAACTAAGGGTGGCCGGCGGAAACCTGCTTTTTCGGAATGCACTGGTGGTGATACAATTTGTGGTCGCCATCCTGCTGCTTGTCGGCACTGCCGTGGTCTACAAACAATTGAATTTTATGAAAAATCAAAACCTCGGTTTTGATCAATCGAATCTGCTTTACATGCCGATGAACGGAGATCTTTGGGGAAAACAGCATGCCTTAAAATCGGTATTGGGTCAAAATCAGCTTACAGAAAACTTTACGGTCATTTCCGATCGGCCTTCTGCCGTTGAATCAGGAACCGTCGATGTGGTTTGGGATGGACAAATCTCCCGAAACCAGGTCGTTTTCCCGTCATTGGACGTGGATGAGAATTTTGTAAGTGTTTTTAAAACCCAGGTGCTGGCGGGGCGCAGTTTTGATAAGGCATTTCCGGGCGACAGTTCCAGCTATATGATCAATGAAAAAGCTATGGAGGTCATGGGGATGAACCTTCGGAATGCCGTGGGAAAAAGTATGTCCCTCGGAGGTAAGAAGGGGACAATTATCGGCGTAATTAAAGATTTTCATTTCAAATCCCTTCAATATGCAATGGAGCCGCTGATCCTGCGCCCCAACACCTGGGGCGGTGTGGTAATTGTCCGTACTGCTCCCGGAAATAACGAAGAAACTATCAAAGCATTAGAAGCGATCAACCAACAACTCAACCCCGCTTTTCCCTTCAGATTCGGTTTCCTGGATAAGGACCTGGATAATCTCTACCGAAGTGAACAGCAGATGGGAAATATTTTCTATCTGTTTGCCGGCCTGGCCATTTTCATTTCCTGCCTGGGTTTATATGGACTGTCCGCCTTCATGGCTGAGCAACGCACCAAGGAAATCGGTGTGCGAAAAGTGCTCGGTTTGACAGTCGCCGGTGTCGTGGGCTTGCTCTCCTGGGATTTTTTAAAACCGATACTAATGGCCATAGTCATTGCCTCGCCGATTGCATGGTATTCCATGAACAATTGGTTGCAGGGATTTGCCTACCAAACCCCCTTCGAATGGTGGATTATCGCTCTGACCGGAATGCTGGCAACCGCAATTGCATTGGTTACGGTAAGTTTTCAGAGCATTAAGGCAGCGCTGATGAGCCCGGTCAAGAGTTTACGAAGTGAGTAGATGCTTTGCAGCTACAAAGGTTAAACCTATCCGGCACGGCATGCTGGCCTCAAACATTTTCGGGCAATACACGCCTTGAACATAATTACATTCCCGGGATTGCGTATTTTTAAGGTACGTGGCTCAATGCTCCGTTCAAATACGGTTTCCCTTGAATTCAACATCCCTACAAAAAACTATCCTTGCAGCCCGCTGTGTCTTTTTGGCCTGCGGCATTGCGCTTTCAAGCTGGGCGCCGATGGTACCCGTTGTAAAAGAGAGGCTCGCGCTGGACGACAGTGGAATAGGGGGGCTGCTGCTTTTCCTGGGGGCCGGGGCCATTGTGACCATGCCGGCAACCGGCTGGTTAATTTCCAGGATAGGAAGCAAAATGGTGATCTTACTGGCTACCATTTTACTGGGTATTACCCTCCCGTCCCTGCTGGCCACCAATACACCCGCCCTCACTGCCGTTGTACTTTTTTTGTTCGGATCCGGCATCGGCGCGATCGATGTGGGCGTCAATGCACAGGGTTTGCAGATCCAGGATATTGGCAAAAAACCAGTCATGTCATCTTTACATGGTTGGTTTAGCATAGGCGGACTTGCGGGTCCAATGGTGATTCTACTATTGGATTATTTTAATATTATTCCTTTCTATGCGTTAGTGATCGTATCGGTATTATTGATTTTTCTTGTCTTTGGTGTTTCTTCCCACCTTTTAAAAGCCGGGATCGAACGGGAAACCGCTGGTGGGAGGGAGGACGGTAAAAAGCCGGGTGGGGGAGTTGCCTGGCTTCATCCGAGGGTACTGTTTTTAGGTGTAATGTGCTTTATTGTCTTCCTGGCGGAAGGAGCGGTGCTCGACTGGAGCGGTATCTTTCTCCGTGACGTAAAGGTGGTGGAAGAAAATCTCCTGGGCCTTGGCTATGCGGCTTTTTCTGTCGCTATGGCATTTATGCGACTGGTCGGCGATAAAGTGGTGAGTAAAATTCCGGGACGAGTAATCGTTGCTACAGGAAGTTTCGTGACGGCTACCGGGTTTCTGGTTGCCGTAATGGCTTCGTGGCTACCTTTAATCTTGTTCGGGTTTGTCCTGGTAGGATTGGGGGCGGCCAATATTGTTCCGATTTTTTTTAGCGAAAGCGGAAGGGTTAAGGGCGTGCCGGCCACCGCTGCAATTGCGGCTGTAACGACGATAGGCTATGCCGGGCAGCTTGCCGGTCCGGCAGCACTTGGCTTCATAGCCGAAAAAGCCGGTCTTTCGGTTTCCTTTGGATGCACAGCTGCGCTGATGCTGCTGATCGGGATTAGCTATGTCATTTCGACCGGAGTGAAACGGAGCGGAGAAATCTCCTGATGCCGCCACGAATGCACGAATTGACTGATTTGTTCGTGAATTCGCGGCTTTCATAGTGCGGGAGATCCTTCCGCTGCGGTCAGGATGACGCTGCCGTCATTTCGACCGGAGTGAAACGGAGCGGAGAAATCTCCTGGTGCTGCCACAAATGCACGAATTGACTGATTTGTTCCTGCAGATTGTGTTAAAGGGGTTCGACGGGCTCACCCGCCATCCGGCAGGCGCCATCCGGACGGCGCCTGAGCCTGTCGAAGGCTTATCTTTGGATACCCATTCAATAGAAGCCATGCATTCCATTATTCTGTAAGTTGGTTGTACGGAATGCACAAATATCTCAATGTTATTACTTAACATAATATAAATTATGAAACAAATAGATTCCTGAAACCTGGGGTCGCTAAGAACCAATGCCAAACTCTTCGAACGTTCCGTCTGAATAAAACAACAACACACGCTCCACTTTTCTCGTAGTGCTGTCGGATCTAATCGTCCTGACGTTTTCTTGCATGGGCTCCGGGACAGCATTTGCCTGGGAAAACAAATCTAAAGGCTTACCCGGCACCGTTTCCCGGGTTATTTTTGGACTTGTAGCGCTTGATTGTCTGTCAGTTATACCTGCGTTCAGATGAGGCATTTTTTCGTCGTCCCAAATCCAATCTGCGCCCAAATCAGGATACCTGCGGATAATCTTACCTACGACGTCAAGACTGGGCTTGTTCCGGCCATTCAGCAGGTGCGATACGGCTGATCTGGGTATGCCGATCTCATCTGCGAATTGTGAAGGCGATTCACATTTGTTTCCTATGATTAGCCGGACTTTATCAAGAAGTTCCATTCTAAATGATAGTTTATGAGCTTGTGGATAACTGTATTCCACAAATATACACAATTGTTACTACCCACATTCACAAATGTTTTGTTGATTTACTTTTGTGAAATTCACAATATTTACATTTGTTACAAACAAAAAAGTGCCTTGTTTGTGGAAAAACAAGGCACTTTCTCTTATTGTAGATAGCTCTTAAAAAGCCCTCCCCGACCAGCTATCAAACGCTCACATTGTTCTCACGCAACGCATCGTTCAGTGACGTTTTGAGGTCCGTACTGGGTTTCCGTTTACCTATTATCAGCGCGCAAGGGACCTGGTAAGTACCAGCCGGGAACTCCTTCGCAATCGATCCCGGAATAACCACTGCATTCTCTGGCACATATCCTTTGTATTCTACAGGCTCAGGCCCGGTTACATCAATAATTTTGGAGCTTCCGGTTATCGTAACCCCTGCGCCCAACACAGCCCTTTTTCCTACGCGCGCACCTTCTACTACAATGCAACGGGAACCTATAAAAGCGCCATCCTCAATAATGACCGGCGAGGCTTGTACCGGTTCCAGAACACCGCCAATTCCTACGCCGCCACTCAGGTGTACATCTTTCCCGATCTGGGCACAGCTACCCACGGTAGCCCAGGTATCAACCATAGTACCTGAATCTACGTAGGCGCCGATATTTACATAGGAAGGCATCAGGATGACCCCCTTCGCAATATAAGCACCATAGCGGGCTGTTGCCGGCGGCACCACCCGAACTCCTAAAGCTTCATAGTCGGTCTTTAGCAACATCTTGTCATGGTACTCAAAAATACCAACTTTACTAACATGCATTTGACGAATAGGAAAATACATGATGATGGCCTTTTTTACCCATTCGTTCACGATCCACTCTCCGCTATCGCCCGGCTGAGCAACACGCAACCTGCCCTTATCTACCTCTTCAATAATATCACGGATGATTTTTTGGGTATTCTCTTCTTTTAATAACTCTCTGTTCTCCCAAACGTGTTCTATCTGTTGTGCAATTTCACTCATAAAATTTTAGTTTAATTAAAATATTCTAAGAAACTTATTTTTAATAACTTACAAATTCAATAAATATAAAGTTTTACGTATCCGCTACGGTAGGAATCCTATGATATAGCCCAAATAGAGCACATTCCCCTCCTCTTACCTTCTTACAAAATTACACACACCGGCCGCCTTTCCAAGAAGATTGACCCACTTTAAAATATTGCCTGAAATCAGGATTGTGATACAAGTCGCATATATTAGTAATTGTAGTAAATGATAAATTAGCGATTTACTAAACCATTCAGGTGCTTGTATCTCCGTCAAGCCCGGCAAAAAAATAAAAAAGACTTCAGGGCTTTGTAAATCCTGGTTATCACTTTTATTCTCCTCTGTATTTCACTAATTTTGCAGCAAATCATAATGAAACATTATCTCTAACAGCATGGCACAGATTAAAGTAGCAATCAATGGCTTTGGAAGAATTGGCCGATTGGTTTTTCGTCAGATTTACAACAAAGAAGGTATCGACGTAGTGGCCATCAATGATCTTACAAGTCCTTCTGTTCTCGCTCACTTATTGAAATATGATACTGCTCAGGGAAGGTTCGGCCAGAAAGTTGAGCATACCGATAGTTCTATTATTGTAAACGGGGAAGAAATTAAAATCTACGCCCAGAGAGATCCGGCCCAGATTCCCTGGGGGAACCACGACGTGGACGTAGTGCTTGAATGTACCGGCTTTTTCGCCGACAAAACCAAGGCTGAGGCGCACATCGCAGCCGGCGCCAAAAAAGTAGTGATCTCCGCTCCTGCTACCGGTGACCTGAAAACTGTCGTTTACAACGTCAACCATGACATCCTGGACGGATCGGAAACCGTCATCAGCGCGGCGTCCTGCACCACCAACTGCCTGGCTCCTGTTGCTAAATTCCTAGATGAGCAATTCGGTATCCTGAACGGTATGATGACTACCATCCATGCCTATACCAACGACCAGAATACGCAGGATGCTCCGCACGCGAAAAACGATTTGAGAAGAGCCCGTGCTGCAGCACAGAACATTGTTCCCAACAGCACCGGGGCGGCGAAAGCCATCGGGCTTGTTCTGCCGAACCTGAAAGGCAAACTGGATGGCAGCGCTCAGCGTGTGCCTACCATCACCGGTTCATCGACTGAAGTAACCGTTATTCTTGGGAAAAAGACCTCCGTTGAAGAAATAAACGCTGCCGCCAAAAATGTATCCGATGAAAGCTTCGGTTATACGGAAGACGAAATCGTCAGCAGCGACGTGATCGGGATGCACTACGGCTCGCTCTTCGACGCTACGCAGACGAGGGTACTCACCGTAGGCGATACACAGCTGGTTCGCGTGGTGAGCTGGTATGACAACGAAATGTCGTACGTATCTCAACTCGTTCGCACCCTGGCTTATTTTGCTTCCCTGATCAAGAAGTAATTAGTTCCGAATCAAAAAAATCCCCGACAGTTGGCTGCCGGGGATTTTTTTTGTGCTCCGGTATCTACAGGCCGGCCTTCTGCCCTACCATTGCCCTGATATAGCGGATACTGAAACCCTTTTCCCTGAAAAGCTTTTCGTAATGCGTGGTGACATTATGATGGTCAGCCATCAGTTCAGATTCGTACAGGTCGTCGGTATGGGCAAGAATAGTATAACCAGGCGCCTTCGAGATGGTTTCAAGGCTATATTCATACAGGAAGGGGTTGTCCGTCTTCAAGTGAAAAATGCCGCCTTCTTTTATGGTCTTCGCATACAATCCCAGGAAATGGGCATTAGTCAGTCTTTTCTTTTCATCCTTGTCCCGTGGCTGAGGGTCCGGGTGCACCAGCCAGATTTCATCTACCTCCCCGGCGACGAAAAATTCCTCCAGGTACTGTATGGATGTCCTGAGAAAGGCAACGTTTCGCAAGTCGCTTTCAATGGCCTGCCGGCTCCCCCTCGCAATCCGGTCCCCTTTGATATCTATTCCGATGTAATTCCGCTCGGGGAATGTCCGGCCCAAGCCTACCGTATACTCACCCTTTCCGCAAGCCAGCTCCAGTACAATCGGGTTGGGATTTTCAAAGTACGCGGTGCTCCAGTTTCCCTTCACCGTCGTGTAGAGTTCTTTTCCTCTTTCGATTACATTAAACGCCTCCGCATTATGCGAAAAGCGCGCCATTTTTTTACGCGTCATGTTTGGGTTGCCGCCATCCGGGGATGGATTTTCCCGGGTGACCGGTTATGTTGTTTAACTTTTGATTTTCTATAGCAGGTGCAGGTCGGCTACTACGAAGGTGCTGCCGCCTATGTAAATGCTGTCCTCCGGGGCTGCAACCGCGAGTGCATGCTCCAGGGCCTCGTTTACATCGCTGAAGGCTGTCCCGATCAGGCCTACGCTTTCCGCCTTCGCCAGCAGCTCCAATGACGGCATAGCGCGGGTATTGGAGGGCGCGCAGAAGTAGTATTTTGCATCCCGCGGTAGCAGACCAAGCATAGCACTGATGTCTTTGTCACTGACGAAGCCGAGCACGAAATGCCGTTGGGCCGAAGGCACGGTCATAAACTGCTCAAGCGTTCCCCGCAGCCCCGGCAAATTGTGAGCAGTATCCGCTACTACGAACGGCCGCTCCATCAACCGGGTCCATCGCCCTTTAAATCCTGTAAGCCTGGTCACAGTGGCCAGTGCTTCGCCCACAGCGGTATCAGGAATCTGCCAGCCGCTTTCTTTCAAGCGATCGACCACACTTAACACGCCTAATACGTTCTTTTTCTGATAGTTGCCGGATAAATCCAATGATACACTAACAGTGTTAGTATATTTATCATTGTTATTTCTTTCAATATCGAGATGAAGTAACCCCTCTGAGAAGGTCCCGGCCACCACCCTTCCGTAGTCTGCGCCGTAAAACAGGGGGGCTCCCCGCTCTCCAGCGATAGATTCGAGTACGCCCGGTATTTCGTCATCCTGTCTCTCGCTTACCACCACCGGTACACCGGGCTTGATAATCCCGCCCTTCTCCCCCGCGATCAACGTGAGCGTTTCCCCCAGTTGCCGTGTATGGTCGAGACCGATATTCGTGATCACCGAAACAACCGGCTCAATAACATTGGTTGAATCCAGTCGCCCGCCCAATCCTACCTCAATGACTGCAATGTCTACCTGCTCCTGTCGGAAGAAGTCAAAGGCCATCGCGACCGTTGCCTCGAAAAATGAAGGGTTGATTTCTTCCAGGTAAGCCTGGTGGGTTTCTACAAACGACGCCACAAAATCGCCGGGGACCGGAATGCCGTTTACACGGATACGTTCATTGAAATCCTTCAGGTGTGGAGACGTATAGAGGCCTGTCCTGTAGCCTGCCTGCTGCAGGATTGCCGCCAGCATATTGGAGACGCTTCCCTTTCCATTGGTTCCTGCCACGTGAATGGTGGGATAAGCGAGGTGCGGGTCGCCTAATCTTTTGCAAAAAGCCCGTGTAGTTTCCAGGCCCGGCTTGTAAGCACGGTGCCCGATATTGTGAAAAACAGGCAGCCTACTGTAAAGGTAGGCCATTGCCTCTTCAAAATTCATAGGGAACGGTACTACTTCGAGCGGATACGGAAGGTAATGGTACCGGTGGATTCATCCGGCACATTGGAAGATTCGGAAATAAACGTCAGCGCCCTTACCGCATTCCTGTACTGGTTAACGACAGCATAGTCGGTAATAGTAGTGCTTTGGGTGATCACATTTTTAACACGCCCGCTTTTATCCACCACGATCTTGAAAATAATGTCACCGGTAGCGTCGGAATTATCGTTTACCTGCGGGCGTTGTTTCCATTTCCAGCCTTTCAGGTTGAAACCGACATCAGTACCGCCACCTCCGCCACTGCCTTTATAGCTCTTGGCATACAGGCTTCCTTCTTTCGCCCCCTTATCTCCCACTCCGCTCGCGTCATCGCCATTGTTGTTGCCCCCAACACCACTGGCCGTGCCGTTGGTGCCGTTAGAACCGCTGGCGCCGCCTCCCTTTGACTTGGAAAAAAGAGCGTCCTTGTTAATAGCCTTTTCCGGGGCTTTGGTCGGCTGCGCAGTAGCGGCGGGCTGACTGGAAGTGGTCTGGGCTTTCTTGGTCTGCTCCACAGGCTTTTCCACAACCGGGCTTTCCACTTTAGAAGTGATTACCGGTTTTTCCACCACCTTGGTGGTGGGCGCTTTTTTTACTTCGGTTACTTTAGGGGTTGGAGGAACCGGTTTGGGAACAGATTTCTTTACTTCCGCTTTCTCCGGTTCAGGCCGCATATTCTCGGTTACCTTCGAGTCATTGGCTTTGTTGAAGGTCTGTATATTGCCCGATCCGATCGGGTCCACCCCGTAGTTGACTTCCACGAAGAGCTCCATAGGCTCCAGCGGGGGCATGGTACGGGTCAGCTTAATAAATGCCGTGGTAAGTAGCAATACGGCCATAATCCCGAAGGAAAACCCCCAGGATTTTGTGATCCGCTTGCGGTCGTCGGCTGTTACAATGGCCATATTATTCAATTCTTCTTAAATCTCTTTCGTTCTTGTTCACAAGCCTTTGACCGGGTTTTTACGCTTGGGTTTAATCGCGGATCGGTTAGTTATCCACAATGGAAATAAGTTATCCACAATAAGGATAAACTTATCCACAATTGCTTTTTTATCTCTGCCTGTAAATCCAGGCCCCTTTTGCGATTTTACCGAGGCGGGGAAGTGCCCGTTGCGCTTCATTCCAGGTAGAGTATGACCCGGCGCTCAGCATGTACTTGTCACGGACGGTCAGGGTTTGCACCTTCTGGAATCCTTCTGACGACAGGGTGCCGGCCATCTGGGCCCCGTATTTGTCCAGGGAGCTTTTCGATTCATATACCGAGGCAATCACATGGAATTTGCCGGCAGTGACCGCTTTTGCTACCTCCGGTGCGGGAACAGTTTCCGGTTCCTCTGCCGGTTCCTCTACCGGGCGTTCTTCCTCGATCGGCCGGACAACTTTAGGCGCGGCTTCAGGCATTGACGCGATCTCGGTGGCTTTGCTTGTATTTTTCTCCGGGCTGAATAAAGTCCGGATCGTTTCTATCGGGCTAAGCGAACTGGTTGCACCGGGTTGTTGGGAAAGCACTGCGCTGACGTAAACCAAAATGCAAGCAATGCTCGCTGCGCTGATCCAATTTCCCCACGCGATCTTTCCTGCTTTTTTCTTCGGGTAAAGGTCCCGGACAATTAGCTGATCCGTTTCTGCCTCTTCCCGCAGTACCGGCAACGAACCACCGTTAAGAACAGCCGCCCCCACAGGTTGCAGTCCGTAGAAATCAGCATGGAAATTACGGTTTAAGTCGGGTTGAAACAAAATCCGGCCTTCCTCGCTCAAACGAAACGTACCGATACCGGCCAGGGTAATTATTTTGTTTTTCCGTATCAGCGTCTGGGCAGTCTGAACAAAATCGGAAATATGAAGCTGGGCGTCCGGATAGCTAAGTCCTTCGTTTTCCGAAATGAATTTTGCCAGAAGGCCGTCGTCAATTTTGAGTACCTCGTTGAAGGCAACTTTCCTCTCTGAAGGCAGGTACCTGCCGGATGCGGCATCAAAACGGGCAGGTAAATAGTGCGTGATTACCCCGCCGAACTCAGGGATAATCACACAGTCGTGATCGTAAAGGAGCCGTTTGATATATTTTTCTACTTCTACCATAATCTATCGGGAGTTAATCCAACGAATGGGGAAAGTTAGAAAGAAAATGATAAACCTCCAACAAAATTCAGGCCCTGCTGGCGGTAGTTCATATATCTTTCGTATTCTTTTCCGAAGATGTTGTTGATGTTCACAAAAGCAGAAAAGTTACGCGTGAGCAGGTAGTCGATTTTAAGGTTGAGGTCTGCTATCGCTTTTAGTTTCCTGACCTCCCCTGTCCGGAAGTTGACCCCTTTCATACCGCTCAGTGTATACAACTCACTTGTGATGAACAATTTTTTGCTGATGGTAAGCGCGTTGAACCAGCTGAAGTTGAATTTCGGACGGTGCCATGGCTCTTCTATATTGGTTACGCTATAGTCATTAAAGCTGGCCTTTACCGAGGTGTTGAAAAGGTCGTTTACCTGGTAGCCGGCTTCCCCCGAAATGGTCAGCACGTTGGTTTTACCGGAATCGTAAATCGCCGAAAACTTGCTGGTATCGCTAAGGCTGTTGTTAAAGAAGTAAAAGTTTTTATACCCCGTAAATGCCACCTTCGCCTCATAGTTCAGGCCGTTGCCCTCTCCTTTGATACCCGCATAGATGTCAGAGTTTTTGATGGTGTTGGCCACCAGGAGGTTGGGGCCGAGCCATTGGTTTTCGGATAGAAAGGACCTGAGCGTATTTCTTACGATGTCCCCGTTGTAGCCGGCCTTGATATGCAGCCCCTGGAAGGGCGCCACATCCAGATCCACGACCGGGAACGCCCGGGTGCGGTTTACATCCAGCCCGTTGTCGGTTTCGTTTACCACATTCAACCCTACCGTCAGCGAGAACAGTTCATCCGCATACTTGAACGAAGGCTTAACCCTGAACATATTCCGGTTATAGGTTTTGTCCAGGTCAACCCGCTGCGAAACATAGGCGTCGGCATCGAATATGGCATAAATTTTTTCGGTTACGGGCAGTGACGTTTGCAGGTTGGTCCCCCAGTCTACTTCCGAAGAGCTGTAGCGGTCTTTGATGGTGTTCAGCATGGTCACAACCTTGTAGTCAATCAGGCTGTTGGGCTCGGTATTCTCAAGCCCCAGCTTCACGCCGAACCTGTTGAGCGTTTGCCGGATGGAATCACGGTCTACCGAAACCCCCTCCGGTTGTTTCTGGTAACCATAGAAGTAGTAATTCTTGCGCTCGTACTCAATGCCGCCGTCCAGTTTGAATGAAGCGCCCAGGTATTTCGCTCCGACTCTGAAAAGCGAATTACTGTTAGCCGAATTTTTGCCGTCAACGGGCCCGGTGCCGGCCGAAAGGTGCTTGATTTCACCGGTTGCCACCATATCTTCGCTGGTACGGGAGCTGATGAAAGCCTCCCCGAGAAACCGGCTGAAATTGCCGGCCCCCAGCTTGATGTAATTGTTCAACGGTTCGGGCAGCTCCTTGCGTTCTTTTTCATCCGACGAAACGGCCACGGAAGGTACGATGGTCGGACTGCCGGGCGCCATTTTGACGTCGTTGAAACGGTAGTTTACCTTGGATTGTTCTGTCTTTGCGGCGGCCGGCTGAACTTTATCCAGCAGACGGTCCGCTTTTGGAAATTCAATGCTTTTTTCCTTGAGAATTTCGTAAGTCTGGCTTTCAATCTCGCCGCGCTGCGCATAGGTGGCAGCCGCTGTACAAACCATGACCGTCGAGAGTAAATATCGTTTAATGGGTTTCATATGCCCTGCTGTATATCGGTTGCGGAATGACTTCATAGGTACTAACGGTTTGCGTCAATTTTAGCCAGTTTTTCTTTAGCCTCGACGACCGCCTCCTGGTCATCCGAATTTTCAATAATTGACTGAAGCGTGGCTTTTGCCTGGCCCGGCTCATTGGTTGCGACATATACATCTGCAAGCAGGAGGAACGATTTCACCCGCCATTTGTCATAACCATCAAAGTTTTTGCTCAATTCAAAAACGGTTGCTTCGGTCTCCTTGTATTTTTTCTGGCGAAATTCCGCCATTGCCACCCAGTATTTGGCTTCGGCTCCCACTTCGTCTTTGAAGTCGCCGGAAACTTTTTTCATGATCTCGGCCGCCTGGGGCATATTGCCTTGATCGTACGCTATTTTACCCTCCAGCAAACGGGCCTTGCCAACACCGTCGGGCACCACATTGCCAAGGTTAATCACCTCTTTTACGTACACCATGGAGCTGTCATAACGCTTCATGGCGTAATAAGTATCCATTAAACCTACCCACGCGATACCCTGTTCTTTCTTGTTCTCCGCATTTCTGAGCAACACCCGGTAACTGGAAACCGCGTTGGAGAAATTGCCCCTGTCAATTTCAAGTTCCGCTGAACGCTGCGCTGCAGCAGCTACGTAGCTTGAACGGTTGTCCTGGATAACTGCACCGTACAGTTGCAGGGCCTTTCCGATATCATTAAGTTTGTCATAGGACGCAGCGAGGAAATACCGGGAGTCGTAAAGGTGTTTGCTGCCGGCATAGGACTGCTGAAACTGGTTGAGCGCATCAATCGCTGCCTGGTACTTCTGGGCATAGAAAAGGTTGCGCGCATTTTCGAATTCAACGTCTTCCAGCTTGTTGTTGCCCGGGTTGTTCTTCCGGACGATGCCGAGTACCTGGTTGAATTCTTCCGGCCGGCCCACAGCAGTGTAAGCCTCCTGGATCCCCTCCAAAGCGCTGTTGGCTGAAGGTGAAGACGGAAATTCGCTCAGGATTCTCTTAAAATCGGTAATCGCGTGCTCGTAAACCTGGATGTTATAGTAGGATTGCGCACGGCGTAACAACGCGGCAGGGATCATGTAGCTTTTGGGCTGCTCGTTGATCAGTCTTGTAAAACCCTTGATGGCCGGCGAGTAATCTTCTTTCTGGAAATCAATGTCCGCGATCTGGAACAACGCGTCGTCTACATAGCTGGACTTGGGATACTGTTTTACCAGCTGCTCAAACTGTACTTTTCCCTGGTCTCCACGGTTCATATAAACCATGGTTCTTCCCTTTTGGAAGAGCGCATAATCGTTGTCTACCTTACCCGAAGCAGAAACGCTTTCGTAGGTTTTCATCGCTTCTGCATAATTTTTTTCCGCCAGGTAACAGTCGGCAAGTCGCGTGGTGGCGTCCTCCAGCATCTGCGTTTCAATTCCCGCCGGCCTTGCCACGAAATCTTTGAAATAATTCAGTGCCTGCCTGTATTCTTTGCGGTTGTAGTGTATATAACCCAGCGCGTACAGGCTTTTCTGTCCGTAAATACCGGTTTTGGGGTCGCGGGACATCTGCGAATAAATCGGAGTAGCCTTGTCCAGTTGGCCCATGGCCGTGTAAGATTCCGCTTTCAGGTACTGCGCAGCCATGTTGAGGTTCTCATCCATCGGCGTTTTCAACGACTTATCCATCATCAGGATGGCTGCCGGGTATGCCTGCTTATTGAAATCCGTTACCCCCTGGTTATAGGTAAGGCGCTGGTAGGTGGCGTTTATCTCCGGGGTGCGTTTTTTCAACTTCTCGATATACGCAATGGCAGCCGTATTGTTGTTGGCTTTTGCATAGGTATCTGCAATCAGCTGGTCTACTTCTTCGGCATATTTGCTGCCCGGGTAACGCGACGCGAAGTTCTGCAATTCTTTCAGGGCTTCGTTGTGGTTTCCCACGTCAATCAGGACCTTTGCACCGTTGAAACTCGCCTCTTCCTTTACCTGAGGATTGAAATCCATACGGGCCGCATTCTGGAATGAGGTCAGGGCAAAATTCGGATTTCCTTCCTGCAAATAACTGATTCCCAGCAGGTATGATGCATATTGCGCGGTAGAATCTTTTCCCGTAGCAACATTTTTAAGCTGGTCGATCGCTCCTTTAAAGTTTTCGTTCCTGAATTGGGCGTGTCCGTAGTGAAGCGCCGCCAGCGGGTTGAGCGCCTTCTTGCCAATCATCTTCTGGTAACGCTCGTAGGCTGGTACCGCACCTTTATAGTCGCCTTTCAGGTAATATACTTCGGCGACGTATAAAGCCACTTCATCCATTTTCTGCCCGCCCTGCTTGAGAATTTTCTCGCCGTAGGTTACCAGCTCATCGTAACGATTCAGGTGGTAAAGGGAGGTAACGATCCAGTTTGGAACCTGGTCCTTGTAATAGGGATGGTTTTCAATCCTGGTGAAATCATTGTACGCAGCCTGGTAGTTCTTGTTCTTGTATTGGATAACCCCGGCATAATAGGCCGCGTCCGCCGAGTTGGCAAAGCCGGTATTGCCCTTGAGGGAGTTGAAAAGCGCAAGCGCCTTTTCTTCCTGTTTGGTATTGTAATAGGACATGGCCAGCTGGTAGGTGCTTTCGTCCTTTTTGGCAGTTGACCCTGCGTATTTTACCGCCTTCTCCAGGTAGCCTATAGCTTTGTCATAATCCTTATTGTCATAAAAATGCTTTCCCAGATCCGAATAGATCTGCTGTGCTTTGGGGTGCTCGGCATGATTTCTGACGAAACGGTCCACCTGCATTTCGGCCTCCGGATAGTTCAGGTACAGGCCCGTTACCGCTATATAGTATTGGGCGGTTACCGAATTGTAATCACTGGTACTGAGTAAACGACTGTTCTCTTTCAGGTACTCGTCAAATTCCTGGCGGGCGGCGAGGAAATTCGATTTTTCAAAAAACTCAAGCCCCCGTCTGAATCTTGTTTCAGGCTCCGAATAACCGAGTGTATTTTGAGCGTCCACCGAAGTACCATGCAAGGTAACGAGGCATCCGGCAATTAAAAGACTTCGTTTAAATGACATATATCGACAATAAAGTGTATTACACGGTTATACGAAGGAAATTTACCAAAGTGGCTTTTCACCGGCCAAATTCCTCGTACCAATTGAAAACGAAAGTAGTACAAAAAGCGTATAAGGCGGGGAAAAATGGCCGGAAATAATCATTTGAGAGGGGTTTCGGGTGGGTAATCTAAAAGATCACGTTGTTTCGGCGGAGCGAATCAGTAAAATCCCGGTGCATTAATTGAAACCTTTCGCTGATCTGTGCCAGCAGTATTTCATCCACGATCGCATCGATCTCGGTATCAGTAACGACCTCAGTTTCATCCAGTTTATAGATCTGTTCATACATCCCTCCCGCCTCAAATTTAAGAATGTATTTTCCGTTCCATTGATAAAGGCTAATTTTGTAAGCGGTATTCGGAATATCGCGTAGATATCTCATAAAGGGGTCTGAAATAGTTTTGCGGATTCGTAAAGTTAATAAATAGTATTGAAATAGGCGTGAGCAGTCAGGTATGAGGGCTCATGACTTACACCTCATACCTTGCTGCCATGAAAATAATCATTTTTGCCGTCCTCTCTTCCCTGTTGTGCCTGATGATGGCGTGTACGAGCCAGGATAAGTCGGAAGCCGGCGTCTTTTTTCTTAAAGGCAACATACAATTCAAGGACAAGCGGTTTGCGGAAGCCATCCGGTTTTACGACGAGGCGATCAAAAAATATCCAAAGCTGACAGACGCATACCTGAATAAAGGGCTGGCACTTAGCCAGCTGGGGAAATCAGAGGAAGCCTATGCCGCGCTTTCCAGGGCGCTTGAACTGGAGGATGGTTTCCATGAAGCCAGGATGGCGAGAGCGGAGGCCGCATTGGTGCTGGGCCGGACCGCCCAGGCCGAAGATGACCTTTCGTTGCTGACCAACGTATATAAAGATTCCACCCGTTTTTACCTGGTCAGAGGCAACCTGATGGTAGATAAGAATCAAAAAGGTGCAGCCTATGCCGATTTTGACAAGGCCATTTTACTTGATCCTGAGAACGTCGAGGCGCTTGTCAACCGGGGCGCCATGTTTTTTGAAGACGGCAAAACCAAAGAGGCGGGCGACGATTTTGCCAGGGCACTGGCGCTTAATCCGGCGCAAAAAGAAGCGCTTAATAACCGTGGGCTGGTTTTGCTGAAAGAGGGTAACCCCGGCGAGGCCCTTGGATATTTCGAAAAAGTGCTGATCAGGACCCCGGACGACGGCTATGCACTCAATAATAAGGGCGAAGCGTTGCTGCTGCTCGGTAAACGGGACGAAGCATTGAAGGCCCTTTCCAGGTCGCTGGAATTTAAACCCGACAACGCCTACGCACTGAAAAATATGGGCCTGTACTACTTTTCAGGGAAAGACTATGAAAATGCGGCCCGGTTTCTGGACAAGGCCGTAAGCCTCGAGCAAAATGTTCCGGGATTGTACGGCCTCGCAGGGAAATGCCATTTCCTGCTCAACAACTCCGCCAGGGCATGCCAGTTATGGGCATTGGGTAAGGTGCTGAACGATTCTCTCGCTATTTCGGAATCGGTGCGCAATTGCCGGTAATCAGGGGTGTTGCCGGGCCTGGCTGAACCTTTCGGCGCGTTCGCGGGCGAGACGGGCATTTTCTTCCGGAACCGTAAATACTTCCAGTATAGCCGGACCTTCTGTTTTAATGAAATTGGAAAGGCTGCCGGAAAGCTCGCCGACATCGGTAACTGCAAAATAAGGAAGGCCGGCATCCTTCGCCGTTGACTCCGCGGTATGCCGGTGACCGGTTTCGAAAAACCGGGTCAATTCCGGTTGCCGCCTGGGACCGTCAATAAGCCGGAAGATATTTCCCCCGCCATTGTTAAGCACCACGACTTTCAGGTTCGCAGGAAAATCATCTATGAGAAAGCCGTTCCTGTCGTAAAGGAACGTAACGTCACCTACCACCAGGCAGACCGGCTTCCCGGTGGCCATCGCAGCCCCTATGGCTGTACTTACGCAGCCATCGATGCCGCTGGTCCCGCGGTTGGCCCACACCGCCTGCACCAGACCCAGTCGCCGGAGCAGGTTGGCATACCGAACCGGCATGCTGTTCCCAAAATGGAGAGTAACGTCCTCAGGAAGCTCAGAAAGTACTTTTTGAACTACTGTTAAATCATTTAACAATGTTAGATTTCCATTAATCTGCTCATTTACTACTCTTGCGGCGAGACGTTCCTTTGTCAGCCATTTTTGTTTGTAGGAATCGTCGTGCATTTCATCTTTCTCCACGAAACGTTTGTAATCGATATCTTCCAGCATTTTGGAGAAGAAGATGTCGGGAGAAAGCGGGATGCGCAGGGTGAGCGACTGGAAAGCATCTACCAGGTGGGTCTCTATGCCGATGTGCCAATGCTGAACGGACGGGTGCCTGCGTAGAAACGCCTTGAATTTTTTAGACAGGAAAGACTGGCCGAACGTGACCAGGAGGTCCGGGACAAGGCTATCTTCCGCCGATTCATCAAGAAAAACGTCCTGCATACTGATAAAATCAGGATGGTTTCCGAGGTTTGCCGTCACGTCGCCCAGCACGGGGACCTCCCATTCTTCCGTAATTTGTGCCAGCGTTCTGACCAGGTCTGCTGAAAATTGTCCCTGTCCGCCGGCGATAAGGATTTTTTCCGCTTCATCCCATTCGTCCTGGAGCCGGTGCCAGTTTTGTACAGAAAGGGCCGGTAACGGCGCCAGTGATTCAATCAGCCGGTTGCGGCCCGGCACCAGGCGTTCACCCTCCTCAGGGTAAAACGGTTCGCGAACCGGGACATTGATGTGCACCGGTCCTGCAGGAATTGCCGCAGCTGTCAGGAAAGCATCGTTGGAAATCCTGTTGGCAAACCAGGAACTGTCAGAATGGACGGTATCAACAGGGAACGTAAACGATTTTTTGACGTGCCCGCCGAACATACCGCCCTGGTAGATGGTCTGGCCGTCTTGCTGATGTACCCATTCAGGAGGACGGTCGGCAGTAATCACCAGTAGCGGGATCTGCTGGAAAAATGCTTCTGCCACCGCCGGCGCGAAATTGTAGGCAGCCGTACCGGAAGTACATACCAGGGCCACTGGTTTCCGCAATTCGAGGGCGAGTCCCAAAGCAATAAATCCGGCGGTGCGTTCATCAATGGAGACGACGGTTTTGATGGAATTGGTTCTGGCAAAAGACAAGGTAATTGCGGCGCTCCGGGAGCCGGGGCACACTACGGCATGTGTCAGGCCATGCCTCGCAAGTATATCTACCAAATCGACGACCTGTTGTACGACGGCCATAATAACGCTGTGATTGAAAGAATAAAAGCCTCATTCTTCATGAACGAGGCTTTTTATTTAAATGCTTGGTGTAATACGCTTATCCCAGGTAGGTTTTAAGCGCTTTGCTTCTTGAAGCATGGCGCAGTCTGCGGATGGCTTTTTCTTTGATCTGGCGCACCCGTTCACGGGTAAGATTAAATTTCTCACCGATCTCCTCAAGCGTCATGGCGTGTTCGCCGTTAAGGCCGAAATAAAGGGCAATAACATCGGCTTCACGCTGGGTAAGCGTAGACAAAGCTCTTTGCACTTCTTTGCGCAGCGACTCGTTAACCAGGCCGCTGTCAGGCTTGTCGTCCCCGTCATTTTCCAGAACGTCAAGCAGGCTGTTCTCTTCGCCCTGAACAAACGGAGCGTCCATGGATACATGGCGCCCGGAAATTTTCATGGTATCAACTACCTCTGAAGACGAAATTTCCAATACTTCGGCAAGTTCCTCAGGGGAAGGCTCACGCTCAAAGCGTTGTTCTAGTTCAGAAAATGTCTTCGAAATTTTATTCAGAGAGCCCACCCGGTTGAGGGGAAGACGAACGATCCTGGACTGTTCTGCCAACGCCTGGAGGATCGACTGGCGAATCCACCAAACTGCGTAAGAGATAAATTTAAAACCACGGGTTTCGTCAAAACGCTGAGCGGCTTTAATCAAACCCAGGTTGCCTTCGTTAATCAAATCTCCAAGAGAAAGTCCCTGGTTCTGGTATTGTTTGGCTACCGAAACCACGAACCTAAGGTTGGCTTTGGTCAAGCGTTCCAGCGAAAGCTGATCCCCGTTTCTTATCTTCTGTGCCAGGATCACCTCTTCGTCGGGCGTTAACAAATCTACCTTACCAATCTCCTGAAGATACTTATCAAGCGACTGGCTTTCCCTGTTGGTGATTTGCTTGCTTATCTTAAGCTGTCTCATACAATATTTTTACTATGATCTCCTCGTGTCAACTGGTCGGACTTCTGTCAGAAGCCCGACCCACTATATAACATTCCGTTACTTATTTTTGTTCTCCGGTCTTGGCAACAAAACCTTTCTTGATAAACGGAATTTCCCTGTCTTTTTGTCTACTTCTACCAACTTCACTTCTACCTCCTCTCCTACTTTGAGAACGCCTTCCACGGTTTCTAGCCTTTCCCAAACAATCTCCGAAATATGAAGAAGGCCGTCTTTACCCGGCATGAACTCAACGAATGCCCCGAATGGCATAATTGATTTCACTACCCCCTTATATACTTCACCGACCTCAGGAACGGCTACTATGCCCTTCACCCTGGACACAGCTTTATCCATTGAGGCTTTGTCGGCAGAAAATATACTCACATAACCATAATTATCTTTTTCTTCGATATTAACGGTTGCGCCGGAGTCTTTCTGGATTTCCTGTACAACTTTCCCGCCCGGTCCGATTACTGCACCGATCTGATCTTTTTCGATCCTGATCACAATAGCGCGCGGCGTATGCGGCTTCAGGTCGGGGCGCGGTTCAGTCAGGGTTTTGTTCATTTCTCCAAGGATATGGAGACGACCTGCTTTTGCCTGTTGAAGCGCTTCGGAAAGTACGTTGAAGGAAAGCCCGTCGACCTTGATATCCATCTGGCAGGCAGTAATACCTTTGGCGGTACCGGCCACCTTGAAATCCATGTCGCCCAGGTGATCCTCATCCCCCAGGATATCCGAAAGGATTGCATATTTCCCGGTTTCTGCATCTGAGATGAGGCCCATGGCAATACCGGAAACCTGTCCTTTTACTTTCAGACCAGAATCCATCAGTGCCAGTGAACCTGCACATACCGTTGCCATCGACGAAGAGCCGTTTGACTCCAGGATATCGGAAACGATACGGATGGTATACGGATTATTCTCGTCTTCGGGAAGTACCTTTTTAAGCGCGCGCAGGGCCAGGTTACCGTGCCCCACTTCTCTTCTGCCCGGGCTTCTGTTGGGTTTTACTTCTCCGGTAGAGAAGCCGGGAAAATTATAATGAAGCAAGAACCTGCTGTATCCGTAGTTCATTGCACTGTCAACAATCTGTTCGTCAAGTTTAGTTCCCAGGGTTACAGTCGTCAGCGACTGGGTTTCTCCCCGGGTAAACAGTGCCGATCCATGTGCCCGCGGAAGGTAATCCACTTCGCTGGCAATAGGCCGTACCTGGTCAAGCTTGCGTCCGTCCAGGCGTTTTCTTTCGTCGAGCACAAGCCGGCGTGCGGCTTCCCACTCCAGGTCATGGAAATAACGGTTCACCAGATCGTTTTGCAGCGTTTCTCCCTCAGCAAGTCCTTCGGTAAGCGACGCAACCAGCTCTTCTTTTATGGCGCTGATCTGATCCCGGCGTTCGTGTTTGGCAGTCCCGGCCTGCGCTACTGCATAAATGCGGTCATAAGCGAATGCGCGGATCCTGTCATTGAGTTCTTCGTTCTGCGGGTCTCCCTCGTAGCTCCGTTTTTCTGTTTTTCCACAGGCGGCCTCAAACTCTTTGAGCGCGGTACACTGAATTTTAATGGCTTCATGAGCTACCTTGATGGCTTCAACGACTTCTTCCTCGGAAGCTTCATTCAATTCCCCTTCCACCATAGTGATATCGCTGAGCGTAGCACCTACGATCAGGTCTATCGACGCTTCCTTCAGGGCTGCGCTGGTAGGGTTGATCACGTATTCACCGTTTATTTTCGCAACCCGGACTTCAGAAACCGGGTTATAGAAAGGAATATCAGAGGCCATCAAAGCCGCGGTTGCCGCGAGCGAAGCCAGAGCATCAGGCAGTGCGTTTGGATCTGCTGAAATCAGGAAAATATTGATTTGTGTTTCCGCGTGGTAATCTTCCGGGAACAAGGGGCGGATAGCCCTGTCAACCAGCCGGCTGACCAATACCTCGTGATCCGAGAGGCGCCCTTCCCTTCTTTGAAAACTGCCCGGAATACGTCCGGCGGAAGCAAATTTTTCCTGGTAGTCTACAGAGAGCGGGAGGAAATCCACACCTGGTTTAATTTCTTTAGCCGCTACTACCGTAGCAAGCAGCATGGTATCTTCCATTCTTACTACCACTGACCCGTCTGCCTGTTTGGCTAACTTTCCGGTTTCCAGGGTAATCGTGCGACCATCGGGAAGTGTGATGGTTTTAGAAATGATATTAAAATGCATAAATTTGTTTTACAGTAAACCGCTTTTTCCGCCCTTTGAATTAAGATCCAGATGCTGTTGTTGGATTTAAAAGTTGAGTGGTGTGGTTTTATATTGATGATTTTTACTTTTTTTTAAAAACTGTTCAGGCAGCGGCCAATACAAAGTCAGGGAGCCTCATTTAGAAGACTCCCTGATTCTGAAAAGGTCACTACTTACGCAAACCAAGTTCGGCAATGATAGCGCGGTAACGCTCAATATCGTTCTTGTTCAGATAATCCAGCAACCTACGTCTCTTACCCACCAGTTGCAACAGACCTCTTCTTGATCCGTTGTCTTTTTTGTGAGTTTTAAGGTGTTCGGTCAAGTGATTGATCCTGAAAGTGAACAGCGCAATTTGTGATTCCGGGGAACCGGTGTCCTGTGCAGATTTATTGAAACCTTTTGATTCAAAGATCTCTTTCTTCTTTTCCGCAGTTAAATACATAATTGTAACAACAGATTTTGATAAAAATTAAAACTTCCGCAAAAGTAGGCTCTTTCCGGAAGAAATCCAAATCGCCACGTTTTATTGAGTAAGCGGTTGCCGGGGTTATACCTCGTGCACATCGGGGACCTCAATCGGTTGAAGCGCAGCCTTTCCGGTCAGTTTTCTCCGGATACGTGCGATCATCATCACATATACGTCTTTGTCGAAAAGCCGCGAATCATTTTTGGCACGGTCCGTAAAGTACAATCCAAACAGCAGCAGGACCCCGTTTGACAACCAGCTTCCGAGTGTTACGCTCATATCGCCTTCCTTGACATATTTTTCGCCCTGTATATTCAATACATACATCAGGATATAAAAGACGATTGAAATCAAAACCGGGAGCCCGAACCCGCCCTTCTTGATAATGGCGCCCAGCGGCGCCCCTATCAGCACCAGGATAAGACAGGAAAGCGCTTCCGAGAACTTTTGCTGCTTCTCGAGCTCGTAGGTATTGCCGTCTTTCAGCTTGGCTTTCAGGATACCCGTATTGCTTTCCGCGAAGCCGGCCATGCTGGCGGCCGAGCTCTTCGCCGTTTCGACGATAGTCTTCTGCAGGCTGTCTGAAACGGGCAACGCCAGCAAAGAGTCTACCCAATGGCCGGGCTGTACCGTTCTCAGGTAAGTGGAATCTTCCGTTTTGAAGTTATACGTATAATATTGCTTGGAGCTGGGGTACAGGTTCTTCTTGTTGAGCTCGTAATCCCTTTTAACCGAGTCCGATGCCTCGGCAAGCTCCTCAACGTTCTTCATATACGCGTGGTACTTGAAAGCCTCTTCATCCGACCTTTTTACACCGAACGACGACAGGCTGATGACCAGTTTATAGTTGTCGAAGCTATTCCGCATAAAATTAGAAGGAGTAGCCCGGGGATCGGCCGCCGAGGCATACGCGGAACGTCCGCTGGTCGACAAGCCGTCGATTACTTCCTGGTAATTGTTGCCATGAAACAGCTCAAAAACGAGGTAACTGTTGTCGTTGATTGTGTACATACGCCCCGAATCGGCCAGGATGACTTCCGTGTTGCCCCTTTCGTAAGAGCGCGGATCATTTTTGTAGATCACCATGCCCAGCATGGTATTGCCGTCTGGCATCTTTTTGTCCACCTTTATGCTGTAACCCGGAAGGTCATTATAAAAAATTCCCTCCTTGATTTTCATGATTGGCTTCGCTTCGCGAATGTCATACAACAGGCTGTAGGCCTTCAGGTTGGCCCAGGGCGCGATACGGTCATTAAAAATAAACGAGACGGCGCTGATCAGGAAGGCCATGATGAACATCGGGATCATCACCCTGATCATGGAAATCCCGGCGCTTTTTACGGCGGTCAGTTCAAAGAATTCTCCCAGGTTACCGTAGGTCATGAGCGAAGCCAGGAGCAGGGCCAGCGGCAGGGCCGTGGGAACGGTGCTGAGTGTGAAATAGCCGAAAAGCGTGCCTATGTCAATCAGCGAAACGTCCTTGGAGACAAAATCATCAATATAGAAAATCACGACTTTCATCAGGAAGATGAAAATCACAACCGACAATGTTACCAGAAAGGGCCCCCAGAACGACTTCAGTACAAGCTTATCCAGCTTTTTCATTAACTACCAACTATTTCCTTTAATCGGTCTATAAAACCATTCCATAAAGAATATAGTTCCTGTTCATCCCGGTTCGTTGAGTAATCCGCTACTTTCAGATAGGTAGAATGGGTGAGGTCGCTGACATCCAGCTTAAACTCTATGTAATTCCGGTTTTCTTCCTCCGGCGGCGTACCTACAAATTCAAATTTGACAGCTCTGTTCAGTCTTTGTGTGACAAGATGAGCAATGTGACTTTCTCCATCCCATTGAATGTCGAAAGTCTGATCCGGCAAAATGATGACCTTGTCTGCAAACCACTGTTCCAGCCCCGAAGCTGTGTTGAAATAAGGGAACAACACCTTGGGGGATGATTTTAATTCGTACTCAGCGACAAACTTAAATTTCTCCATGCAGATTGATTTTAGACAATGAAATCCGGTTGGTCGTCAAAGTAGTAAAAACATTTTTAACTTCCCAAGGAAACCCCGAATGTTTTTGTCGGTTACCTCACTGCCTGAAAAAGAAATACTTTCTGAAATTCTATCGGGTAATCACTAAATAAAATTGCAATAAACTTGCGTTTTAAGAAAGTATACTTACTTTTGCACTCGAATTCAACGGCGGGGTAGCTCAGATGGTTAGAGCGTAGGATTCATAACCCTAAGGTCGGCAGTTCGATCCTGCTCCCCGCTACTATTTTGAAAGCCGCTGTTTTTCAACAGCGGCTTTTTTGTTGTCGCCATCCCGACCGTAGCGCACCGGTCTCCCCGCGCCTGCACAACAGGAGATCCTTCGGCTCCACTGCGTTGCGCTACCATTGACAACACGATGGATGGCGCCGCTCCAACCGGAGGGTCATCCCGACCGCAGCGGAGGGATCTCCCGGTCCCTGCACCCAATCCCTTTTAGAGGACTTTTTTATAGCAACAGGAGATCCTTCAGTTCCACTGCGTTCCATTCAGGATGACTGTCCGGCAGATGCGCTACCATTGACAACACGATGGATGGCGCCGCTCCAACCGGAGGGTCATCCCGACCGCAGCGGAGGGATCTCCCGCTCCCTGGACCAAATCCATTTCAACGGGCTTTTTAGTAGCAACAGGAGATCCTTCAGTTTCACTGCGTTCCATTCAGGATGACCATCCGGCAGATACGCTACCATTGACAACAACAGGTTTGGCGCCGCACCAACCGGAGGGTCATCCCGACCGCAGCGGAGGGATCTCCCGGCCCCTGCACCTAATCCCTTTCAGAGGACTTTTTTACAGCAACAGGAGATCCTTCGACTCCACTGCGTTCCATTCAGGATGACCATCCGGCAGATGCGCTACCATTGACAACACGATGGATGGCGCCGCTCCAACCGGAGGGTCATCCCGACCGCAGCGGAGGGATCTCCCGCTCCCCGTACCCAATCCCTTTCAGAGGGCTTTTTTGTAGCAACAGGAGATCCTTCGACTCCGCTGCGCTCCGCTTCAGGATGACCGTCCGGGTGGTAGCCTCCGGGTACCACTGACTACCATTGACAACATCTATTTGTCATCTCCGCTACAAGGTGTTTTCACAAAAAAAACTTCTTTCTCAGGAGGACCTCCGGCGCTACGTCCCGGGACGACAACGGTTCTCGTATACCAATATACGGTAGTATTAACCGGTACAAACCGTCCCGCTTCTCCCCTGCCCTTATTTCTTCAAGTAAAAATTCAATATAACTAGTGTAAAATATTAAAAATGAGATCGTTTAAAATATCTCCTTCCGACCTGGAACCGGTTTCTATCCCTTTCAGTTTACTATCCGAGTCCCGGAGATAACTCACGATATTGGCCAGCTTGGCAACGCTGTAATGTGCCATTGCGCTTTTATAATCTTTAACAAAAAATGGATTCACACCGAGCTTTGCCGCCAGTGCCTGATCGGATTTATCGGGGGAGGCATGCGCGAGCAGGATTTTCGTAAAATAAGCGTATAGAATCAGCACGACCGGGATAACCGGGTTGTCCTTCGTGTTGGCCGCAAAATAGGCGGCGATACGTGTCGCTTTTTTTACATCTTTCCGGGACAACGCATTCTGGAGCTCGAATACGTTATACTCTTTGCTGATCCCGATATAACGCTCCACCTCATCGGCATCAATAGCCTCGCCGGGCGCCAGGTTTACCAAAACTTTCTGTATTTCATTGTGGATCCGTTTCAAATCGTTGCCAATGTTATCCACAATCATCTGAATCGCCTTCGGACTGATTTTTACCTGCCTGTCGCGGCAATAGCTCCCTACCCACTCGGGGAGCTTGTTGTCATACATTTTCGCACTTTTGAGCAAGACTCCCTGCTTGCCAATGGCCTTTGCGAAGGCCTTTCTTTCGTCTACCTTTCCCTGGTAGGCCAAAACCAGTACCGTGGTGGAAAGTGGGTTCAAAGCATAGCTTTCGAGAAGCTTCTGCCCTTCCTCCCGATCAATCCCACCCAGTTTTTGCGCTTCTTTTACCAGCACCAGCTGGCGGTCGGACATAAAAGGGTAGCTCCTGGCGTATTGTATAACATTTCCGATCTGGTTATCGGCTCCATACAGGATAAACTGGCAGAACCCCCGGCTTTCGGCAGGCACCACCTTGTCTTCAAGGGCATCGGTTATGGCATCAATAAAAAAAGGCTCGTCGCCATGCAGCAAGTACACCGGACGAAATTTACCGGCAGCGATTTCTTTCAATATCGCGTCAGCAGATATAGACATTTTCTTGAAATTATTATGATAATTCTAAGTCACCTCCCTCGGACTCTCCCACCCCGCGTCCGGCGAGAAACCGTTCGCATTCCCGCTTAAGTCCGGGATAAAACTCCAGGAAATACGCCTCAAATGTACCCAAGTTTTCTTTGAACATCGTCGGGGACCTGGAAAAATCACCCAGGAATGTGTACCGTCTTGCCATACTTTTGAGGGTCCTTTCGACCGTTTCCCACTCCCGGTATTTGAAGAGCCAGTCGTTTTCGACAAGCGATTCAGCTAATGGCCTCATTTCTACCGGAATAAGATCTGAATATTCAGAATAGACCTTGTAAAATCCATTTACAAAATCACGAAGTGAAAGATCATAAAACCGGTTGAAATTCCGCGCCAGGAAATGATCGAAAGCGATGTCCGTGACTATAGAAGCGCCTCTGCCGTAGTGGCCGCGAAGCTGGCGTATCATTTCTTTTACGATCGGATGGGTGTCGGTCAGGTGATCAATAAACCGGTGCAGCCGCAGCCCGTCCAGGAAATCGGGATCAAATCCCATTTTCTTTGTAAAATCCAATTTCCCTTTTACGTAGTCACCAGAGAAATTACCCATGATAAGCTTTGGATTCTGACCTGACAGCGCGATATGAGCAAGGAAATTCACAAATTGAAAAGATGGAATATTGAAAAAAAATTAAACAAAAATAGACAAAACATTCATTTCAGAAAGAATTATGTATATTTTTGCACGTAGGCAATCGGTCCAGAACAGGCAAAACAGACTGTCCGGCCTATTGCGCAATACAATCGAAGTACCATGCAAATAGACAACCAAAAAGTAGTTGCGATAACCTATCAGTTGAGTTTAAAAGACGAAGAAGGGGATTTCGAGGTTGTGGAAGTGGTGGACAGGGATGATCCTATGTATTTTATCTGGGGACTCAGCGGATTACCGGAGCAGTTCGAGCAGAACCTGCTTGGTCTCACGGTTGGCGACACTTTCAACTTTCAGATTTCGGCCGAGGAGGGATATGGGGAAATAGACGAGGAAGCCATCGTGGATCTTCCCCGTTCGCTGTTCGAGGGCGAAGGAGTAAATTCCGAGGAGCTTCTGGTAGTGGGCAACAGTATCCCGATGACGAACGAAGAAGGCCACCGGCTCCAGGGCATTGTGGTTGAGGTAAGAGACGACCTGGTTACCCTGAACTTTAATCATCCCCTTGCCGGGAGAGAAATGGGATTCAGCGGTGAAATTCTGGTGGTCAGAAACGCGACCGCCGACGAACTGGATCACGGCCATGTTCACGGAGATGGTGGTTTCGTTCACTAATTTTATATAGATTTACTGCTCCTAAAGCCTAACAACGAAAGCAATATTTATAAATAACTGAAAAACAATTCATTATCCTTAAAAACTTAATATATCTGTCAAACACCAAAATAAAACTTACACAATAACAAAAGTTAATCTCTAATCAACATAATAGTTATGTTAAGATCATTTACGAAAAAGCTGGCCGGTGTTTTACTGTTCCTGTTGGCTTTTAACACTAGCCATGCACAGGAAGCCTGCGATTCCCCGGGTGGGGGATGCGACACAGTCGGCATTCAGCACAAAGTAAGTCCCTGGAGAATCGGTGGATTCCTTGGGCCCGGATTTGCTTACTGCGGTAGCTGGGCTAATACTTTCCCGCTAAAAGAGGCTAGAGACAAAACACTTTTCAATGGCTGGGGAATTACCGGCAATATCAATGCCGACTATTTCTTCACCAAAAGACCTGAAGCTCAATTCAAGTTCGGCGTGGGCGCTACATTCGGCGCACAGCATTTCTTCACAAGACCAGGCTTCGATGAGTTCGTAGATGAGCACCTTGCTACCTACCAGCTTACCAGAAGCGATGCGGAGGTGAAGAAGAGCTCTTCAGAAGATTTCTACCTCGTTCTGGGACCTGTTATCAGCTGGCATTTTACCAAGAGCAGAAGGAGCCCTTTCCTCGAAGCTGCAGCTAAAGTGGGTCTTTTCAGAACTACACCTGCGTCGATCACGATCAGAGATGAAGGACCTTCATCCTCTAACGACCCACGCATTGCTTATTATGCAGTATCTCCTAACGCGAGCCGGTACCACTTCGGCGGTCTTGCTTCATTGGGTGTCTTTTTCCCGTTGAAGAACCCGACCTGGGCTTTGGGTGTTCAGGCACAGGGTTACCGTACAAAAGTGTCTTATGACATGCAGTGGCCTAAGCCGGGCACTCCCCTCATGATCTCCCGCTATATGAGAGAACATGGCGGCTTCAATGCCGGTGTTGCCATCCGCAAAACATTCGAATACGACGTACCTGTTAAGAAGGATCCTACTGCAGGCCTTACGTGTATCACGCCTACTCTTTCTCTTACCAGCGGAAACTCTTCCGTTATCGGGAAATACTTCACTGGTAAAGAAGCCAATTGCGAGCCTATCGTGGCATCCTGGACTTCAAGCCTTGATCCGGTTATGGCCGACAGCCTGAACCAGACTTTCACGGCAAGAATCCACCAACTGAACAATGGTGAAGACAAAATCATTGCCGAAGCAATCTGCCAGAAAGATACTGAGCTTGCCTTCCCAACCAGCTACCTCAACAGCGCCGGTTGTCCTGTAGACGGTCAGTACTATGTAACTGTACAAAGCCATCAGTCTTCAGCTTGTTCTGCTTGTGTCAGCCAGGTTGCAGCAAGCGGTTTCGCAGCACTTAAAGCCGATACCGTTAAAATCACTGAAGAAGTTTGCGTTTGCGTTAAGAAAATCGAGATCTCATCAGTTCGTCGCGTAACCTCAACTATCAAGAAGTGGGCGAAGAGCGAAAACTGTGCAGATTGTATCTGTCCTGTTGAGTCTAAAGTGACTCGCAACAAGAAAATTATCCTTCACAAATCAGAAGCAAAAGACTGCGACGAGTTCAAAACTATCGAAGAGGTCCTTGCAAAAGTGAAGGCACCGAAATGGGCTAAGAATGTAACGATCGATATCGAAACTACTTCTTACGGAAATGCTTGCCCTGAAACAGGTGTTAAGAAAACATCTTACAAAGCAACTGTTAACTCCGACGGAACTATCATCTACCAAGGTGTGAAGTAATTCGGAAAAGGAAGCTTAACAAAAAAACGACCGGTGAAAGCCGGTCGTTTTTTTGTTGTTACAGAAACGGGAATTCCCACTCTGCTCCGGGATGCTTTCCATTTATCGGGTGCTGCCGTATTGAAAAACTTCAACGCCAAAGCGCTTCAGGAACTCGACGCCTTCTTCGACCGCGATTCCCTTGTAGGCCGCGTAACTGTTCAGAAAAATTACCCTGGCAATTTTCATGGTGTAAATTACCCGCGCGCATGCGATACATGGAGCCAGTGTTACATAGAGGGTGCTTCCTTCGATATTGGAGCCATTTTTGACGGCATAAAGGATAGCGTTTTGCTCGGCATGCAACGCAAGCGAACAGCTTCCTTTGGCGTCGCGCGGGCAGCCTTCCTCCGGGAATTCTTCGTCACAGTTGTGCGTCCCCGCAGGCGGGCCGTTATAGCCAATTGAAATAATCCGGGTATCTTTTGCCAGCACAGCCCCCACCTGCGCTTTGATACAGTGAGAGCGCTTGGCGAGATTATCGGCCAGTTCCATGAATATGGTATCAAAATCCGGTTTGACCAATTGAGAAGGTACTTTGTCCATTGACGCACTTTTTTACTTATTTTCGGTTGCAAATTAGGGAATGCGAGATGGGAATCAAAAGTAAGGGAGCCAAATGGAGTAAAAATCTGGTGGGCTTCATGATGTTTTTTGTGGGCTTAACGGGCCTTTACGGGCAGCCGGCGGTGCTTGTCGAAAAACTGCCGGCAACTAAAATAGCCCTCCGGGAAAAAGGGATGTACTACCTCGAAAAAGTAGAGGATGCCAGAGGTGATGATCAACAGACAATTGGTCGCGTAGTGGTGAAGACACGCCTCCAGCCGCTGGGGCTCTCTGAAGAACTTTCAAAAATCTCCTATGATTTTTGGAATTATTCGCTTGACCGGCAAAAGAGCGGGCGGTTGCCGGTAACCGTTCGGATCAGGAAATTACTCTTCTCGGAGACACGCGTATCACCAGGTAAAGTCAGCGGGAATTCTGAAATAGAAGTACAGTTTCTCGGCGCTAAAAGTGAAGGGCTGGTACCGTTGACCTCCTTCAAATCGAAAAGCCAGTATACGAGGCCCGAGTCGCAGACTGTTCACGACAAGTTTTTACAGAAAATGCTCTCGGATGCCCTGATTTACTTCGATAAATGGATGACGGCAAACCGGGAACGCAATCCGGTACTGGCGAGAGGCATCCGTTTGATCATCGAAGACGACAACGCGCCGCCGAAAGCAGATACCATTTTCTACGACCCGAAAAGACCGCTTCGTTACGACGACTTTAAAGCCGCTCCGAGAGCCGGGCGTTATGCAGCGATGGTTTTCACCAGTATCGCTTATGAGGGAGCTTCAAGGATGAATGACAATATGGTGGAGGTGACGGTCAGGCTGAAAGTATATCTTGTAAAGAGCATGTCCTGGATGCGACCTGAATCCAGGAACCCTAACGTACTACGGCATGAACAACTGCATTTCGACATTGCCAAGATCTCGGCAGAAAGGTTCAAAGACAAGCTAAGACAACTCGAGCTTTCGGTTGAAGATCATGACAGCGAGATCCAATACCTTTTTTTGGAATCGTACCGTGAAATGCACCAGGTCCAGGAAGACTACGACAAGGAAACCCGCCATGGCCTAAACGGGGAAATGCAGAAAAAATGGGAAGACAAGGTTAATGCGGAGTTGGCCAGGCGGTCGCTGGCAAAACGGGAATAGCAAGGTATGACTATTGCAACTCAATTCTTACGGCGTTGCCACCGTACCGCGCCAGGTACTTCCCCGTCTCAATTTCAGAAATGCCGGCATTTTTCTCGACCGGCTGCTTGTCGATGATGTACAGGATGCTACGCGACTTGAAAATTAGCCGGTTGCCATTGCTGACCACCTGAACTAGGGGATGTCTGTAGTCGTTTAATACGCTGACAGCGCTATAGATACAAAAGCCGAGCGCTGCTGCTGCGGTGAAAACTATCGCTTTTTTCAAACGGGCTATCCAGGCTGAATAAACTCCCAGCAACACAACCAGTAAGAGCAGCGCCTGGATCGGATCCAGGTAAAGGTGATCAATTACATGGTAGGGCAGCTCCCGCGGAAATTCGACTGTTCGGTTGATGACCCAGGCAATAAGTGAAATCAATTGCCCGATCCAGCCTGCCAGTGTTTCAAAGCCCGTCGCGCCCAAAACCAGTAAGCCGATGGCTGCCGGAATAAGCATACCCGCCAAATCGACCACGAACAGGTTCGCCAATAGAAAATAAGTAGGGAACTGGCTGAAATAGTATAGAATAAGCGGCAGCGTCATGAGCTGCGCCGCGATGGACATAGCAAAAAGATCCCTGATGTGCTTCAAAATTCTGTTCTCGGTAGTGTACCAGGACTGAATCGGCTTCATCCATAGAAAAATTCCCAGCATGGCCAGGAATGAAAGCTGAAACCCTACATCATAAAAGGCGGCGGGATCAGAAAGCAGGATAAAGAAGGCAGCAATTCCCAGTGTGTTCAAAGGTTGATGTTTCCGGGACAAGTTCTGGCCGGTCATCCAGGTTAGGCACATCAGGGTAGCGCGCTGAACAGAGGCCGGGAGACCGGTAATAACTGCATAGACAATCAGGATAGCGCTGATGGTCACCAGGTACAATTGTCGGCCGCGTGGAAGATTTCTGAGCGGCCCGAAGATAAAGTGGAGCACAGAAAAGAACACGGCCACATGCAGGCCCGATACCGATAACACATGGACCGTTCCCGAGTCGGTAAAGGCCTGGTTAAGTTCCGGCCGGATATCTTCTCTTCTACCGAGAATCATGGCCTTTACGAGGCCGAAAGCGTCTGCATCCGGGAGATGGGCTCTGAAAAGCTGCTCAGCCTTGCCGGTCAGGGAAGCAATGATGGTCCCGGGCGAAAACCTGTTGCCGTCGAACCAGACCAAATGCTCCTTTTTCTTGACAAACCCGATCCAGGGAATACCGTTCCTCTCCAGGTATTTGCGGTAGCTGAAACCCATTTCGGAACCGGCGTCCGGTGGGCGTACAAGTTTCCCTTTAATAGCCAGCCTTTGTCCAACCGGGAGATTGAGCTGGAGGTCGTTGCTGAAATAAATAATTGCGCGGGAATTAATCCTGATCGTGGTGTCTCTGCAAAGCAGTGCCTCTACCGTAGCTTTATACCTTGTGTTTTTTTCCCTCCTTTCGGGAAGATCTGTAATTCTGACCTGGTAAGCCAGGTAGTCTGCCCGATCGGCTTCGGTCAGCCGTCGCGTAAATTCCACGGATTGAACAAAGCCGGCGCTCCAGCCAAGCAGGAAAATCCCCGCTACCGGGATTATCCTCAACCGGGTCCGAAAACCTCCAAAATAACCTATGCAGCTCAATGCTGACCACCCGAGTACGGCAATCAGCAAGTAGCGCCCCTCGGTTGCCCGGAATACTTCACTGGCGAAAATTCCGGGCAAGAAAAAGAGAAGATACCGTACAAAGGGAATGTGGCCAAACATTCCATTAAATTACAGCAAAGCGGCCAATAAACTTTTCGTTGTTTTCCCCCAAAATTTGTAAAAGATAGATTCCGGGAGTAAGGTTCTGCACAGGAATCTTAAATATACGGCTCCAGACTTTTTCGTAGCGCGAAACATGAACGGCTTTGCCCTGGGCGTCTATAATGGTGATATCCACATCCCGGTATCCCTTGTGCTGCAATTTGAATTCCAGCAGTTTTGATACCAGCGGATTGGGTTGTATGATTACCCGGAGCGTTTCGGCTTCTTCCAGCCGCGCTTTCTTCGAGTTTTCCACCAGCCTGATTCGCCGGGGACTGAGGGCAAGCACGGCATGCATCCTTTCCATCTGGTTGTAGGTGAAAATATTCATGCAGCGGTCCGGAGAGTAATCCATGTAATTTTCAATCATATTGAGAGTGGCGGCTCCGGAACAACGCGAATAAACGTCATTGCAACCGCTGGTGTTGGAACTTTCGGCCTTAGGGGTGTCTGCACAATAGTCATCTCCGCAGCGTTCATCTCCCCAGATATGAATAAGCCCGAACCAATGCCCGACCTCGTGTGTAGTCGTGCGCCCCTTGTTGTAGTTGTTGGTTTCTACGGCGCCCACATCGCCAAAGCTTCTGTAATCAATGATCACGCCGTCGGTCGTTGCCCGGTTTTTATCCTGGTCGTCAAGACCCGGTATGCCTGTAACGGAAGGAAACTGCGCCACACCGAGATAAACGCCGGAAAGTGTACATACCCATATATTAAGGTATTCGTCGGTAGGCCAGCTGACAATATCTGCGATCAATTGCTCGTCTCCATAGGGATTGAAGGTGCTTTTCTGGCTATAGTAATGCCGGGTGATGCCATTGGTTGCAGATCCGTCAGGATCGAGCTCGGCCAAAAAGAATTCTATCCGGGTATCAACGCCGACCGGGTCTGTATTATAGCCTGGAGTTCCTGCCTGTTTCCTGTAATCCTCGTTCAATATCCTGACCTGGCTCAAAATCTGCTCTTCCGAGATATTGGGGTTCCCCCGCCCTCCTATTTTGCCTGATGACTGATTGTGAATGACATGCACCACAACCGGTATCCGGATGATTTCGGTATCATTTACCCGGAGATTCCGCCGGTTTCTGACCACTTCGGTGATCCGCTCATTGATTGCCCGGAGTGGGTCGGAAGCCATTTTTTTTCCTTGCAACCCGAAATGATAGGCCTCCATTGTGGCGCAGCGCCTGACGGCAGTGTCCGCAGCCAGCTGTTGCGCGTAAGCACCCGTCCCTGCCAGGAATTGCGCAACGGACCAAAGCAGAATACACGCACCATACCCCCGTCTAGTCCTCACTTTTCTCATAAGCTGCCAGAATACTCTTTACCAGTTTGTGCCGCACCACATCAGAGCTATCCAGTTCAATGAATGCAATACCCTTTACCTTGCTCAGGATATGCAGGGCATCGATCAGGCCGGACTTTTGATTCTTGGGCAAATCAACCTGCGTCCGGTCGCCGGTGATAATCACCTTGGAGTCCGGGCCCATGCGGGTAAGAAACATTTTCATTTGCATGGAAGTCGTATTTTGGGCCTCATCAAGCAAGATGAAAGCGCTTTTAAGCGTACGTCCGCGCATATAGGCCAGCGGTGCAATTTCTATGGTCCTGGCTTCCAGGTACTGTTTCAGTTTATCGGCCGGGATCATATCGTCCAGTGCATCATAGATAGGCCGCAGGTACGGGTCTATTTTCTCCTTGAGGTCTCCTGGTAAAAAGCCCAGGTTTTCACCGGCTTCCACGGCCGGCCGGGTGATGATAATTTTCTTCACCGCCTTATTGCGCAGCGCCTGGACAGCCAGGGCTACCGCCGTATAGGTTTTCCCGGTCCCAGCCGGGCCTGTAGCAAATATCAGGTCAAACTTGCCGGCCGCCTCCAGCATCTTAATCTGGTTGGCGGTCTGGGCTTTGATAACCAGTCCTTTGTTCCCGATTAAAATGATGTTTTTATCGATGAGAACCTCCGTCTCCAGGGCGTTAGGCCCTTCCAGCATGTAGCTTTTGATTTGAGTAGGTGTGATACGACCGTATTTATGAAAGTGCGCGATCAGTGATTCGAGGATTTCGGATATCCTGCTGATTTCCGGTTCAGCTCCCCTGACCCTGATTTCGTTCCCCCGGGAGATTAATTTACTTTGGGGAAACGCAGATGATATTTCTTTGATATTGGCATTTTGAACGCCTAAAAAGTCCACCAGCGGGATATCTTCGAGTGAAATGATTTTTTCGAGCAATTGAATAGTGTTAAATGTTTCCTAATCCTGGCAAAATTTAGTAAATTATTACGCACAAACAAGGGAGAAAGGCGAGCAATTCATTTCCTTTCCTCACAATTTCCTGTTTTACAAGATGCTAGTCGGTCAATTAAAATAAAGTTACGGAACGGTGTTTTTCCTCTCCTGTGATATCCCTAATATTGCATTAATATGGAACAGAACAGGACAGCAGACCCGGCAAGGCATCAGTTTCAGGGCAGGGCGGGCAATCGTTTTTCAGGGGGTGATCAGGCTCCCGGGAAGCTGCCGCCGCAGGCACTTGAATTAGAGGAGGCCGTATTAGGCGCGCTAATGCTGGAGAAAGATGCCCTTTCGGCTGTTGCTGACATTCTGAAGCCGGAAAGTTTCTACAAGGAAGCCAACCAGCGCGTGTTTCGCGCGATTATCAACCTGTTCGCTGAATCCGAGCCGATTGACCTGCTGACGGTGACTTCCAGGCTCCGGTCTTCCGGAGAACTGGCGCTGGTGGGCGGGCCCGGCTATGTGACGGAATTGACCACAAAGGTTCATTCTGCTGCCAATATCGAAGCCCATGCCCGTATTATTTCGCAAGCCGCGATAAAGCGCGAGCTCATCCGGGTGTCTTCCGATATTCTCAGAGACGCTTATGAGGATACGACCGATGTCTTTCAATTACTGGACCGGACCGAACAGGCGCTTTTTCAGGTCTCAGAGTCTAATATCAGGAAAAATTATGTAGACATGCGTTCGTTGATGAATATTACCATCAATGAACTGGAAGCGAAGAAAAATCAACCCGACGGCCTCACCGGAGTCCCCTCGGGGTTCAGTGCGCTGGATCACCTTACGTCCGGCTGGCAACCAAGTGAATTGATTATCCTGGCGGCGCGCCCCGGGATGGGGAAAACGGCTTTTGTACTCTCGACCATGCGGAATGCCGCGGTCGATTATAAAAAAGGAGTAGCGATTTTCTCGCTGGAAATGTCGGCGGTCCAGCTGATGAACCGTCTTATTTCTGCCGAAGCCGAGATAGAAGGTGAAAAAATAAAGAAAGGAACGCTGGCGCCGCATGAATGGCAGCAGCTCCACTCCCGCATCAACAATCTTGCCAATGCCCCTATCTTTATAGATGACACCCCCGCCCTTTCGGTGCTTGAATTGAGGGCGAAATGCCGCAGGCTCAAGGCACAGCATGATATCCAGATGGTAATCGTCGATTATCTCCAGCTTATGACAGCGGATACAGGCGGTAAGGGCGGCGGAAACAGGGAACAGGAGATCGCGATTATCTCGCGGTCACTGAAAGGACTTGCCAAAGAACTCAACGTGCCGGTGATTGCGCTTTCACAACTTAGCCGGGCAGTTGAAACCCGGGGTGGCGACAAAAAACCCCAGCTTTCGGATCTCCGGGAATCGGGGTCCATCGAGCAGGATGCCGACATGGTAATCTTCCTGTACCGCCCCGAATACTACGGGTTCAGCCAGGATGAAGCCGGGAATTCATTGCTTGGCGTAGGCGAAGTAATCGTAGCCAAGAACCGGGCCGGTTCGCTCGATAACGTCAGTTTACGGTTCATCGGGCGTTACACCAAATTTGCCGACCTGGATTCCTTCTATGAAGCCGGCGCCCCTGCAAGTGGCGAACGCAGCTTCCCCGCTTCTGACAGTATCGGCAACTTCGAAAGCAGTGCTTCCATGAGTACCTTCAGAAGCAAAGCAAACGATATTGGTGATTTTGACCTGAACAACCCGAACGGCGACGCCCCCTTCTGATTGCGCTGTACGAGGAGAAATTCTATGTTGCATTCAAATACGCAAATCTCAGGGGCATCATTCAGGCCTGTCTTTACCCCATATCACCGTTGAAATATCTTTTAGTACGCTAAATACCGGCACACCGCCAGGAATACTTCCAAAATATCATTCACAAAAAATGCTCAGCGGGATCCGGTGAGCATTTTTTGTGGGGAATATTCCCGGATAATTGGAATAACCGGCGGGGAAAATAGTGTACTTACGGGAAGCCTGTGTAACGCCCTTCAGATAGCGAACAAAAAGCAGTACCTGAAAAAGTCAAAAGAAACGATTAATTTTTACTTTAGTTAAACCTATGTAAATAACTTATTAATAGATAGTTACAAACTAAATTTATGAGTAAGAGAAAACAACATCCGTAAATAATTTATATAACAACTCAATTATGGCGAATCTGTATCATATCCGGACCAGCAACGCTACGCTTTCTACGTGATGGGTATTGGGAAACATGTCCACCGGCTGAACCTGCTCGACGCGATATTGCGACGACATCATTTCAATATCCCGCGCCTGTGTGGCAGAATTACAGCTAACATAAACAATACGTGACGGCGCGGCATTTAGCAAAACCTGGACAACCGGGGCGTCCATGCCGGCGCGGGGTGGATCGGTAATGACAACATCCGGCCGGCCATGCTTCGCGAGAAAATCAACAGACAACACTTCTTTCATGTCGCCGGAAACAAATTCGGTATTAAAAATATTGTTGTTGAGTGAATTAGTCCGCGCATCAACCACAGCAGCTTCGATGTATTCTACTCCAATTATCTTGTTAGCAAAATTAGCAACAAAATTAGCAATCGTCCCTGTGCCTGTATAAAGGTCATAAACTAACTCCGATCCGGTTAGCCCCGCGAAGGACCGGGCCACCTTGTACAGTTCAAGCGCCTGTGCGGAATTCGTTTGGTAAAAAGATTTCGGCCCCACCATAAAAGTGAGGTTTTCCATTTGCTCCCGAATAGTTTTCGAGCCTGAAAAATGAACCGGCTCCTGGTCCTGGTAAGAGTCGTTCCCTTTGGTATTAATAATATAATAGAGCGAAGTGATCGCAGGGAATCGCTCTTCCAGGAAATGCATCACATTTGAAATTTCTTCGGCCCTGTTTTCTGCAAACTGGACAATCACCATCGTCTCGCCCCTATTCGAGGTACGGATAATCAGGTTTCTTAAAAAACCCTGGTTGTTGCGCAGGTCATAGTATGAAAACCCTTGTTCTTCCGCCCACTGGTGCAGTTCGTTTCTTATGAGATTGGACGGGTCCGATTGCAGCCGACATTCGCGTACAGCGAACACTTTATCGAAGCGCTTCGGAATATGAAAACCTAAGGCGTTACGGCTGAAGCTTTCTCCGGATGTGATTTCTTCTGTCGTCAACCATCTGCTGTTCGAAAAAGTAAACTCCAGCTTATTTCGGTAGTACTGTAATTCGTCGGCTGCCACGATAGGCAGCATGTTAATGTTCGGAACCTTCCCGATGCGTTCCAGGTGATCCCGTACCTGCCGCTCTTTGAATTTCAGCTGTTCTTCGTACTTGATATTTTGCCAACGACACCCGCCGCAAATATCAAAATGCCCGCAAAAGGGCTCCGTGCGTATCGATGAGTACGCATGTATTTTAATAACCCTTGCCTCCTGGTAGCTTTTCTTTTTTTTGTAAACTTCCAGATCAACTACGTCCCCGGGCGCCACTTTTCCGTCCACAAACACAATCCCATCCGTTTCTGACTTGTAAATACATCTTCCCTCCGACGCAAAGTCGGTTATCGTAACCGACTCGTAAATTTTCCTTTTCGGCATTTTTGGTTATTCAATAAAACTGGATATTCAAAATAAAGGCAGGGCCGGCTTCCCTCCCTGCCAGGCAATTCCCGTTAGTGCTTACTCTTCTTCGACTAGTTCAATCTGTCCCCTCAGCTCCCCATACGGGAACTTTTCGGAGTCTATCCGTATATAACAATAGTTACTCAACAATTTTTCCCTTTGCAGGTAAGGATCCAGCGATAAACTTCCCGAACCACCATTTTCGGTTATCTCAGAAGAAATATCGGCAATTTCAGGACCGATATCCCAGGGATTCGGGTCTCCGAACGCAATGACCACTTTGGTAGGTTTGACATCCCGGAGCGAAAGATTGTACTTTAGCAGGCCGGTCTCTTTTGAGTATTCCAGCGCGGCGGTACCACTGCCTTCGGATTGAGCCGTTATCGGGACCGTATTTACTGAAAAATTGGCCCGGTAAGATAATGTGTCTTTCAAATGCGGGCCTTCTTCCTTACAACCGGAAAACATCAGGAAAGCAGAAAAGCAAACCAGTAACGTTCGTTTCATGGTGATGGTAAAATGAATTGGTGAATCTTCTGAGAATCAAAAATACCGTGCCAGACCGCGGCACAATTAACGCTTCGCTGATCATATTCCCGGCAAAGGAAGGACTGTTGCTTTAAATTAACAGGAGGTCGTCCCGCTTGATATAAACCAGCTTTCCTTTCAGGAGCACGAGTTTCCAGTGATCGCGCGACGTTAACACCACCACTTTATTCCCCTTTCCGACCGTCCCGGTTACTGCAGACGCCGACGAGGGACGCTCTCTCAGGAAAGTAGGATTATTGGAAACGATCCCCTCATTGTAAAGCGACTCAATATTGAGCAGGACGATCAAACCGAGCAGCGACAAGACCACAATTGCTTTCGGAACAAAGGTAATGTGTTCGTTTTTTTTGTATTTTATAAATAATTCAAACAGAACGTAACCGGTTACGGCGATCATGAAAAGTGAAAGCCACAGACCATATTTTTTCAGATACAGAACAAGGTAGCCCAAGTCATCAAACTTATACCCGGACAGCCTGTTTTTAAGTGCAATTGCCTCCATTTTCCGATAAACAGCTTCGGATGGCGCTTGTTTGGAAAGAACGGTAAGGTAATAAAGGCTCTGCGTAAAATCTCCGTTCAGCTCGGCTATGTAGGCCATTTTAAGCAGCGCATTCGGCAGAAAATGCCGGCTAGCCGAAAGTTGGCTTGTGTACAATTCCTGGGCCGCCATATACTGCCCGATTGCAAAGAGCGAATCGGCCTTATGCAGCGCCTCCTGCCCGCGCAGGTTTTGTCCGGTCATCAGCAGAATGGTTAGAAAAGCACACCAGGTTTTTATCATCATCTCTTGCTCCGCTCCGGATAATACTTGAATTGACTCTTACTTGTTATTTTGCCAGTCCGGCTTCGGCCAACAAAACCAGCAGCATATGTTGGATACCGGCCTCTCCATTTTCATTCAACCACCATTCGTCCAGCGAATGTGCGCCGCCCGCCTTTCCCCCGCTTCCGATCGTAACCGACGGGATTCCCTGGTTTAACGGGATATTTGAGTTGGTAGAGCTTGCGGCAACCATCGGAACCGCGCCGAGATGCGCGGCGGATGCTGCAGCCCGCTGGACCAAGGGGTTTGTTCCGGGAATTGACCCCGAAGGCCGGTCGCCTACTTTTTCTAATTTCACGGTCAGGTCTTCCCCCATTCTTTTTACCGAATTTTCGGCTTTCAGCGCCTTTTCAACGGCATTTCTAAAAATCGCATCCAACCCTGCGAGCCTTTCCGGGCTTTCAGACCGCATGTCTACCTCCAGCCAGCTTTCGAAGGGAATTGCGTTTACGGATGTACCGCCACCTATCATCCCTACGTTGTATGTTGTTTTAACGCCTGACTTTACAAATTCATTGGCTTCATCTGTGAAATAGGCAATGGCCTTGGCAAGTGCGTGGTGCGGGTTTGCCAGGCCGAAAGCACCGTAAGAGTGCCCGCCCGGCCCCAGATAAGCGACCCGGTACCGGATAGAACCAACGGCACTATTCACGATTCCGCCTATTCCAACGCCGTCCAGCGCAATATGGCTATGTATGGGAAAAGTTTTTTGGGCAAATAAATGCTTTATGCCGCGGAGGTCCCCTAATCCTTCTTCGCCGACCGTACCGACGAAGTAAACATTTGCATCAGTTTTAATTGCAGCCCGGTTTAATGCCTTCAGACCAGCCAGGAGCGCTGCCAGACCGCGGGTATCGTCTCCTATGCCGGGCGCTTTGAGTGTATCGCCGGAGAACTTTACCTTTACATCGGTCCCTTCGGGAAATACCGTATCCAGGTGCGCATCAACCACAACATTCCTTTTACCGGAAGTTCCGCGCCGAAGCGCAACCACATTTCCTACCGGGTCCAACCAAAGTGTATCTACTCCCGCAGCCCCGAGCATGGATGCAAAAGCCTTTGCGCGTTCGGTTTCTTTGAAAGGGGGGGCGGGAATTTCCGTGAGGCTAATGTGGTCCCGTCGTGTTTCAGGCTCGAGCCGGGTTATTTCTGTAAACATTTTCTTCACCAGAGGATCTCCGGCAAGCCTGGAAATTTCATTTACATACTCCTTCTGAATGCCAATCCGGCCGGCCGGCGCCTGCTGTCCGTTGGCAATACCCGGGAAAAAGAGCACAGGCGCCGCCACCCTTACAACCTTTTGCAGGAGACTCATGCGACGCGGACAGGTGTATGTTTTGAAGCCATTCTTCAAAAATAGGGAAAGCTGCGGTAACGGTCAAGTATGGCATTGAAGATCAATCGGAAGCAGGGGCATCCAGGGCGCACGAGGGATCTCCCGCTCCCTGCACCCAATCCCTTTTAGAAGACTTTTTATAGCAACAGGAGATCCTTCAGTTCCACTGCGTTCCATTCAGGATGACCATCCGGCAGATGCGCTACCATTGACAACAACAGGTTTGGCGCCGCTCCAACCGGAGGGTCATCCCGACCGCAGTGGAGGGATCTCCCCCTCCCCGTACCCAATCCCTTTTAGAGGACTTTTTATAGCAACAGGAGATCCTTCAGTTCCACTGCGTTCCATTCAGGATGACCATCCGGCAGATGCGCTAGGATGACCGTCCGGGCGTTAGCCTCCGGCTACTATTGACTTCCATCGACAACATTTATTTGTCATTTCTATTCCAAGGTGTTTTCACAAAAAAACTTCTTTCTCAGAATGACCATCCGGCGGTACGCCTCCGGCTATAAAAATGCCGGTTACTACAATCAGTAACCGGCATTTTTATAAATCGAACTGCCTTTCCCGCTCAGGGGCTATAGTATCAAAAAGCCGTTTTTCAGCAATGAACAGGCAAGTGATTGGGTTGATCAGGCCTTCACCGCTGCTTGTATCTTGCGGACTGCCGCAGCAATGTCCTCCATGTCTTTCCGCGATCCAAGCAATGCATTTTGAAGGATCCAAACGGAAGTATTACAGGCCTTCTCCGCTTCCGGGCATGAAACATTGGTATAGTCAACCGATTCCGGGATGGCGTAACACATAAAGCGTTTTTCCCGGAACAGCGGCTGTTTGTATAAAGGGTGCGGGTAACCCATCAAACAAGGTACGCCCTCTGCAGCAAGAAGCTCCACGAACTCTTTCCGGTCGATTCCGAACGCGGCAGCGTCAAACCTTAGAATGAAAAGGTGGTAGCAGTTCAGTGTCTCGCCCACATCGCTTTTCAAAGGCTGAATGCCTTCAATCCCCGAAAGCAATTGCGCCAGGTACCGGCCGTTCTCGTGCCTGATAATGGTTTGCTCTTCCAGCCGCTTCAGCTGTTCGGTTAGAATTACCGCCTGCATTTGCGTAATTCTATAGTTACACCCAGCATTGAAATGGTCGTACCATTGTCCGCCCTCCATTCTTCCGACATTTCTGAGAGACGCCATCATTTTGTACATCTCCTCATCATTGGTCACCACCACACCGCCTTCACCACTGGTCATATTTTTTGACGACTGAAAGCTGAAGCTTCCTGCCTTCCCGATGCTGCCCAGCTTTTTTCCTTTGTATGCGGCACCATGCCCGTGCGCAGCGTCCTCTATCAGGGCGAGCCCATGTCTGTCAGCAATTTCCTTCAGCCGGTCCATGTCGCAGGCCAAACCACCGAAATGAACCGGTACAATGGCCTTTGTCCTGGGGGTTATGGCCGCCTCGACTTTCTCGGGGTCCATGTTGAAAGTATCGGGGCAAATATCCACAAAGACGGGGACTGCGTTGGCTTCTATCACCGTCGAGGCGGTTGCAATAAAAGTGTAAGGAGGTACAATCACCTCGTCGCCAGGTTTTATTCCGCTGGCAATCAGGGCAATCCGTAGGGATACTGAGCCATTTACACAGCTTACCGCATATTTCGTTCCGCAGTACCGGGCAAATGCCTGTTCGAACTCACCGACTTTATCCTGGCAATTCGGGCTTCCCCATTTGCCGCTGCGCATCACCTCTTCAACTGCTTTGATCTCTTGCTCATCGAAAACCGGCCATTCGAAATTTCGTTCAACTGATTTTGGGCCTCCATTACGGGCCAAGAGTTCCTTAGACATGGAAGAATATGTATTTTAATGTAGGAAATTTATCTAATACAGGTATGCCCCTTACTTCCTGGCAATACTCAGCTCATCCTTAATATTTCCATCCGGATCATAACAAACCATTTTCAGCAGGTTGTCCTGAATAACGACGTGCTGGTACAGCGGTCCCCCGGGATAGCGCTTGAGCGCATAAGGCTCATCGGGCCACTCTTCCTGTTTCCCTTCAATGCTGACAGACATCATATAAACCGTCCCTTTGGCATAGTCATCTACCGGTTTACCCGCGTTCATCGGCTTTGTCCTCAGGTAATAATGCATGTGCCCGCCCATCACGATATCAACATGATAAGCGTCGAACAAAGGACCCCATTTTTCGATAATTTCCGGGTAAGGCTCGACAAAATTATAGGGCGGAAAATGAAACATTACCAGTTTCCATTTCGCTTTTGAACCCGAGAGCTGTTTTTTAATCCATTCCGTCTGATCGTCGACCGGGCTGGTTGCATCGATCATCAAAAAGAGCGCATCCCCGTAGTTATAAGCGTAGGTCAGTTCATTGGGAAGTGCTTCCGGGCCATTTTCCGGGTAGCTGAACATCTCACGGTACATCCGGGCGCCCAGCCCGTCCTGGCTGTCGTGATTACCGGGAATGCTCATCAAAGGTTTGGTGGCAAAGGTATTGCCGCTGTAGGCAAACAGCTTGTCCCAATCGTCGCGATGCAGCCCGGTAGAGACAAGGTCACCTGCGATCTGAAAGAAGGCAGCGTCAGGATGCCGTTTCCGGGCTTTCTGAAGCATTTCACCAAAAACGGGCGAGTGGTGGGTGTCGCCGAACCAGATATAGGAAAAATCCTTGGATTCCGGCCTTGCAGTTTCAAAAGAGAAAGTTTCGGACCAGCCATAGTCATCACTGCCGACCCGGTAATGGTATTGTGTACCGGGAAGCAGTCCGTTTATGCCGGCATGATGCCGGTAGGTATAGCGATCATTTCTCAGCAGCCGGTCTTCTATCAAAGTGGGAACGGCTACGATTTCTGTTGTATCTTCTCCCTCTTTCCAATATTGCAGGGCACTTTTATCCACAGTCCGGCCCGTTCTCCAAAGCACTTCCCTGGAGGTCACAGGATCGCCCCGCCACGAAGTAGTTACCTGGTCCGGCCGCGACGACGAAGGAAATGGCGTGTCCCGGAAGGCCTTGATCAGATGGGCCTCCCGGGCTCTTCCGCGTATGGTCGTAAACAATACTTCCCCCTGTAAGTCCGCAGGTACTTCGGTGAGCTTTAAACCGTCCCAATCGTGGTAGGTAAAGGCGCCGGTTTCCATTTTTTCAAAATGCTGTTGTTCCGGGAAAACAGCCCGGATTTCAAGACTGTCCTTTTGGTCGCGGGGGCGAACGCTGATAAAGTAGACGGGGCGGTGTTTGTCAAAACCATTGATCCCGAGATTCACTTCTCCTTTGTCAAAATCTTTCTGCCAGACTTCGTAGGTATACATCTCATTTTTCACCAGCAGCCCGGTTTTTTTAAAACCTGCCGGTTCCAGCCAGAACGGCACCGGCTCCTGGTCTATGTGGCGCATCAGTGAAATCCGTACCGGGACGTTGACGTCGAACACCCAGTACCGCCCGGCCAATACTTTTTTCTCGGTTTCGGTCAAAAGCGTCAGAAGAGAATCCTGCGTCATTGCGTCCATCTGTTGCGGGCTGAAATTTTCATACAGCCTGGTAACAAATTTGTCTACTACCGCTTTTACAGAGGCTTCGCCGGTATCCGCCGGTTTCCGGCATCCTGCGAATAGGAACATGGCTGCTGAAATGCAAGCCCATAAAGAAAATAAAGGCAGAAGAAACCTCCTGCCTTTTACTGAACATTTAAACATAATCTCAATGAATTGTTTCGCGTTTTCAGGGACATTTACTGGTCGGAATCTCCCTTTAAGAGATGCTCGAAATAAGCTTCCAGCACATCAGAATATGCCTTTTTTACCTCGTCATTTTCCAGGCCGCTAATGAGATCGTCCAGCTCCCTGACTGATAATTTATTATTAATCAGGGCTTCCATCAGGTATTTGGCGCGAGAGATCTCCATGTCGTGGCTTAGAAAGGTAGCTTCATGCTCTTAGTACGCTCATTTCTAAATTAAGGCCATTTTTTTTTGAGAAAATACAATTGGTCTCAAAAAATATCCCAGACACGGCCGCGAAACTCCGGTGAACGGACCGGAAATTTCGTGGGTGGTCCGTACCGCCGACCATTTATCCCTAATCCACGAAAACTTCGTTGGGGTCAGCTACAAAGACCCGCGTACTGGTCGTATAATTCTGACCATTCGGGGCCTGGTATTTGAGGTCGGCATAAAACGCCCGGTATCCGGAAGCCGGCAGCGACTGCCTGATTTTTACCACAGGCTTTCTGGACAAACCGACCGGTACACCTGCCCATTTGTCGTCGCGAAAATCTTTGTCTTTGGAATCGGCCGACCACAGGGTAACGCCCAGAAGTTTATCCCGGGTGCTGGTCACGTTCAGGTAAGCGGTCTTTTTTTTCGTTTTCAGGTCCCAGCTGCACTCGGGGTAGTCTTTTTTCCGGAGTGTATGTGCCCAGAACCCTCCCAGCGCCTGGATCGCCTGCTCACCACCGGCAAGGTCATGACCGGCGTTGGGCACGTAATGAAGCAGGTTTTTCCCGGGAATATCCCTGTAATAGTTCTTGATATTATCAACCACCCAGTAGGGGTCATTGGTCCCCATAAAAATCATTTTCGGGACCGTGAGGCGCTCCTTGTACGAATACGGGTCAACCATAGTGGTGATGGCCTTTCCTCCCGGTGTGCTATGCGACTGTGGGATGCCCAGTTTTACATAGTCATTGATTTCGACGCTATAATCGCCCCAGGTTTTGATCTGGTAATCAAGACTTGCCGGCATGTTCAGAATATCAATCACCATGGGGCCGATAGCTTCTACGCGGGCATCCTTGATGGCGCCGGTCAGCCATGAGGTCCACCCCCGCTTGGATGCGCCCGAAACCGTAAACCGGCTGATATTGTGCTGGTATTTTTTCCTGGAAAACTCCTGGACGGCATCCATACCGCGCACCGCGCTTTTTACCATCGGGAACAGCAGGGGCCAGCTAAAATTGTTGTCCTGCTTGAATTTGTGCAAGGTGTAAGAGATAAGCGCATCTTCCCGCAAATCGTCGTAAAGCGGCTGGTTCGGCACCTGTTTGATCAATGCGACCGTTGCTTCATTTTCGTACGCAAGCCGCATAAGGCCCCGGAGCAGCCCGTCATTGGTCTTGGTACTCCAGTTGGGGTCGCCGTTTTTTACCGACCCGCCGGTCACAAAGAGCAATGCACCGTCGTAGGTTCTTTTTTCCGGTGTGATCACCGTGAGCTGATGCTTCCAGACAATGCCCTGCCAGGTTTGGGAGGTCAGTAAAATCTGGTTGACATTCAGACCGTTTTCCGAAAAAGACTCTTTTTCCTCCCATTGGTAGGTCTTGTCTCCATTATTAATATAACTGTCCAATGCTGTTTCAGGAGTGACCTGAGCGGAGACAACCAGGGTTGCCAGGTTCAGGAGAAGCGCGACGACAAGCAGTTTTCTTTTGATGAACATTTGATCGGTGATTTATTGTGAGCATTTATGCCCGACGAGGGGGCAGAGTTGATTAAAGACAATGTGGATTACCAGGGCTTTTTTGTTCCCTGGATCACCCAGGGTTTGGACCAGATGCTATTGGCGGCGCCGTCGTCGCCCAGGGCAGAAAACTGTGTTTTTTCCAGGGTTGCATTTGCCTGGCCGATGTTGTCGGCATTCTGATCCCGCTCAGCCAGGGGATAGTAGAACCTGACCGGCAATACATCCGCCCTGCCTGCGCCTTCCAGCACGGGGTAACCGGTTCTCCTCCAGTCCATCCATGCCTCCGTGGCCATGGACCAGCTTGAGATCCATTTCTGGGTTATTATTTGCTTCTGCGTTCCATCGAAAACGACAAGCGGTTGTTTGATGTATTCGGCATAATTGGAGACTTTCCAGGCTTTAAATGATGCTTCTATTCCTTTATAATAATGCGTTTCTGCGGCTCCGGCATTCCATTTATAAACAGAGGAGGCCTCTGCCAGAATAAAATTAACCTCCGCTGCGGTCAGGATCCTCGCTTTAATCCCGCTCTTGGCATTGGCGAATTCACTGTTTACCCATGAAACATGCGGGTTCCGGGCCGACTGCACACCGGCTCCGAACTGGTTATAAGTATAAGGAATCGATAATTTAATGGGTAGCCCCACGTAGTCGGGATGTTGGTTGATGCTTGAAACCGGGGTACCCGATGGAACCAGCTTGTCGGGTGACATATACCTGACCTTCCTGGCAACGCCGTTGACAACGGTATCTGCGATTCGGTCGGTCCCGGCAGGCAGCGTTGCTTTTACCTGGAGAAAAATCTTCACCTTATTGGCCCAGGCCCCTATTCTCGGATCATTCCGTTCCAGCAGGGCATCCACGAACGTCTGGCACATTTTAATACGCCGGTAGTTGGTGCTGTCGGTATCATACGTAGCATTGGAAGGCCACGAGTCGGCGTTGCTATTGCCGGGGAAACCCAATGTCACGTCATCGGCCGCGTCGAGTATGATCGGGTATTTGGTCGGATCGGCTACGATTTTCTCCACGCCTGCTTTGGCTACGGCGGGAAGCTTTTCGGCAAGACGCATGTAATAGCGGAGCGCAAGGGAATTTGCAAATTTTCTCCATTTCAGAACATTTCCCTGGAAGTATACATCGTAAGTCCCGAGCGTGCTGTTAAAAGAACCTGCGGAAAGGAGCGTGTTGGCCTGTTCGAGGTCAGCCAGTATGCCTTCATAAATTTGCTGCTGCGGGTCGAACGCCGGAAATACAAATTCGGGTCCTCCTTTTTCTCCCTGCAGGGCTTTTGAGTAAGGCGCATCGCCCCAGAGATCGGTTATTAATCCGAACAAAAGTGACTTCATAACCAGCGACACTCCCTGCTGCAGGGGCTGTTCGAGGGCGACTGCTTTGTCATAAACAAATTTGTTATTCCGCAGAATACCGTAATAACCGGACCAGTCGTTGCTGCCATTCCATTCGTAGCTGTTGTGGCCGCCGATCCAGCCGTCCTTCTGGGTATACTGCATCACACCCGCTACGTCCTGGTACCCTAGCCCGACAAACGCGCGGCCTGCTTCGGTCAGAACGGTACTTAACACCATGTTGGGGTTTGCAGCTGACGGATCAGACCCGTTCGGATTCTGGTTCATTTCTATAAGCTGATCCGTACAGGACAGGGCGGTTGAAAGCATCAATGCCATGCCAATTTTATAGATAGTTTTATTCCTTTTCATCTGCGTAATGAGGTTTAAGCGATGAGACATGAGGGGTATTAAACCCCGTGCTGATGCCTGATCAAAAAGTTACGTTAAGCTTCACACCTACCGGAATAACCATCGGGTTCACATTGTAGCGTTCGATACCTTGTTTAAACTGAACGCCGGCGTTGGCATCTGCCTGGGGCTGGTAAGCGTTTTCCGGATCAATATTGATTTTCGCCGCAGTCCACAGAATGACGTTCCGGCTATAAACGGAAATGCTGGCATCCTGGAGCTTCCATGTTTTCATTAACCGGGCCGGTAGTTGGTAGGAGAGCGAGATTTCGCGGAGCTTAATGTAAGAGGCATCAAAAACCGTTGGCTGAATGAAATCCCAGGGATTGGCGGCTGCGTACGGGGCCGGCTGGGTCCCAAGCGTTTTTCTACCGGGATTGATATTTTCACCCAGGTTTTCGACCAAAATGGTAGTTCCATCCGGGCCGGCAGCTTCATACACCCCGGGAATAATAACGCCGCCGTAGGGCAAAACTGCTCCATAGTAGGTCGGGAAGGAGGTATGCTCCGGCGTCGGGTAACCCACCATCGGGAAGACATTACCGCTGATTTTGATCATCGTCTCCTGGTTAGCAACCAGCCAGTCTCTCAGCTCCTTACCCTGGCGGCCTCCGGCATCGATCAGCCGGTCAAGCGCCAGCTGGGTCTGGCCGTTGCTCATGCCGTAGCGATAAGTCTGCGAAACAAAATTTCCGCCATTGCGCCAGTCTATGGTAAAATTCAGCCTGAAGTTTTTATAGGAAACCGAGTTTTGCATCCCCATAATGAATTTGGGATTGAAATTGCCCACTTTGTTTTTGCTGGCCTGTCCTTCTGCTGCCACTTTGTGCAAAGCCCATCCGTTGGAAGCGTCACGCTGCAATAGCGGCCACTTGTAATAGGGTGACTTGGGATCTTCGACTACGGCAATTTCAGGTCCGTAGATATCGCCTATATCCTGTCCCGCGTAAGTCCACGCGCCGCCCTTCGCATCCTGCCAGAAAGTGAAGAAAGGCATTTCGTCGGGCAGCTCCATTATTCGGGTCCGGTTGCGCGTCCAGTTGAAAGCAAGGTCCCAGCTGAAGCTTCCCGCTTTTACCGGGCTGCCGCCAAGCGTAAGTTCTACGCCGCGGCTCCGAAGCAAACCGGCGTTAATGTTTTGCGAAGTATAGCCGGTAGAGGGCGCCATCGCCGTTCCGAAAATCTGGTTCCGGTTGTCTACCAGGTAGGCGGTGGCCGAGAAATTAACGCGGTTATTATACAAGGTCAGGTCTACCCCACCCTCATAGGAAGTCGCTGTTTCCGGTTTGAGGTGTGCATTGAGCAAGCTGCCGGAAGTAGTGAGCCGGGGAACATCACCCCACGCGCCGGCATTCGCCAGTACCTGTTGAAGCTGATAGGCACCGGCGTCGTTCCCCACCTGCGCATAACCGGCGCGCAGCTTTAACATATTGATATTCTGGGAAAGGCCTAGAATTTCATTGGCCAGCACACTCAGTGAGGCGGAAGGGTAAAAGTAGGGCTTGGCACCTGGAAGCGTGCTCGACCAGTCGTTCCGGCCACTGATATCGAGGTAAGCAAAATCTCTGAAACCCAGCGTGGCCATTCCATAAAGGCTGTTGACGCCCCTTTCAAACCTGCTGCTTGAATAATTGAGGTTGGCGGGGAGAATGTTTTGAATCGTGTAGACACCGGGTTCTATCAAACCAGCCTGGCCTTTCGAACCTGCATAAGTGCTGTTGCCATTCTGTCGCCGGATATTTCCGCCCACGGATGCCGATAAACTGAAATCGGAAAGATTCTTTTTATAGGTCGCGAGGAAATCGGCGTTGCTTTCAAAATTTTTCATGTTCAGCACGCCGTAGACGCCTTTGGCATCGTCGGAATAGCTGTTGGCGATTTTTGTTTCGCGCTGTTCATTATAGGTATCCAGGCCGTAACGCAGCATCAGGCTAAACTCATTGGTGATCTGCCAGTCGGCTTTTACATTTCCATACACCCGGTCGCGGACAAAACTGTTGTTCACTTCATAAGCCAGGAAATAGGGATTGTTTGTTCCCTGGAATGGAACTCTTTGCTGGAGGCCGGTCAGGCCCGGCGCCCAGTAATCCCTGAATTCCCGTATGTCCATATGCGGCGACATGTTATAGGCCCACTGTAAGGGGTTGGTACCTCTTTCGCTGGCGGGGCGGTTATTGGAATTGTTACGGGAGAAATCGAGATTGGTCCCAATGGTCAGCTTCTTACTGACTTTGATGCCTGAGTTGATATTCAGCGTATTGCGAAACAGATCCGAATTAGGGATGAGGCCGCGATGGCGCATATTCGCGTACGAGATGCGATAGTTATAAAGGCTGGAGCTGTTGGCAACCGACACCCCGTTGGTGGTCGTAATGGCGGTACGGACAAAGTTTTTGACATTGTCGGGATACGAAACCAGTGGTGTGGGGATCTTTTTTCCGTCATCGTCAAGCGGACTGTTCCATTGGGGCGCCTCATAGCCTTTATCAAGCTCGGCGCCGTATAAAGCGCCCGCAGCTTCCTCGATCAGGCTGTTAAGCGGGTTGGTAAGCGGGTTACCGGAGACCTTGACCGGGATAGCGGAAAACCTGCCCGGACCAAACTTGCTTTGCCATTTCAGAAACTTATAGGGCTTGTCGAAAACGGTATTGGAAGTGACACTGACCGTCATTTTGTCGACGCCCTGGCCGCTTTTCGTGGTAATCAAAACTACACCGTTACCGGCGCGCGAACCATAGAGCGCCGCAGCACTGGGCCCTTTCAGAACGGTTACGTTGGCAATGTCATCGGGGTTGAGGCTCGAAATTGCATTTCCGTAGTCTACCCGGTTGTCATTACCGATCTGGGTGACGTTGTTGAGCGTATTGGCTACCGGTACACCATCTATTACAAAAAGGGGCTGATTATCGTTATTGAGTGAAGTCGCGCCCCGGATCACCATGCTTACGGATGAGCCCGTTCCGCCGGTCTGGTTGATGGTAACACCGGCCACTTTCCCGGACATAGCGTTCAGTACGTTTTCCTGCGAAACCCGGTTGAATTCCTTTCCGTCCACCTTTGCAATCGAATAACCGATGCTCCGCTCCTCCCTTTTTATGCCGAGCGCGGTTACTACCGCTTCTTTCAGTATTTCGGCTTTTTCCTCCAGCCTGATTTCCCAAACGTTACGGTTGCCAATAGTCACCTCGCGGGTTTCGAAACCGATGTAGGACAGTACCAACACCTGGTCAGGACTATCCCCTACCCGAAGTTCAAAATTTCCCGACACATCGGTGGTCGTCCCGATTTGGGTGCCTTTTAACAGAATGCTGACACCCGGTAGCGCCGTGCCGTCCGCCCCGGAAACCACTTTTCCACGCAGGTTCCGGTCCGCGTGCTGAATACCGGGCAAAATTCCGGCCCCGGCTGCGTTTTTGGCAATGGCAGCCTCTACCGACGTCAGGGTCAGGATGCCAATTCCAATCGGAAGGGCTGTTTTCCAGCACTTTCGCAGCAGTTTAAGATTTGTAGTATTTCTTACCATATTATTAATGAAGTAAAAAGGTAATGGTTAATTGTTATGCCTGCATACTATTCGGAGACCATAGCTCCGCCCTGGGTTACACTTTTGATACTACTATTAATCTTAAAAAAAGTACTACCCGTTCGGCAAAGAGTTTAGCTACTTCTATATTCCCGGATCGTGGAAAGTCGACTACAGCTATGAACCGTGCAAATTTTAAAACCAGATGTCATGCCAGGATGAAGTCTTTGTTAACTTGCGTTCAAATCACATCTTGTCTACTGACGTATGCACCCCGGAGAAAGGGAAAATGCGCGCGGCACTGTTAATTTTCTGCTTATGAAGAATTTCTCTTCCCTGTTTTTCTGTCTTATTTTTTTGCCGGGATGGTGTGTTTCCCAATCCCGGAATGTGCTTACAAACGACGGCGCCTGGTGCTGGTTCAGCGATCCGAGGGCCATCTACTCCGGCGACAACCGGATTGTTACAGGTTGGGTAACCAGGGACGGAAGCGTTGAGGCCGCTTCACTCGATCTTAAATCAGGAAAAACTGTTACGAAAACGCTATATCCCCAACTCGAGGTGGATGATCACGATAACCCGGCGTTCCTGAAGCTTTCGGACGGGAATGTCCTGGCCATGTACACCTGGCATGGTGGAAAGAAGGGTGCCCTGGGCGTAATCCAGCAAGTAACGTCCACTCCGGGCAACGTGTCGAGTTTTGGAGAGCCACGTGTTTTTTTGCCCAAAACCGATGAACTCCTGCGGAAATACGTCCGGGAAACTTACACCTACGCCAACCCGTTTTTATTGTCGGAAGAAAACAACCGCGTCTTATGCTTCGGCCGGTGGATAGGCTTTAAGCCCAACCTGATCACTTCCGACGACCAGGGCAAAACCTGGTCAGCACCCAAGGTAATCATTACTTCGAAGGACCTGGACGTAAACAACAGGCCTTACGTGAAGTATTATTCCGACGGGAAATCGAGGATTCACCTGATTTTTACCGACGGGCACCCGGCGTCGGAGCCCCTGAACTCGGTTTACTACTGTTATTATGAAAAAGGGGCCTTCTGGCGCGCCGACGGAAGCCGGATCTGTTCTCTCGACCAACTCCCGTTTCATCCCTCCGACGCGAGTGTAGTGTATAAAGCTTCCAAAGCTGACGGGAAAGCCTGGATTTTTGATGTAGTGGTAAAAAATGACCAACCGGTAATTGTTTACACCCGCTACCCTACCGACACCCTTCACCAGTACTATTACGCGGCTTATACAAACGGCTCCTGGCAACACCGGAAAATAATGGATGCCGGCAGATGGTTTCCGCAAACCCAGCCCGGCAAAAAGGAAAGGGAAGTGAATTATTCGGGCGGAATGACTTTCGACCCCTCTGATCCGGACGTTGTGTATATGTCGCACCAGATCAACGGCCGCTTTGAGATCAGCAAGGGGCGTACAAGGAATTCCGGTAAGACATGGAAGCTCTCGCCGGTAACCAGGAATTCACAGTTTGACAACGTGCGCCCCTTTGTGCCGCGCCTCAGGGAAAGCGGTCAAAAAAAGGTGCTGCTTTGGATGGAGAACAAGAAGTACATTCATTACACCGACTACGACTCGGCCATCCTATATAAGGTGATCAAATAGCGGCAGACTCCAAAGCGCCATGCTGTGCCCGACCTCCCGGACGGCCGCATGGCGCTTTTCTGTCGTTATTTAAAAAGTACAACAAAAAGTGACCCATTATGCCATTTTGTCCTTGTTATATACAAGGAAATAGTATTTTGAATTTTCTGAACAATCAACATTTTTCCACATGTTTTTAAAACTTTGGGCAACGATTCTTTTATAATATTTGGAATATAAAACACAAAGCTCTACCTTAGCTTAAGATTCCGGGTACGTACCCGGAAATATTCCTAAATGCTCAATTAGTAAGGACCATGGCAGAAAAAAAACACTCCAGAAGAGATTTCATCATTAAGAATGCTACAGGTGGTATCGGTGCTTTGTTGGCGCCCACCCTGCTGGCGGCCGGTGGCGCGTCTGCGGCTCCCGCCATCGCTGAAACGTTGTCAAGCAAACCGGCGATTCTTGGTGGAAGTCCTGCCTGGTCGGAGTCAAGATGGCCGAAATGGCCACGCTGGGTCCCCGAAACTGACGAACCAAAAGTACTGGATGTTTTGCGTAGCGGAGTTTGGTCGCGGGCCGGTGTAGTAACCGAATTTGAAAAAGAGTGGGCCGGTGCAATAGGCACCAAAAGATGTCTTGCGGTAGTTAACGGCACCAACGCACTGGTGGTCGCGCTCTCGCAGATGGGCGTTGGCGCAGGCGACGAAGTGTTGGTTCCGCCTTATACGTTTATATCTACCGTTACCGCTGTTTTAAGCAATAATGCCGTACCGGTATTCGTGGATATTGACCCGGCTACCTACCAGATGGACCCGGCCAAAATCGAAGCAAAAATCACGCCGAGAACAAAAGTTATCCTGCCGGTCCACATCATGGGGCTGCCCGTGGATATGAAGCGCATCAATGCGATCGCCAAAAAGCATAAGCTGCTGGTACTCGAGGATGCCTGCCAGGCGCACTTCGCAGAAATCGACGGGAAACGGGTCGGTTCTTTCGGCGACGCCGGGTGTTTCAGCTTCCAGAATTCTAAAAACCTTCCTATCGGAGAAGGCGGGGCGATTGTAAGTAACAATGACCAACTGATCGACAAATGCTTTTCCTATACCAACCTGGGAAATCCCTACGGTACTGCCATCGGGTCAGTCGGTACGGGAAGTTTCATGCAGGGAACCAAATTGCGGTTCTCGGAGTACCAGGCCGCGGTAGGACTGGCCATGCTGAAGCGCCTTGACCAGGAAACAACCATCCGGAACGAAAACGCTGCCTACCTGTCCCAGCTTTTGAAGGACATCCCGGGGCTTGTTCCCCAAAAAACTTACCCTGACGCAACACGGAGCGCATTTCACCTGTATGCCATGCGTTACAATGCCGACGCTTTCCGGGGCCTGAAACGTGACGACTTCCTGAAATCGCTCCGGGCAGAAGGTGTTCCCTGCTCAAGCGGGTACACCCGCCTGAATGTGCAGCCGTTCCTGGCACAGACTTTCGGCACCCAGACCTACAGGAAGATCTATTCCAAAAAAGAGCTGGATATTGCGACTTACAACAAAAACAACCATTGCCCGGAAAACGATAAGCTCTGCAGCGAAGCGGTTTGGTTTACACAGAATATGCTGCTGGCCGAGCGGTCCGATATGGAATTTATAGCGGCCGCCATCAAGAAAACCTATAACAATGCAGACCAACTCAAAGCCTCTCTGAAGTAATGAGACTGACTTGTATCGCCCTCTTAATCTTTGCCTTCCGGTTGCCTGCCTCTGCGCAGGAAACCTGGAAAGTGGGAATAGCCCGTACCAAAATTACGCCGACCGAAAGTGTATGGATGGCCGGGTACGGATCCCGCACGAAACCTTCGGAAGGAACGCTGCACGATCTTTGGGGCAAAGCACTCGCTTTTGAAGACGCCCAGGGGAAAAAAGCTTTGTTTGTAACCACCGATATCCTCGGCTTCTCCAAAGAGGTATCTGACCGGGTAAGGCAGCATCTACAAAACAAGCATGGTCTTTCAAAGGCCCAGATTATCCTGAGCAGCTCCCATACGCATTCGGGCCCGGTACTGTCCAACGCTTTGGTTGACATTTACCCGATGGATGATGCGCAAAGAGCACAAGTAGCGCGTTATACGGCTTATTTTGAGCAGGAAATCATCAGGCTCTGCGAGGAAGCCCTGAAATCAATGAAGCCCGCGAAGCTGTTTTCAGGCAACGGTGTGCTGCGATTCGCGGTCAACCGCAGAAACAACGAGGAGAGCCAGATCGCGGATCTGTTCGAGCTGAAGGGCCCGAGCGATCATGCCGTTCCCGTGATCAAAGTTATGAACCAGTCGAATGAAGTGACCGCGATCCTGTTCGGATACACTTGTCACACCACTGTGCTGAGCTCGTACCTGTTTTCGGGAGATTATGCCGGATTTGCGCAATTGGAGCTGGAAAAGCTTTACCCTAAGGCTACCGCCCTGTTTTTCCAGGGTTCGGCCGGCGACCAGAACCCGCTTCCACGGCGCACCGTGGCCATTGCCAGGCAGTATGGAAAAGAGCTGGCAGCAGCAGTAGAAAGCGTAATCGAGGAACCCATGAACGCGCTGTCTTCCAGGTTGTCAACCACTTATTCTGAAATTGACCTGGCATTTAACCCGGCGCCGACACGCGAGCAGCTGGAAAAGAAAGTGGCCGCTACTTCAGGATATGAAAAAAGATGGGCAGAGCGTATGCTGGACAAGGTAAAGAAGAATGAGCCGCTCATGAAGTCCTACCCCTACCCGGTCCAGGTCTGGATGATAGGCGAGCAGCCTGTTTTCAGCCTTGGTGGCGAAGTTACCGTAGAATATACGGTTAAGATCAAGGAGATGTTCGGTAAACACGTTTTCGTGGCCGCTTACACCAATGACGTGATGGGGTATATTCCCTCGCTCAGAGTTTGGAAAGAAGGGCGCTACGAGGGAGAAACCTCCCAGATGGTTTACGGTTTACCGGCCAAATGGCACCCCTCCATCGAGTCGTCCATCATGAAAGAAGTGGCTGACCTGAGTAAAAAAGCCGGCGTTCCGACGCGTTAGTAATTGCCTATCACCCGACATACCTTTTATATGAGTTTAATTGCCAAACGATATTATTCGGGATTTCCCAGGGCGCATGATACCTATAATGCGCTCTCGGCTGCCAGTGACGGGAAAGTTTATTATATCCTTTCTTCGGATTCGATAGAACAGGGCGGCCAGATGTATGCGTTTGACCCGGCATCCGGCCAATCGGTGCATATCGGTGACCTGACTGAAATATGCGGAGAGAAAAATGGGGCGGCTGTCCCGCAGGGGAAAAGCCACGTACGTTTTTTCGAGACCGGCGGTAAACTTTATTTTTCTACCCATGTCGGTTATTACCAGCTGATAGACGGGATGGACCGGCTCCCCGTTTCGGCGCCGGAAGGGTACGCCTTGTACCCGGGCGGCCATATCCTGTCGTACGATCTGGCCGGCGGCGGCTTTGAGAGACTCGCCTTACTGCCTGACGGCGAAGGCATGGTATCTATGACCATGGATACCGACAGAAAGCAAATTTATGGCATTTCCTGGCCTACCGGGCAGTTTATCCATTTCAACGTGGTTACCGGGGAGCTCAAAAACCTGGGTAAAATATCAGGAAACGGAGAAGCCGGAACACCCGGGACGGATTTCAGAACACTTTGCCGGTCGCTTGTGGTAGATCCAGGGGACGGAACGGTTTATTTTTCTGTGGCTGAGGGGGATATCCTTACATACCATCCGGACCGCGGGACATTGGAGACGCTTGCCGACGTGGACCTGAGACTGGATTATTTCGGCAAATATGACGCCACGCGCCCGGGCAGCATGGGTTACAACTGGAGGAAAATTTTCTGGTACGAAAAAGAAAATGTGGCCATTGGCGTCCACGGCAACTCAGGGTATCTCTTCCGCTTCGACCCCGTGGCAAAACGGGTTGAAATTATCGACCGGATCACCTCCCTGCCCTCTAAAAAATCGGGAATGTTTGACCAGTTCAGCTATGGGTACCTGGGTTTTAAACTCGGTCCCGATGGCGAAACGCTGTACTACCTTACCGGCGGGCCGGTTTTCAGGGAGGGAAAAAGGGTCAAAGGAGCCGGCGAGATCGCGAAGGGCGCTGCAAAAGGTTTGGAAAACCTGCATCTCATTACTTTTCACCTGCCTTCGGGTACGTACACGGATCATGGGACGGTCCAATATGAGGATGGCGGAATTCCAACTTACGTGAATTCAATAGCGATAGGCAGCGACAACCGGATCTATACCCTGGCCAGATTTGAGCAGGATGGTAAGATCATCGAAGATTTGATTGCATTCCCGAACCCGCTCTGAGCAGGGCCGGAATCCCAGATATTGATACCAAGTTAACCCCAATTAATTTAATTGCCTGATTCCATGAAGAAGACTACTGATGAGATCCTCTGGCAAAGATACCGCGATGCGGATCAAGCAGCCTTCACTGAATTGTCGCGCCGGTACTACCGCAAGCTGTTGCACTACGGCCTTAAGTTTACGCCTAACGTGCAGCTGGTGGAAGACGCGATCCAGGAACTGTATATTCATTTGTGGCTTTACAGAAATACCATCAACCAGACGGATTATGTGAAGTACTACCTGATGAAGGCGTTCCGGCATCAGCTGTTCAAGATGTTCCGGAAGCTGAAAACTACCACCGAGATCAGCGAGGTCAGCGAATTCGCATTCTTTGAATCGTCTTCGGAAGATACTTTCATCGAGATGGAATCCGACAGAATAGCCAATTCCCAGGTTCAGCAACTGATCTCCACGCTCTCGCCCAGACAGCAGGAAGTTATTTATCTGCGGTTTTTCCATAACTTGGGCGTTGAAGAAATCGCGTCACAGCTTAGTATTAACCCGCAATCGGTAAGTAATATTATTCAGAGAGCGTTTCACAAGGTAAGAGAGATGTGGCCTCAGAACCCCATCGTTACTTATGCATCCTAATTGGTATTCTGAATGACAAAACGTGTGTACGGAATTGGAATTATCGGCACGGGGTTAATTGCCGATTTTCATGCCAAAGCCATCCGGGAAATCCCCAACGCCAGGCTGGTTGGCGCTTTTAACCGGAACCAGGCCAAAGCCGCTGATTTTGTTTCCCGCTTCGGCGGCAAAACTTACGCTTCGCAAGAGGAACTGGCGGAAGATGAAGAGATTGATGTGGTTTGCATCTGCACCGCTTCGGGTGCGCACCTGGAAGGTGGGCTGGCTGCTATCCGGGCCGGAAAGCACTGCCTGATTGAAAAGCCGATGGAGATAACCTCCGGGCGTTGCGATCAGTTGATTTCAGCCGCCGCGGAAGCCGGGGTTCACCTGGGTGTGATTTTCCCGTCGCGTTACCACGAAGTAAATATTAACATAAAAGCAGCAATAGATGCGCGGCGGATCGGCACGCCGGTAATCGGGAATGCCTATGTGAAATGGAACCGCAGCAAGGCCTATTACCAGTCGGCCCCCTGGCGGGGAACCTGGGAACTGGATGGCGGCGGCGCGCTGATGAACCAGGGAATCCATTCTGTGGATCTGCTGCAATGGTTCATGGGACCGGTTGAGACGGTCCATGCATTTGCCGCTAACCGGAGACATACCGAAATAGAAGTAGAAGACACGCTGGTAGCCATTCTGAAATTCAGCAACGGTGCGCTGGGAACCATTGAGTGTTCAACAGCTTCCTATCCCGGCTCTTTCAAGCGTCTTGAGGTAATTGGAACGGAAGGAACGGCTATAGGAGAAGAAAATGATCTTCTTACCTGGGCTTTCGAACATGAACTTCCCGAAGACGAATCGATCCGTGAGAAATATTCGGGGAAACAACTTTCCAAGGGGGGAGTCGCTGATCCGGCGGCGATCAGTTTCATTGGCCATCAACGCCAGATTGAAGATTTCCTGGAGGCAATCGACCGGGGCGGAGAACCGGGCGTCAATGGAATCGAGGGCAGGAAATCAGTCGCCATTATTGAAGCCATTTATGAAAGTGCCAGAACCGGCCAGTCGGTCCGGTTGCCGCATCGCCAAGATTAACCCGATTATGAATATTCGAAGAGTCAGCCAGGATTTTAAGCGCACAGCCGGAAAGTCCTGGCTGGTTTTTGTATTGTTATTGGCAACTGCCAGCCGGAGTTTTTGCCTGACGGAATCACCCAACCCTTTAAATTCTGAAAAAATGAATTGGCAGGTAGGTTTGAGCAGGCGGGTGATCACACCGAAAACGGATGTCTGGCTGGCCGGCTACGGGACCAAACGCTCACCGGAAGGAAAGCTTCACGATGTATGGGTGAAAGTAATGGTGCTGAAAGATAGCCGTAAAAGAAGCCGTATTTTGGTGACAACCGACCACCAGGGCATGTCGAAAACGATCTACAAACGGTTGTTCGAGCGGGTGGCAAAAGAATTCAAGGTGGAGCGTGCCGATTTTATGCTCACTTTCTCCCACAACCATTCGGGACCGTGCCTGCAGGACGACCTGGTGGACTATTATCCGAGCGATTCCCTGCAAAAGCAGCGTGTACTGGACTATACGCTGTGGATGGAAGACCAGGTCATCGAAGCCGTGCGCGAGGCCTGGCACCACCAGCAGCCTGCGCAACTGTTCAAAGGCGAGGGGTTGTGTACTTTTGCTGTCAACCGGAGAGAGAACAAGGAAGCTGAAGTTCCGGCAATGCTGGAAAGCGGTACTCCTTTAAAAGGACCGGTTGACCACGCCGTCCCCGTTCTTGCCATAAAAAGCCCGAAAGGCAGGCTGCTCGGCGTGCTGTTCGGTTACGCCTGTCACCCAACCACGTTGTCGCACAACCTCTGGTCGGGAGATTACCCGGGTTATGCGCAGGCCGGGCTGGAAAAACAATATCCAGGCGCGCAGGCCATGTTTTTTAACACCTGCGGGGGCGATCAGAATCCTTTGCCCAGGCGTACGGTAGCCTTATGCGAGAAATACGGAAAAATGTTGGCGGATGCGGTTATACAACAGCTAAACACCACGCTTACTCCGGTTTCGCCCGCCCTCACAACGGCATTTGCCTATGTGCAGCTGGATTACGAGGAGGTGGCTACCCGTGAAAAGCTGATTCCGATCGCTTTTGGCAGCCAGGCGATCCAGGCCAGGTGGGCCAAACGAATGGTGAAGAAACTCGATGATGGGGAAACATTCAGCCCGTTTTACGAGTATCCGGTGCAGGCATGGCAAATCGGACGGGAGTTGCTCCTGATCGGAATCGGCGGTGAAGCGGTAGTCGACTATTCGCTCAGGTTCAAGAAGGAATACCCGGGTTCCTGGGTATCGGGATATACCAATGAAATGGCAGCCTACATCCCGTCGAGGAGGGTATGGGAAGAAGACGGGTACGAAGGTGGTGCCCACCTGGACGAATACGGGCGTCCGGCATGGCGTTGGGCGGGCGACATCGAGGACCGGATTGCCGCTACGGTAAAAAAACTGGTAGAAGAGACCCGGAAGCCCTGATTCAAAAAAATAAAACGGATGTGAGTATGAAGGAATACGGGCATGTATTAAGCAGTTAGTTTATTTGGTAATCAGCCAGCGAATAAAGTTTTATGATAGCCCGCCGAGAATTTTTGAAAAAAAGTACCCTTGCCTGTGCCGCCATCTGGGGGCAAAGGTTCGTACCGCAAGAAGAAGATTTCAATATCATAGACATCCACCAGCACACCAACTATGCGGGCCGCAGCCATGAAGAGTTGTTGACGCATCAGCGTGCAATGGGTGTTAAGCATACCATACTGCTTCCGGCCGGTACCCCGTCTTTCGGGGCGAGTACACATTTCGGAAAATCGAATGGGCTCCAGGTAAACAGCACCGGAAATGACGTCTGCATGGAGATTGCCGGCCGGTACCCCGGCGAATTTTACTTCGGCGCCAACGAAGTTCCCGACCTGCAGGGCGCGGATAAGGAAATCGAAAAATACCTCAAAAAGGGAGCCAAGGCCATTGGTGAGCTGAAGTTCGGCGTCAAGGCAGACGGGAAACCCATGGAAAGGATTTACCGGCTTGCCGAAGCGTACAACGTGCCCGTACTGCTCCATTGGCAGTTTGGAATGTACACTTATGGCTATGAGGACTTCCATAAAATACTTCAGAAATTCCCGAAGGTAAACTTTATCGGCCACGCGCAATCCTGGTGGGCCAATATTGACAAAAACCACAACGACCAGTCGGTCCTATATCCCCGGGGAAAAGTGACCCCCGGCGGAATTACGGACCGGCTCCTGGCAGATTACCCGAACATGTTTGCGGACATGTCTGCCGGTTCGGGGCTTAGCGCGCTGACCAGGGACGAAGAACATGCCAGGGGATTCCTGGTAAGGCACCAGGACAAGCTGCTTTACGGAAGCGATTGTGACGATCGTACCGGCACAGGCAATGGCTGTACCGGCATTCAGGCCATCCAAAAAATCAAGGAGCTTTCTCCCGACCTGGCCGTTGTACGTAAAATACTTCACGGGAACGCCGCCAAACTATTCAGAATCTGATTCTTGTAGCCGTTAGTTCTGAGGTGTGAGGTGCGGGCTGTGGCCTGAATCTCAAGACTGAAGGCTCAAACCTTATATACCTATGAAAAAACAAAACAGACGTGATTTTCTAGCGAAAGCGACCGCAGCCCTGGCCCTGGGTACCACGGTTGCGAACGCAGCCTCTCTTCCCGGCGGATATGAGCATGCGCCTGACGTCCCTGAAAAACGGCGGTCGCTGATGGAAGACATCAAAAAATACAGGAAGATGGACGCTCATGCCCACGTGTATTTTACAAAAGGGAATTTTGAGCAGGTCATCGATATTGCCGATCGCCTCAATATCGAAAAGCTGGTAATTTCCAGGCCGATGGTGCCGGGCGGAAAGGGTGATCCCGCCGAGATACGATCCTGCAATGACCTGGTTCTCAGTGCAATGAAACAATTCCCCAACCGTTTTTTCGGACAGCTTACACTGAATCCGCAATTCCGGAAGGAATCGCTCGAAGAAATAACGCGCTGTGTAGGCGAAGGAATGATCGGCGTCAAGCTCTACAACCACGTCAAAATCAACGATCCCCTCTTCTACCCGATTATCGAGAAATTCATTGATTTGAAGATGATGATCCTGATGCACATGGGGATCGGAATTTCGAGAATTCAGTATGATGCGCGCGAACCGAAGGGAGTTTCGATACCGGAAGATATGGTAGACGCGGCAAAACGATACCCGGAGGCGAAATTCCAGCTGGCGCACATCGGCGGGGGTATTGATTGGGAGGCAGCCTGCAAAGCGGTAATGGGTGTCCCGAACATCTTTGTAGACGTATCGGGCAGCAACAATGCCGGTCACATGGTAGACTTTGCGGTCAAATGCGTTGGTGAGGATCGCCTGTTCTTCGGGTGTGACAATAGCTTCTACCAGGGTGTCGGGCATGTATTGGGCGCCAATCTGACCGAGACACAGCGTAAAAAGCTGTTTTTTGACAACTATAACCTTTATTTAAAATCTATCGGGCGGCATGTTAATTGATGTAAATAGCTACGTAGGCCATTGGCCATTCATCCGGTTGAAGGGAAATACACTGAAAGAACAGCTTGTCCGCATGGACCGTGCCGGGATCACCCAGTCTGTTGTCTTCAATCTCAACGGGATCTTCTATAAGAATGTACAGTCTGCCAACGAGGAATTGCATGAAGGGATGAAGGAAAGTGCTGCCTACCGGAAGCGCTTTATTCCGTTCGCAACCATTAACCCGATTTACAGCGGCTGGCGGCGCGATTTCGAAGACAGTATTACCAAAATGGGGTTCAAGGGCATCCGGCTTTACCCGCTGTACCATGGCTACGAGCTGACCAACCCGGCCTGCATAGAACTGGCAAAAATGGCGAAAGATCATAATGTGCCCATCGCGATGGCGCTCCGGATGGTTGACAGTCGTACAAGTTCCTGGCTTGATATCAACAAAGAATGGGCACTGAAAGACGTTTTGCCTCTGATCAAGGCCGTCCCGGACGCGAAGTACCTGATTCTCAACCTGGCGAATAATTCCAATTTCGGCGCCTTTAACAAAGAAGAGCTCGCAATGGTCCGCAGTACAAAACTGTTGATGGACACTTCGGGCAGAATGGTAATGGAACTGGCGGACATGGTCAAAAATTACGGAGAGGATAAGTTCGCTTTCGGTTCCCACTACCCGCTTCTCGATCCGGATACAGGACTGCTGAGAATTGACGCGCTCCGGCCGGAAGAAGCTACCGAAAAGGTTAAAAACCTGATTTATAACGGCAATGCAAAAAGCTTTTTCGGTCTGTAAAAGCGCGTCAGGCATTCCGCCTGGCCTGTCGAAAGGAGCCCGGGCCTCTCAAAATATCCTGTTTCCTACCCGGAGGCAGGATATTTTGCATTTAAACTATGATTCCAAATGAGTATCGGCCTTCTCCCGGTTTGATATTATAGGAAGTCGACACGAAGCCTGCTATTGGGTACCTGCCGGTGCTTCCCCAATACCCTTTTTAACCAAGACCCGGCGCCAATTTCAATCGCGGCTCGCTTTTTCTACCTAATCTGTATCAGCCTATGTTAAAACCTTAACTATTCCCCACATTTTCTTTCAATCATCCTGCACTATTCGGAGAAAAAATAGGCAGGTAAAAGGCGGACCCACCCTGGTCCGGATCAGATCGACATTCACCGCGACCTCTGTCGTGGCGCGTCCCTGAAACGGGAAGTCGGTTTTCAGACATTCAAACTAACAATTACTAATGAGCAGAAAAACAAACCTGAAAAGGAGCTCCAGAGTACCCGAGTGGTTCAAACCCAGGATTTGTACCCTGGCTTTGCTTGCCGCAGCCGGTACTGTGGATGGTAAGGCAAACCCTCTCCTGCCTTTGCACGCACACAGTATGATTTCCCAGGGACAGATGGCCGTTAAGGTCAAGGGCCGCGTCATCGACGAAAAGGGCGAGGGAATGCCCGGGGTTACCATTCTTGTGAAGGGGAAATCGAACGGAACTGCCACCAATCCTGACGGTACCTATACGATTGAGGTCCCTTCACCCAACGATATCCTGGTGTTTTCCTTCGTCGGTTACCTGACCAAGGAGATAACCGTCGGCTCGCAGAGCACAATTAATGTGCAGCTCGAGGCCGATTCCAAAGCGCTTGACGAACTTGTTGTGGTGGGTTACGGCACGGTCAAAAAGAGCGATCTTACCGGTTCTGTCAGCACCCTGCAGGTGAGTGATATGGTAAAGGCGCCTGTCGGGAACTTTGCTGACGCGCTAGCCGGCCGTGCGGCCGGGGTACGTGTAATGTCGAATGACGGTCAGCCCGGCGGCGGTGTTGAAATTATGATCCGCGGAGCAGGCTCTCTGACCCAATCGACATCTCCCTTATACGTAATTGATGATTTTCCCGTAGAGGACTTTAATCCTTCTACACTCAGCCCTGAAGACATCGAATCGATCTCTATCCTGAAAGATGCCTCTTCCGCTTCCGTATACGGATCCCGGGCTGCCAACGGCGTGGTCCTGATCAAAACAAAGCGTGGAAAAGCCGGCCGCCCGGAAATTACCCTGTCCACTTCAATAGGCTTCCAGGGGCAACCTGAGAAAAAGGAGCTGATGAGCCCCTACGAGTTTCTCAAGTACCAGATGGAGATGAACCCGACGTCTGCCACAACGCTGGCCTATTTCAGGAACGGGAAGACGCTTGAGGATTACAGAAATGTCAAAGGAATCGATTTCCAGGACCTCGTTTTCAGGACCGGCGCCATCAAGAACTACGGCGTATCGATCAGGGGTGGAAACGACCAGACCAAATACTCGGTTTCGGGTTCTATTTTTGATCAGAAGGGTGTGATCATCAATACCGGTTACAACCGGTATTCGGGCAGGGTGACGCTGGATCAGAAACTGGCGAAAAACATTGACGCCGGCGTAACGGTCAACTATACGGGTGTCAAAAAATACGGCCAGCAGATTAATGCGTCAGCAGGTAACGCCAGCCCGTCGACCTATACCCTTTTCCGTACCTGGGTATACCGGCCGGTTGCGCCGATTGGCGAAGATATTAACCTTGTAACAGAGGAAGCCGATGAATCGGCGGTGAACAACTCTGATTTCCGGGTGAACCCTTTCATTGACCTTGAGAACCAGCACCAGGTCAATATGACCAGCACGGTTGACGGGAATGCATTTGTAAGGGTAAAACTGGCCGAAGGGCTTACTTTCAAGACCATCGGCGGCCTGCGTCACGCGCGGATCGTAGATGAGAATTTCTTTAACTCCAAAACTTCGCAGGGAAGCCCTTACAACCCATTGAACGTGAATGGTGTGAATGGGAGCATTACCAATACCTACTCCTACCTGTTTTCTAACGAAAATACCCTCAATTACAACAAGGAATTCGGGCTGCATCGTTTTGATGCATTTGCGCTGTTCGGACTGAATGGTACTACGAGGTCGCAAAACGGGTACGGCGGGCGCCTGCTCCCGAACGAAGAGCTGGGAATTGACGGCCTGGACCAGGGGGTGCCCTACAATCCGCGCTCGTGGACCAGCAAGAATACAATGGTTTCGTATGCGGGACGGATAGACTACGGTTTTGCATCCAAATACTTGCTGACGCTCACCTTCCGCGCCGACGGATCGTCCAAGTTTCTGAACCCCTGGGGATATTTCCCGGGCGCGGCAGTCGGCTGGAACCTCGACAAAGAGAACTTCTTCCGCCAGGCTTTCCCGGTTCTCTCGACCACCAAGCTCAGGGCCAGCTATGGTAGCACCGGTAACAACCGGGTAAACGACTTTGACCGGTTCGCGGCATTGTCGCAGGTACTGAGCGGGTATTCATTTAACAACAGCACCCCGCTTCAGGCCGTACAGGTTTCGTCGGTCGGGAACATGAACCTTCGCTGGGAAAAAGTCAATACCACCGACATCGGCCTTGAATTAGGTGCTTTTAAAGACCGCATCTTGCTGGAGGTTGACGTGTACAACAAAATTACCTCCGACTTGCTTCTCAATGCGGCGCTACCTACTTCCACCGGTTTCTCAACCGCCTACAAAAACATCGGGAAGCTTCGCAACCGCGGACTTGAAGTTACGCTTAACACCGCCAATGTTGAAACACGCGATTTCACCTGGAACAGCAACTTCAACATTTCTTTCAACCGGAACACCATCATGGAGCTGACTTACGGGCAGCAGAGCGTTCTGGCAAACGGCAGATACGAGTCGCACTTCAACAAGCCGCTTTACATGTCTGAAATCGGGAAGCCGGCCGGGCAAATGATCGGGTTTATCTGGGAGGGTAACTACCAGTTTGAGGACTTTCATAACCCGTCGGCAGGAGTTTACATCCTGAAAGACAACATCCCGAGCAACGGTTCGGTACGGAATACCATTCAGCCGGGAGATATCAAATACCGTGACATGAACGGCGACGGCACCATTGACGACAATGACATGACCATTATCGGTCGTGGTCAACCGCTGCACACCGGTGGGTTCAACAATAACCTGCGGTACAAAAACCTGAGCTTGAATGTATTCTTCCAATGGGCCTACGGCAACCATATTTACAATGCCAACCGGCTAGCCCTTGAAGGAAACAGCAACATGCGGGTGCTGGTGAACCAGTATGCTTCTTATGTGAACCGTTGGTCGCCTGAAAACCCTACCAACGAAAACTACAGAAGCAGAGGCCAGGGGGTGATCGGTTTGTATTCTTCCAAAAATGTCGAAGACGGTTCCTACCTGAGAATGAAAACGGTATCGCTCGACTACTCGCTGCCTAAAACCTGGATCAACAAAGCCTATCTCAAGAGCCTGGTGTTGAGCGTGGCGGCTCAAAACCTTCTGACCTGGACAAAATACAGCGGCCTGGATCCCGAAGTTTCGACGCTGTCAAGCGCAGTATTGTCTCCCGGATTTGATTTTTCAGGTTATCCACAGGCAAAAACCATTACGTTCGGCGTGAAGGCTGTTTTCTAATTTAAGGTGTGAGGTTTGAGGTCTGAGGGGGCTAAATGTTTTTCGGAATTTGCCCTCAAGGCTCCTCCCTCACTGCTCAAGACTATCAGCTAATCACTCAAAACTTTTACAGAGATGAAAATAAAATATATAGCGCTGTCAGCACTCATGTTCGGGACGACCGCGTGCAAGGATTTTCTGACGACCGAGCCCACTGACTTCCTGAACCCGGGCGCTTACTACAAGACAAAGGAGCACCTGGAGTTTTCACGGGCGGGCGTATACGACATTCTGGGTTCAGGCGGACTTTACGGGACATATGCCCAGTACCTGCTTGGCTGGGACGGCGATGCCGCCTATATGAACCGGGCTACACTTACCGCCGGCCCCTGGAACTATTTCTATTCTACCGCGGATCCGTACAACGCCGGTACCTGGTCTGCCTTGTGGCAGGGGGTCAACCGCGCCAATGTATTGCTGGCCAACGTCGATAAAAACCCTGAAATAGACCAGGCTTATCGTGACAAGGTGAGAGGAGAAGTTTATTTTTTACGCGGCTATTATTACTTTTTGCTGGTTCAGTACTATGGCGGAGTTCCGATCAAGACCGAACCGACTGCTTCCGTTGAAGACGTGAACCAGGCCCGTAATACGGACAAAGAGGTGTACGACCTGATTCTGAGCGATATGGAAAAAGCGGAAGCGCTGGTGCCGGATATCACGGACCTGGGTTTCGGCGGTGCGGTCAGCAAGTCGGCCGTGAGGGGGCTACTGGCCCGCGTAAACCTGAAAATGGCCGGCTTCCCGCTGAAAGACGAAAGCCGGTACGCAGAAGCCAAAAAATGGGCTAAAATGGTGATTGACGATACCAAGGCCAATCACGCTATGAACCCGAACTATCCTAAAATCTTCATGAACCTGGCCGGGGATGTTTATGACATCAAGGAAAGTATTTTTGAAGTGGAGTTTTTCGGGAATGGTCTCGACAACTATTCGGAAACCGGCAACCAGGGATGGATCAACGGTCCTGCTTCTGCTGCTACTTCTGCTACAGGGCGCGCAGATTCCTATATGAGCATAACCGCGAAATTCTATAACATCTTTGAACCGGGAGATGCGAGGAAATTCTGGAACATTGCACATTTCGCCTACGTGAGCAATAGCTCGGTAAACGGCGCCAAAACGGTTAGCAATCTCCCTGCCACCGAAACCGCCAAATACGGCTTGAGACCCGCCAAATGGAGAAGGGAATACGAAGCAGTTCAGCCGAAGTCACCGCAGCGCACGCCGCAAAACGTACCCATTCTCAGGTTCACCGATGTACTCCTTATGTACGCGGAAGCGGAAAACGCTTTGAATGGCCCGACTCCTGAAGTAGTTGAAATTCTTAACAACATCAGGTGGAGAGGGTGGTCCAAAGGGGTAAAAGCGATAACGGTAACCAACGGCGGAACCGGTTATACCACCGCACCGGAAGTTGTGATTTCGGCCGGAAACGGTTCCAATGCGGAGGCCGTAGCGGTAGTATCCGGCGGAAAAGTAACGGCCGTCAACCTGAAACGCGACGCTACCGGCGTGAACTTCTACCAGGAGGGCGTTTATACGTCTGTCCCTACCGTCACCATCCAGGGCGCGGGCGGCACCGGCGCTACGGCCGAAGCGACCATTTATACGCCTGAAGACGCAAAGCTTCCGGCGGCCCAGACTGCTACCAAGGCGAGTTTTCACAAGGCTATTATGGACGAGCGTATGCGTGAACTTACCGGGGAAGCCCTCCGCAAGGCCGACCTGATCCGGTGGGGCGTATTCCTGGAGGTCTGCCAGGACATGGGCAATACGGCGCAGCAGGATTCACCCGGCCAGTTCTACGTGAAGTACTTTACCAACGTATCCGAGAAAGACCTGCTGATGCCGATTCCGGCTGCCGAAATGACGGTCAACACCTCTATGGTTCAAAACAAAGGCTGGTAACCAGTCGTGTAAAAAAACAGATTTATGAAACGAATTAAATTGCTCATACCCGCCGCGATGATCTTCTTCTCCTCCTGTGAGAAAGATCTGAAAGTCGACGCAGCGCCGGACTTTGATGTAACCGTTGACGGCACTGCACATAAAGTCGGACAGCCTGTAAACTTCAAGTTTACGGGCAATGCAGACATGATTTCTTTCTTCTCCGGTGAGGAAAGCCGCGATTACAATTTCCGGGAGGGACGTAAGATCACGTTTAACTACAAGGGAGCCAAACTGGCTTTCAACAGCGCAGTTACCGGTGGAACACAGGACAAACAATTGTCGGTCCTTATCTCCAACGATTTCAAGGGAGACTATTCCAGCCTGGCCAGCATCAAGGCGGCAACCTGGGTGGACATTACCGACAGCGTGGCACTGGGGACCGGCACCACTTTTGTAAACTCCGGTTCAAAAAATATCTCCAGCTTTACCGAGGGTGGAGGACCGGTGTACGTAGCTTTCAAATACCTTACCCGGCCGCAACTCGTAAACGGGGCAGTCAGAACGTGGATGATTGAAAACTTTTCGGTACAGAGCATTGAGCTCTTCAACGGCAGCCCCCTGGTGGTGAAAGACCAGGCATTTGCGGCATTCACCGTAGTGGACGAAGACAAGGCCAATAATCCGTCGCGGACAACCATGAGCGGCACCAGGCTTTCACTGCGGGGCAATGCCTACGAAGACCCAGCAGATCCGAAATACAATCCGGAAAATCCGATTTACGACCCCAAAAACCCGATTTACGACCCGAAGTCGGATCAATATGACCCGTTGGCAGTCCGGCCTGAGTACAAGCCGTATGACCCGGCTAGCCCGTATAACGATCCGCTGCGCGAAACCTGGGCGGTCAGCTCTGCCATTACTACCAACGAGGTGCAGCTTGCGCCTGACAGGCCCATCGCGATCCGTGGCATACGTAATCCTAAATTGGTGGAGTATCCCTATACCTTCACCAAGCCCGGAACCTACGAAGTTGTTTTTGTAGCGTCTAACAGCACGATAGATGAGCAAAAAACGATTATCAAGAAGGTCAATCTGACTATTGCTCCCTAATCGGTCTGCTGCAAATTCCGGTTAGCCGGAACCGGGCAAAAGCCCGGCAGGTACCACGACAGGCCCGTTTGACCGGGCCTGTCGTTTTTTCCGATATTCTTAATTAGTGGATCTTTAAGCGACATAATACCGGATGTAACCAATTCATTGAAGTAACTTTGATCGTCCAGCGTTTTATTTCGCTGCTCCCTGTATATGCCTCCCATCTGTTTTCTGTAAGTTTTCAAACAAATATCCGGAAATATGATTGTAGCCCAATCGGTAATCAAAGACATTAAGGCTATCATACTTAGCGCGAAAGAAAAGGCCATCCGTCTTGTGGACCACGAGCGTACCCTCATGTACTGGCAAATAGGAAAGCGTATATTCGAAGAGGAGCAACAGGGAAAAGAACGTGCAGACTACGGGAATTACCTGACCAAATTTGTGGCTGAACAGCTCGAGCCGGAATACGGAAGCGGTTTTTCTAAACGTCAAATAGAGCTCTCCCGTCAATTTTATCGTTCATTTCCAATTGCGAATACACTGTATTCGCAATTGAGCTGGAGTCAGTATAAATTGCTGATAAGGCTTGACAATCGCGATAAAATAGATTTCTACATTGCTGAGACTGTAAAAAATCACTGGACAGTCCGGCAGCTTGAGCGGCAAATTCACAGCAGTCTATGGGAGCGACTTCTCATAAGTAACGACCGCAGAAATGTTTTATCCGTCGCCCGTAACGAAAAGCAGCCGTCGGATGCAAAAGAAATTATTAAAGACCCGATGTATCTGGAATTTTTAGGATTGCATCGGGAAGCATCTTATTACGAGAAGGATTTTGAACAGGCTATAATAACCCATCTGCATGATTTTTTATTGGAGTTGGGCAATGGGTTTGCATTTGTGGCGAGGCAAAAGCGGTTACACATTGAAGGAGACGAATTCTTTATTGATTTGGTCTTCTACAACAGGCTACTCCAATGCTTTGTCATTATTGAAATAAAAACTACAAAACTAACCCATCAAGACATTGGACAGCTACAGATGTATGTCAATTATTACGATCGATATGAGAAACGTGACTTCGAAAATCCAACGATAGGCATTTTATTATGCGCTGAAAAAAACAACGCAGTGGTAAAAATATCACTACCTGAAACCAATAAAACGATAATCGCAAGTGAGTACAAGCTTTATTTACCAACTGAACAGCAATTGATCGAGGAAGTGAAGAAGGAAATTGAAAAAAGGGGAAATAACGCAGGTACTTAACTCACCAGATATTGTATGTCAATCATAATGAAAAAAGAAACCTCCATTAGCCGAAGAGATTTTTTGTTAAAAAACGCAGCCCTGGGGGTTGGTATCGGGCTTGCGCCCGGGCTGGCCTCAGCTACGGGAAGGCTCTTCACGTCAAAAGGGCAATTTACCGATCATGGAGTTGCCTCGCCTATCGGCCAGCATCGTGGCGTAGTGGCCACTACCGGCAGAAATGGAAAAGATGTGGTGCTCCTCTGGCTTTTTGACCACCGCGGCGGGTATGCCCTGCTGATGATCGATGCCGAAACCGGGAAAAGTGAGCAGTTCGAAATGCCTTTCACACCCGGCGATGCACCATATGCCTCTATTCTCTCCGGTCAGAACAAGCTCTATACGTTGTTCAAAGGACAGTTTGTTGAGTTTGACCCGGTGGAGGGCGCCTTTACTTTCAGCCACGCCACACAAGGCGCTGCTATGTCATTGACCGAAGACGACAAAGGCACCATCTGGGCGGTAAGCTATCCAGGCTGCGGGCTTACTTCCTTTGAGCCCCAAAGCAGGAAGTTCACGGATTACGGCGTTGTCAACAAGGAAAACTGGCAGCAATACCCCCGCTATATTGCCGCCGACGACAAGGGCTGGGTCTACCTGGCAGTAGGGTATACTGCCAGTCAGATCATCTGCTTCGACCCGTCTACTGCAAAAACGCACTCCATCTTGGCTGAAGGCGAAAGAAAACAAGGGCTGGCTTACCTCTACCGGGACCAGGACGGCAGCGTATACGGGAAAGCACTTGAAAGTGACAAAGATGGCTGGGTGGCCCTGTACGACGGCAAAGTCCGGCGTGTGGAAAGAAGCCCGCAGCAGCCCGTCCCTTACATTTCAGGAAGCCAGGCGCTTTTTCACAAAGACTTCAAAAGCGGAAAACAGGTCAAAAAGCTCGATCTCGTCACCAATACCCTTACCATCTCCGATCCGGTGGCCGGCGGGGACAAAGAATTAAAGTTCAGCTACACCAGCGACGGAGCTATTGTGATGGGTGTTGCCCTGGGACCTGATAAGACTATATGCGGTGGAACTGCCTTCCCGATGCGGCAATTCAGCTTTAATCCCGCTAACGGGGAATGGAAGAATTACGATGCTTACGGTCAGTTTAACACGGTTGAAAGCGATGGAAAACACCTCTATGTAGGCGGTTATCCCGGCGGTTTCCTGCTCCGTTGGGACCCGTCCCGGCCCCATAAGAAAACCGGGAAGGTGCAGGAACCGGGAAATCCGGCCTACCTGGGAGAGTCGAAACCGGATGTTTACAGGCCGTTCAAGATCCTGATACACCCCGAGCGGGAAACCGTGCTTTTCTCCGGCGGACCTGCCTACGGCGTAACCGGCGGCGGATTGGTAATCTGGGACAAAAAAACCGAGAAAATGGAAGTAGTACCGGACGAAAACCTGATTCTCAACCATTCCATCATGACCATGCTTGCACTCAAACATGACCTTTTGCTGGCCGGAACCTCGACCACACCCGGCAGCGGCGGCGAGAAAAAGGCACACGAGGCTACCTTGTTTATCCTGGATGAAAAAAGCAGAAAGGTAGTATGGCAGGAGCCCGTAATCCCGGGCGTACAAGGGTACAACGACCTGTTCAGGTTAAAAAACGGGAATATTGCCGGATTCGCAGACGCACAGCACTTTTTTATCTGGAATCCTGAAGACAGAAAACTGGTGAAGCAGGTAAATATTGACAAGGAGCTGGGCCTCGGGAAAACAGTCCTGGAGCAAGGCCCGCGGATCTTCGTAAAAGGTGACCGGAATAACGTTTATATTCTGCTCCGAAAGGGCGTAGCCCGCCTCGATACCAAGACGTATGCAATTGAATTACTTGCCGAATCCCCGCAACCCATCCGTGCCGGCGGTACCTACCACGACGGCAAGGTTTACTTTGTGTGTGATTCGCATTTGTGGAGTTATGGGGTGTGAGTTATGAGGTGTGAGTTATGAGGTGTGAGGTATGAGGGTGGCGCTAACGTCCCTCACACCTCACACCTTAAACCTCATACCTCTTCCAACGCCGCCACTCCCGGCAGTACTTTCCCTTCCATGTATTCGAGAAGGGCGCCGCCACCGGTAGAAACGTAGCTGACGCGGTCGCCGTAACCGGCGTTGTTGATGGCTGAGGCTGAGTCTCCTCCGCCTATAAGCGAAAACGCATTATTCTCTTCGGTAGCCTGTACCACTGCGGCGGCAATGGCATTCGTACCTTTGGCAAAATTCGGGAATTCAAAAACCCCCATAGGGCCATTCCACAAAATCGTCTTGGAGCCTTCTACTACTTCCTTGAATAGCTTTACAGTTTCCGGTCCTATATCGAGGCCCTCCCACCCGTCTGGAATTTCTCCTGCATTCACTACCTTCCTCTCGGCATCGTTTTTAAAATCATTGGCGATCACCGTATCAACCGGCAGGTAAAGCTTCACATTTTTTGCCTTTGCTTTTTCGATCAGCTCCAGCGTGAGCTCCTGCTTGTCGGCTTCCAGCAAAGAGCTGCCGATACTGCCTCCCTGTGCTTTGGCGAAAGTATAAGACATGCCGCCGCCGATGATCAGGTTGTCTACCTTATCCAGGAGCTTTTCGATAATTAATATTTTATCGGAAATTTTTGCGCCGCCCATAATAGCGGTGAAAGGCTTTTCTGCTTCTTCCAAAACGCGTTGCGCGTTATCCAGCTCTGCCTGGAGTACATAACCGGCAACCTTATCTTTAAAAAACTGACCGATTACCGCAGTCGAAGCATGAGCCCGGTGGGCAGTCCCGAAGGCGTCATTTACCCAGACATCTCCGAGTGTGGACAGTTTTTCGGCAAAAGCCTGGTCGCCTTTCTCTTCTTCCTTATAAAAACGCAGGTTTTCGAGCAGCAGTATTTCACCCGGTTGAAGGCCTGCAGCCAGGCTAACCGCGCTTTCTCCGATACAGTCATCGGCAAATTTCACTGTGCGCCCGAAAATTAATGACAGCGGCGTCACCAGGTGTCTCAGTGAAAATTTATCGGTGGGGCCGTCTTTCGGTCTTCCCAAATGGGACATCAGTATGGCTGCCCCCCCATCATTTAGTATCTTTGTAATAGTAGGGATAGTTGCTTTGATACGCGTATCGTCAGTAATTTCAAACTTTTCATTGAGAGGAACATTGAAATCTACTCTTACGAGGGCCTTACGTCCCGAAAAATTAAAGGAGTCAACTGTTTTCATAAAATACGACGGCTTATCGATGTATGGAAAGCAAAAGTAAACCAATGCAATTGAATATTCTATAACTAGCATGTATACTGCTACTTTATCCACTTATAATACAACACAGCAGAAGTTTATTTGGCGTAATGGCCTAGATTTATGGCGGAACCGATTGTATTGCCTCCCAAGTATTACCTAAGTTACTTCGACTACCTGGTTGACTTTGTAAAGTCCATGTACGGTCAGTTGATGAATGACGCCGAACTTCAGTTTTTGAGCGCTTACGAAGACTTGCCGGAGGATTCCCGGTGTCTTTTTATCCGGATGAGCAACAGGAAAGGGCGTTATTTTAAAGCCGGATCGCTTGACTACCCGGAAATTGAAGATACAGCGGCGTCACTGGAAATACTGATCCGGAGCGGTTTCGCGCGCCCGCCGGTGTTCTCCGGGAACCGTGACCTCGAATCCCTGTTCGATATGCTGACCAAAGGAGAGCTGATGACGGTAGCCGGCGCGCTCAAACCGGTTATTATGCCCTTGAAAAGCATCCGGAAGCCCGACCTGGTCCGCTGGCTTATACACGATTACGAGCCGGAACCTTTGTTCGGAACTGCAATTTCGGAAGGAAATATCGTTGAAGTGCTCTACTCGGAAGAAGTTGACCTGCTGAAATTCCTCTTTTTTGGCAATCGCTATGACGATATGTCGGAATTTGTAATCCGTGACCTGGGACATGTGCGTTTTCAGTCATTTGAAGAAGAAACCCTCTCCCAGCGGTTCCAGTCAAGAAAAGAAATAGACGACGCCTGGGCGGTTTCCAGGTTCAGGGAGACTTTTTATGAAAAGACCTTAACGGAAATACCCCAGGTACTATACGAATGGTTTATCCTTGGCCATTCCGACCTGATGGCGGATTTGTCGCCTTCGGCCGCGCCCGGGCTCGAACGCCTGGCTTTAAAGGCAGCCGGGTGGATGGAGAAGCAAAAACTTCCGGTTCAGGCGCTCGAGCTGTACGAATTAACGACCCTGCCGCCGGCACGGGAGCGAAAAGTGAGGCTGCTTCACAAATTGGGTTTTGTTGATGAAGCCGCCGGTCTCTGTGAAGAAATGAAGGCGGCCCCGCAAAATGCCGACGAGCTGTATTTCGGCAACGACTTCCTGGCAAAGCTTTCAAGGTCCGGTAAAAGACTCGTCCGGCAGACCACACGTGCCCTGCACGAGGCCGATCAGATTTCGGTGCCGTTCACTTTCCGGCACCAGGTGGAAACAGGTGCAGCCCACCATTATATCCGGCAGGGTTATGCAGCATTTTTCAGCGAAAATATTCCCTGGCGGGCCATTTTCGGCCTCCTTTTCTGGGATGTTATTTACGATCAGAACGTTCAGGCGATCCACCACCCCTTGCAGCGTGTGCCCTCCGATTTTTTCCTGCCGGATTTCTACCAGAAACGCGCCCATTTACTGCAGCAGAAAAAGGAAGCCCTCGACTCCATTGAAAAAATACGCACGAACCTGGCACAAACATTTCACGATAAATACGGTACTGCCAATGTGATGGTGAGTTGGTACGATGAACTGCTCGATCAGCTGCTCGCGATTACGAGGTACCTGGATGCCGAACAGCTCCTGCTGATATTAATGGAAATGGCAACCGACCTGCGGGACAAGACCCGGGGTTTTCCCGACCTGTTCGTGTGGAAAGAAAATGAATACTGTTTTGTAGAAATAAAATCACCCAATGATCACCTTTCTTCCCGCCAGCTTTATTGGCAGCATTTCTTCAGAGATATCGGTGTCGCCAGCAAAATAGTACGTGTGAAATGGTCCTATTGACGAGTATGCCCCGTCACCGAACAAGATATTGCTCCTATACAGCGCCTGAAAAATCGGGAAAAGCGTTAGAAAGCCGCCATGGGGTACTTTTTTCTTTTTTATCAGGAACAAATCTATCCTAATCCCCTATGTCACAGACTTTACCTCCTAAAAGACTTCTATCTGTAGATACGCTTCGCGGTTTCGATATGCTGTTAATAGCAGGCGGCGGCGCATTTATTGAACGCCTGGAAGGCAAAACCGGCCTGGCCTGGGTAGACGCCGTGGCCGCGCAGCTCACCCACCCCGCCTGGCATGGCTTTACTTTCTACGACTTCATTTTCCCGCTTTTCCTGTTTATAGCCGGTGTTTCACTGGTGTTTTCGCTTGAAAGCGGATTGAGCAAAGGATTGGGGCGGGAAACGCTCATGAAGAAAGTCTTTAAACGGATGATCATCCTGTTTTTGCTGGGGATCGTCGATAAAAACATCCCGATAGACTTTTTCCACCCTGCCAATATTCGCTTCGGGACAGTATTGGCGCGCATCGGTATCGCTACCTTTTTCGGAGCTCTGTTTTACCTGTACCTGACCCCAAAACAAAGGTTCTCCGGCGTGGTATCCATTCTGCTGCTTTATTATGCTGCTTTGTTCTTAATCCCGGTGCCGGGTTTCGGAGCGGGCGATCTCTCTTTCGAAGGGAACCTGGTCGGTTGGTTCGACCGGACCTTTATGCCGGGGCGCCTTCTTCAGAAAACTTACGATGAAAATGCCCTGCTGACCCAGTTCCCGGCCATGTGCCTGAGCATTCTGGGGACATTTGCAGGTTCAAAGCTACGCGCGACTGATGTCACCGAAAACGCCAAAACGCTTTGGCTCCTTGCGTGCGGAGCGGTCTCCATCGTTGTCGCCCTTATCTGGGGGCAACACTTCCCCGTAAACAAACATCTTTGGTCGAGCCCCTTTATTCTGCTTACTGCGGGAATGGCGTTTATATTCCTTGCCGCCTTCTATTACGTCATTGAGGTACTTCAGTGGCGCCGCTGGACTTTCTTTTTTGAAGTTATCGGCTTAAATTCGATTGCGATTTACCTTTTGTACCGTTTTATCGATTTTGAAAAAACAGCTCAGATGCTTTTCGGAGGATTGTATAGCTTTACAGACCCAAAGTGGCACGAAGTTTTCAGCGCAATCGGAGCACTCGGCCTAATCTGGTGGTTAATGTATTTTCTTTATAAAAAACGGATTTTCTTTAAGATATGAGGGGTGAGGTATGAGGTATGAGGGCAGCTTGCTGATCAGCTCACATCTCAAACCTCATACCTCACAGCTCAAACCTCACAGCTCAAACCTCACAGCTCAAACCTCACAGCTCAAACCTCACAGCTAAGTCAAACATAGTAATTCACTATAATCTCAATCATGCTTCACAAAAAAATAATGGCCCCTACGGCCGTTGCGATGGCGATGTTTACCGCGTGCAGTCCAACTAAGAAAGAGGAAACTTCAACAGGGAAGCCTATTAAACTGGTGGTAGTCGAACCGGGCCATTTCCATGCTGCCCTTGTGCAGAAACAGATGTACCAGGACGTCGATTCGGTGGTTCACGTGTATGCGACCGACGGCCCGGACGTAAATGCCTACCTGGCGGCCATAGAACGGTACAACTCCCGGCCTGAAAACCCTACTCAATGGAATGAGCAGGTTTACAAGGGCGCAGATTTTATTGAGAAGGCGATCGGCGACAAGAGCGGCAACCTCGTTATCCTGGCCGGCAATAACCAAAAGAAGACAGACTTTATCAAGCGGTCGGTGGATGCCGGGCTGAACGTCCTCGCCGATAAGCCGATGGCCATCAACCCGGAAGGATTTGAATTGCTGAAGCAGGCTTTCGCTTCGGCAAAAGAGAAAAATGTGCTTCTGTATGACATCATGACCGAACGTTATGAAGTTACCAATGCACTTCAGAGAGAACTGGCCCAGTCGGCCGCCGCATTCGGAGAACTGCAGAAAGGTACGCCGAAAGATCCTTCAATTGTAAAGGAGAGCGTTCACCATTTCTACAAATTCGTATCCGGCCAACCGCTGGTTCGTCCGCAATGGTTTTATGATGTGGAACAACAGGGTGAAGGAATTGTAGATGTAACCACTCACCTGATCGATATGATTCAATGGGCTGCCTTCCCGGAAACCGTGATCAACTATGAGAGCGATGTCGAGCTTGGCGAAGTAAAAAGGTACCCTACCAAATTGACGCTTGACCAGTTCAAAGCTTCAACAAAGGCCGATAGTTTCCCGGCTTATCTTACGAAAGATGTAAAAGACGGAGTGTTGGATGTGTATGCCAATGGCGAAATCAATTACAAACTGAAAGGTGTTCACGCGAAGGCAGTGGTTATCTGGAATTACCAGGCGCCGGAAGGTACCGGCGACACGCATTATTCCATCATGAAAGGAAGCAAGGCCAACCTGATCATCCGCCAGGGTAAGGAGCAGAATTTCAAACCGGTTCTTTACATTGAGCCTGTTGGTAATGCCGCTGATTATGAGGCGCAGCTGGCAGAAGCGTTCAAAGCGGCGCAGGATAAATTCCCGGGGATAGAGCTGAAAAAGATCGCTAAAGGCTGGGAAGTTGTTATTCCCCAGAAATATGACACCGGCCACGAGGCACATTTCGCCCAGGTAGCGGAGAAATATATGGGCTTCCTGAAAGAGGGCAAATTGCCGGAATGGGAGGTTCCGAACATGCTGACCAAGTATTACATTACTACTGAAGCGTTGAAGAAAGCGCAGAAGAAGTGATATTTCCCGCAGGAAGTAAAGGTAGCCACTAATTCACGAATGAATTATTCGTGAATTAGTGGCTACCGTCATTCCGAGCGAAGCCGAGGAATCTCCCCTTCACAAAACCCAAATCCCACTGTTAAAACGGCTTTTCTCTTTGAGCATGAGATCCTTTGGCTCCACTGCGCTCCGCTACCATTGACAACACGATGGATGGCGCCGCTCCAACCGGATGGTCATCCCGACCGCAGTGGAGGGATCTCCCCTTCCCGGCACCTAATCCCTTTCAGAGGGCTTTTTAATACCAACAGGAGATCCTTCGACTCCGCTGCGCTCCGCTTCAGGATGACCATCCGGCAGATGCGCTACCATTGACAACAACAGGTTTGAAGCCGCTCCGACCGGAGGGTCATCCCGACCGCAGTGGAGGGATCTCCCCTTCCCGGCACTCAATCTATTCCGCCGGGCTTCTTAGTAACAACAGGAGATCCTTCGACTCCGCTGCGCTCCGCTTCAGGATGACCGTCCGGGTGGTAGCCTCCGGCTACTATTGACTTCCATTGACAACATCTATTTGTCACCCCCGCTACAAGGTGTTTTCGCAAAAAAAACTTCTTTCTCAGGAGGACCGACACGCGCCTTCACAAAACACCTCCTATTCCTTCCGCTTTTTGAGTGTAGCGTTATTGACCAGCGGACGGGCCCAAATACCTATACTTAAAATATAGCCAAGCGTCAGGAAGAGAAACAACATACCGTTGCGCAGGCCTATCCAATCTCCCAGCGTACCCACAATAAGCGGCACGACGGCTCCTCCGACTATACCGGTACAAAGAATACCGGCAAAGGTACCGTGGTATTGCGATACCGAGTTCAACGCCAGCGAAACGATCACGGACCACATCACCGAGGCAAAAAAGCCCACCAGGGGAAACGCCCATAACGCTACCTGCGTGGGTCCAAAAAGGCCCGACAAAAGCGACAATATGGCTCCCATAGCAAAGACTACCAGTACCCTCCGGCTGTCCCAGATTTTAAGCAGGAAAAGGCCCAGCACACATCCGATCGTCAGCAGGCCCCAGAACCAGGAAACAACGGTGGCTCCCGTCGTGCTGGCATCCACACCATGGTAAACCTGCAAAAACTGTGAAACCCAGTTAGCGACGCCCTGCTCAGTCCCTACATAGCAGAAGACGCCCAGGAAATACATCCATACAAACTTGTTTCTAAGCAGCACACGAAAAGCCTGCCCCGTATCAATTCGTTCATCCTCCTTCAGCTCCACTTTGGGAAACTTCACCAGGCCAATCAACACCGCCATCAGCAAGGCGATTACGGCGAACACCCAGTAAAGCGTCACCCATTTCAGTTCGGGCGTCACCAATGAATTAAAAAGCCGGATCAACCCGTTTTGTGCCTCGCCTGCATGCACATTGCGGACCAGGTAACTGTAGAGCATCGGGCTCAGAAAAGAAGCGGCGCCAAAAAACAATTGCGCCATGACAGAAAAGAAGGCGAAATTAACGTCTCCTCCGGCAGTGCGCAGCAGCGGGTTGATCACTACCTGCAAAATGGCCATGCCAATCCCGATCAGGAAAAGTGAAAGCAAGGCGGTACCGAAAACCGGGTTAAGTCCGAAGGTGACTGCACCCGCAAACGCTAGCCCGAACGCAGCTACCATCATTGTTTTCTCACCGAATTTCTCAACCAGTACACCGGCAGGGATGGAAGCCACACCATAGGCAACAAAAAAACAGAACGGCAGGAAGCCGGCCAGGCCGAGGCTCAGGTCAAAGCTTTGAATAATATCCGGAATGAGCGGCCCCAGGATATTCGAAAGAAATGAAATGACAAAAAAGATGAAAAAAATCAGGAGGACTATCGGGGGTAAACGCATAATTGTTCCGGTATTTTTCATTTAAAACTATTTGTGATCGATTAACGTCCCGGAATCCTGGTGCGAAAGCAGCGACGCGCCAAGCAAGGAGATCGTTTCATCCACTGACGGGAAGATGCTCAGCTTCCGGAGTGATTCCGGGTAGGCAAACCGTTCTTCCATAGTAGACCACATCTGTCTTTCAAAGTAAGGAAAAGCTTTGGCCAGCGACCCGCCCAGTACGATCGCTTCCGGATCGTAGGCGTACATGACGGTAATCAGCGCATGCGCCAGGTGAACCCCGTATTCGTTCCACATGGGCTGCGCCTTTTCCCTTTCCGTCTGCATCCTCCGGGACGCCTCCATCGCACTCAGGCCGTAGCGGGTCTCAAAAAAACTGCCCGACACATAGTGTTCGACGTCATGCTCCAGGTAAGGCAAGTGCCCCAGCTCGCCGGCTCCGCAATTCACCCCCGTATACAACTGGTTGTTCACAATAATCCCGGTACCCAGCCCGGTCCCGATGCATACCCCGACGACGGAGTTATAGTTTTTTGCCAGTCCGAAACGATGCTCCCCCAATACAAAGCAATTGACATCATTGTTCACATACACCGGTATGCCGAAAGCCGATTCCAGCACCTCTTTGAGATGAACCTCTTTCCAGGAAGGGATATTGGCCGCATTGTAAACAATTCCGTTGACAATATCAACGACCGATGGTACACCGATGCCGATACTCTGCGCGTCGTGCAGGGCATAAGGCTTGAGGAAGTCAATTATCTGTGATAGTGTGGCCTCCAGGCTGTGCTTGTTTTCCAGGACAATGGCGTTCTCTTCCGAGATAATGCCGTCTTTTTCCAGCCCTGCGCGAAGGTTGGTTGCGCCTAAATCTACTACAATATTCATGTTGTGTTGCCTCAGACCGACAGCAGAACCTGCTGCCCGAGTAGCGTTAATAAATGATAAAAAATCAGGATGAAATTTCGTCGGCTATCAAATGGTTATGGATTCACTTCTGTTGCTTTACTTCCCCGCCCGCTGGCGTCAAAAGCCTTCACGCGTATTAATTTCCCGGCTACAGAAACCGGCTCGGTATATACAGGTGACGAAAGCGTCGGCTCACTGCCATCGGTAGTATACCGGACTGCCAGCCCCGGAAGCTCCGTATTGGCTTTCAGTATCCCGTTTTCAACAATAGCACCCGGAGCAGGAATGCGATAGTTATAACCGCCATTGAAGTAAGCCAATCGCGGCAAATCGGTTTTCGCCAACCGGTTGGCGAAAACATTCCACTCTGCATCCGCCTGCTTTCTGCGCTGTTCGGGCTGCTCGATCGTCTCCCAGCTCCTTTCCGGTGACCAGGCACTCTCCGAAAATCCGAGTAATTTCGGGAGAATGTAGTATTCCATCATTTCCCGGCCTTTCACAGTCTCCGCCCAAAGCTGGCTTTCTATTCCTATGATATTTTTGCGGGCATCAGGCCGGAGCTTTTCCGCTCGCGAAAAATCAAGCGGCGCGCCCATGGAATTGGTAAAGGTAGTTTTAAAATAGTCGTAAGGCGCAAATTCCCAGTTGGTCCTGGTATCCACAAAGCCCCCCCAGTACAGCCCCGGCTCTGCGGGATTATTGTTATAAGCCAGATCAAAATAGAAGTTGGTGACGTTGCAAAGCACCACGGGGTACCCTGCGTTGGCCAAGCGGTTCCCGAGGTCCAGGTCATAGAGATTGTTCCAGATATAGGGAACTACATGTTTGCCGGCAAACTCGGGGTTGGGGTCGTAAACCCCCTTTTCATTTTTCCTGAGCGCTATTTCTTCCCAACCGTGTACCTCCAATCCTTTTTTGAGGAGAATGGGCAGCAGCTTCCGGAAAAAATAGATATGCAGGTTTTTGGGGTCGCGGATAGAAGGATCTGCTGCCATCAGCTTCTGTGCCAACGGTGATTTCGTCCAGGCTCCCTCCGCCACCTCGTCGCCGCCGGTGTGAAATTTCCGGAGCGTGAGGCCGGCTTCTTTGTACATAGCCACGTAGGCGTCTACAACCTTTTCATAAAAACGGTAGGTCGATTCCCTCGCCACGCTCACCACATTGTCTTTATAAAATTGTGCGGAAAGGTACTGAGACTGGTCATCGGGATCTACGAGCCGGTATTCTTCGGCTTCTTCCGGCTTCCCGGCTTTCATCAAACGCTCGTAACGGGCTTCCATCGCCTTGATAGCCGCACGGGCGTGCCCGGGGAAGTTCAGTTCGGGAATGACGGTGATATGGCGGTCTTTCGCATATTTCAATATTTCGATGAACTCTTTCTTCGTGTAAAATCCGCTGCCATGTTTACCGGCTTCGTTCGGTACCGGGCCTGAACCATATGAAGGGTGCAGCGCGGCAACTTCCTTTCCGGCAACGTGTCCGCGCTTACCACCCACTTCGGTGAGCTCCGGCAGGCCTTCGATCTCAACGCGCCAGCCTTCGTCTTCGGTAACATAAAGCAACAGGTGGTTGATCTTGTAGAAGGAAAGAAGATCAATCGTTCTCAATACGGTTTCTTTCGTCTGGAAGTTACGGCTTACATCAAAATGCATGCTTCTGAATCCAAACCGCGGTGCATCCTTAACAGACACGCCATCCAGTGTTACCTTGCCGGTTTTATCTTTCCATCTTTCAAGCGGAACGAGCGCCAAAAGGCTTTGGGTACCATAGAAAACGCCGGCCGGATCGGTTCCGATAATACGGATGCCCTTCTCGTCTACCTGCAGCTGGTACGCCTCCGGTTTTCCGTTCTGTCCTTCGACCTGGCCGATGGCCAAAACCACGTCTCCTCCTGCATGGCCCTCTTTGAGTGTAGCGTCAAGGCCGGTCGCGGCATTGAATTTTTCTTTTAACAGGCGAGCTTCACCGGCTAAACCTGCCGCATAGGAAATGGTAAAACCGTTTTTCAGTTCAAACTTGCCCTTCAGCGGCTGGAACGAGACCGGGCTTGGAATAATCTTCCGGATCTGATCCGCCGGCACTTCGCTCATCCAGGCGTTTTGCCTGAAGATTTTTCCGGGAGAATGGGCTTCCAACCGGTCGGTGCTGTCGCGCAACAGTTGCTCCCGGGAGGTAAATGGTTCGATTCTGTAGTCCTCGACCTGTACGGTTTGTAGTTCCTCACCTTTTGTGTTGTAGAACACAAAGTACGGCCCCAGCGGAGCATCGGTTTCCTTGATGACACCTTCAGTTCCCCAGTACCGGATCTCTATGGAATCCCCCGGCGCCAGAATGAAACCCTTTTCCGGGACCATTTTGTACCAATCGCCATTCAGGTGCTTTAACACAGCCGGCTGGGCAGTTTTCCCTTCGAGTATGTGGCGGGGAGACATGTTGAAAAAAAGCGCCCAATTGCTGTCAGACAGTGTGTCGCCACTCTGGTTGTTCAGCCGGAACCTGGCCTCAAACGTCCCGGTCGGGTCGCCAAAGTTGCTTACAAGCTTCCAGGAAACGCCTACCTGGCCCTGTTTACCTTCTTTTTCACGGCCGCCGGATGAGCAGGCAGCCCATACAAGCGCCATAAAACAAAGACAACCGAACTTGAAAATGTGTTTCATAAATATCACGCAAACTTAATAGCCCTATTAATACTTACAGGCGTATAAAAAATACCATTGCAGACATGCCCGTCAGTGGAGAAATCCGATCGCCAATTGCATGATCAATTTATTAATATTTCTCGTCTTCCGGATCATTTCAGTAAATGTTCCGTTGACTTTTCTTTGTTGAAAACCATCGATCTTTTTGTAATTTACACCAATCAATTATTCAAAAAATGAAACCAATAGTCCAGATTTCTCTTGACCTCACGAACATCGACGAAGCTTTGGAAACTGCCGCCATGGCCATGCGGGCCGGAGTGGATTGGCTGGAAGCCGGTACACCGCTCATCCTGGCGGAAGGGCTGCACGGCGTCCGTAAACTTAGAGAAGCATTCCCCGATGTTCCCATCGTTGCCGATCTGAAGACCATGGACGGGGGATACCTGGAAGCAGAAATGATGGCAAAAGCCGGCGCTACCCATGTAGTGGTAATGGCGCGTGCGCATGAAGAAACCATTCACTGCGTGGTCCAGGCCGGGAAGGACTACGGCGTGAAGGTAATGGGCGATAACCTGGGCTGCGAAGACATGGTAGCCGGTGCAAAATGGCTTGAAGATTTGGGCTGCGACTACATCATCCACCACATTGGCTACGACGAAAGAAGAGGAATCGCCGCAAAAGGACGGAGAATGCCCAGTCCCCTCGACCAATTGAAGGAAGTCGTCGGAGCGGTCAATATACCGGTGCAGGCCGTTGGCGGTCTTACCCTTGAGCAAGCCATCAGGTGCCCCGAATTCGGCGCTCCCCTGGTAGTTTTGGGCGCCCCGTTGACTATCGACGCAGATGCTTTCAAAACCGCTGACGGAGACCTGGAAGCGTCGCTTCGCCTCATTTGCGAAAAAATTCATGCATACGGTGATGTTGCCGTCGGCAAATAAAACAGATTCAAACCCATTTATTCGTGCTTGCAGAGAAGCAACCTTTAAAACCGTATGAAGTCAGCAGCAGTTGTTAATTATGCCCCCGAGAAGGGGTCTGTGGAAATCAGAGAAATTGAAAGACCGGAAATAGGCGACGATGACGTTCTGTTGGAAGTAGCCAATGTCGGGGTTTGCGGCAGCGATCTTCACCAATGGACGGCTGACCATAGCTGGCCGGTGAACTACCCCGTTGTTTTGGGCCATGAATTTGGCGGCAACATTTACGCGGTAGGAAAAAACGTGAAAGGCTGGAAGGAAGGCGACCGTGTAGTCAGTGAAACTGCGGCTATTATCGATCAGAATAACCCCATGACCCGCCAGGGACTCTACAACCTTGACCCGACCCGTAAAGGATTTGGCTACGGTGTCAACGGGGCCATGACCCGCTTTGTAAGCGTGCCGTCACGCATATTGCACAAAGTGCCCGATGCCCTTCCGTTTGAACAGGCCTGCCTCACGGAGCCTTGCTGTGTAGCCTACAGCGCGGTTGTGAGCAACAGTCATATCAAACCCGGGGACCGTGTCATCGTATTGGGGCCAGGTACCATCGGGATTCTCTGCGCTGCCATGGCGGCATTGTGCGGAGCTGACGTCGCCATCGTAGGCCTTGAAGCGGATCGCGGCAGGCTTGCCATCGCAGAACAATACGGCGTGACCGGTATTGTGGGCAATGCGCGCGAGTGGGCCTTCGAAAGAGACGGTCTGGGCGCAGATTGCATTATCGACGCGGCAGGCGCCAGCGCCACATTAAAGCTGGCACTGGAGTGGGTCCGTCCGAACGGCCATATCTCCAAGGTTGGCTGGGGCCCTCAGCCCCTGGGCTTCAATCTTGACCCGCTTGTTCAGAAAAACGTAACGCTCCAAGGGAGCTTTAGCCACAACTGGCCGATTTGGGAGCGCGTTATTGCTCTTCTTTCAAGCGGAAAACTGGACGTCAAACCGATCATCGGCGGCGTCTGGCCTATCACGGAATGGAGGGAGGCGTTCGAAAAAATGCACCACGGTGATGTCGTAAAAAGCGTATTGCGCCCGGTATAGTCATTTCCCCAAAGAGGAATTCCTGACAATGGCGAACGTTCCGGCGTTCGCCATTGCTTACGTTACCCAAACTGACCATGAGACTAAAAAATAAGGTGATTATCATCACCGGAAGCTGTACCGGTATTGGCAAGGCCATCGCCCGGAAAGCGGTATCGGAAGGAGCTAAAGTTGTCATTCACGGTCTTGATGAAGCCCCCGGGAAGGAATTGGTCTCTGAAATGGGCAATGACCGCGCGGTGCTGCACATTGAAGATCTGACCCGCGAAGGAGCCGCCGAGCGGCTGGTGGCCATAGCGCTGCAGGCTTTTGGCAAGCTTGACGCCGTAGTCAACAACGCAGCACTGGTAAAAGGATCGGACATCCATTCGACTACCCTGCCTTTTTTGCGGAGCATACTGGAAATCAACACCATTGCTCCCTTTTCCCTCATCCAGGCGGCGCTTCCGCACCTTACCGAAACCCGCGGAGCCGTGCTCAATATCGGATCGGTAAATGCCTACTGCGGCGAACCGAATTTGCTGGCGTACAGTATTTCAAAAGGCGCGCTCCAAACCCTCACCCGTAATTTGGGAGATACCCTGAACCGGGAGAACCATGTGCGCGTCAACCAGATCAATCCCGGCTGGGTGCTGACCGAAAATGAAATCAGGATCAAGCGCGAAGAAGGTTTTTCTGACGATTGGGAAACCAAGCTGCCCAAGGTTTACGCTCCCGCAGGCCGTATCCTGAGGCCCGAAGAAATTGCTGCCGCCGCTATATTCTGGCTGTCGGATGAAAGCGGCCCCATCAGCGCCCAGGTAGTGGAGCTGGAACAGCATCCGCTGATCGGGCGTAACCCTCCGAAGGATATGAGTGTTTTTGAGGGGTGAGGTTTGGGGGGTGAGGTATGAGGGGTGAGGTGTGAGGGTTATTAGCAAGTGAAATTTTGAAAATTAAGCAACAATAACATGCCAAAGTTAGCAGCCTTTCCGAAGGCTTTTATGCAAGCACTGTGCAAAGACGGCTCGATGAAGCTGTCTGAATGGATAGAACTCGCCGTTAAACTGGACATTGAAGGCCTGGAGTGGTATGCCGGTTTCCTGGAAATGGCAGACGACCGCAATTGGGGGGGGTTTCGCCAGCAGGTGGAAAGCCATGGGAAGACGATCCCGATGATGTGCTGCTCACCGGATTTCACCCATCCGGACAAGGGCTTCCGACAGAACGAAATTGAAAAGGAAAAGTTCTGGATCGACATGACCCATGCGCTGGGTGGTTCCTATTGCCGGGTTTTGTCCGGGCAAAAAAGGCCGGAACTGTCAATTGAGCAGGGCATTGACCTGGCCGCGGAATGTATCGAAGCGTGCCTCCCCTACGCAGAAGCCCGTGGCGTGACCCTGATAATAGAAAACCATTATAAAGACGACTTCTGGGAATACCCTGAATTCGCACAGAAAATGGATATTTTCAGCCGCCTGGTCGACAAGATCCACCACCCTTATTTTGGTGTCAATTACGATCCGAGCAACACCTATCTTGCCGGCGAAGACCCGATTGAATTACTGAAAAAGGTCTCGGGCCGCGTGGTAACCATGCACGCCAGCGACCGCTACCTGAAGGAAGGAACCATTGAGGACCTGCGGAAAGAAGAAGGCGGCGCGCAAGGTTACGCCAAGCGCCTGAGCCATGGTGAAATCGGTAAGGGACTAAACGATTACGATGCCATCTTTACAGAGCTGAAGCGTGTCGGGTTCGACAACTGGATCAGTATCGAGGACGGAGTAGACGGAATGGACCAGCTCGAAAGAAGCGTAGCATTCCTGAGAAAGAAAATTTCGCAATACTGGCCGTAGCAGGCTTCGCTTACCGAGTCGCCCGGGGCAATTACCTGCAACCGGGCGATTTTACTTTTTATCCGGGTCGGCCCCGGCATTTTCATCGTGGAGCTGGTAACCGCAATGATAGCAATAGTCAGCATCTTCCCGGTGGTCGTCTTTGCCGCAGTGCGGACAGACCAGCCCATTAAGCAGGTGCAGGTCATTATTCTGAACCTGGCGTCTTCCTTTCTCACGGCCTCTCGCCGCTCCTTTTACCATTTCTGCGCCGACTATGCCCGTAGGAACGGCAATAATACCATAACCGGTCACCATCAGGACCATCGACAGAAACTGCCCGATCGCCGTTGAGGGTACCATGTCACCATAGCCTACCGTAGTCAGCGTAACGATGGTGTAGAAAACACTTCTGGGAATACTCGTAAAGCCGTTATCCGGCCCTTCCACATAATACATCAGCGTACCGATCAGGACGGAGATAATCAACACCGTATAAAGGAATACCATGATTTTGGCCCTGCTGGCCAGCAAAGCCAGTTTCAGCTTGGAAGACTCCTCCATAAACTCCATTAGCCGCAAAACCCTGAACAAACGGAGCAGCCGCAGTATTCTAAGACTGGTCAGCACCTGGCTTCCTATGATAAAAACGGAAAGGAACATCGGCAGGATCGACAGAAAATCAATCAGTCCGTAGAAGCTGAAAATGTACTTGAACGGCTTGTCGCTGACAAAAATCCGAAGTGCGAATTCCAACGTAAAAAGAATGGTGAAGACCCATTCCAGAATGGTCAGTTCCTGGTGGAAAACCTGGTTCACGCCTTCTACCGTTTCCAGCATAATCGTGAAAACACTGAGCAGTATGGCAATCAGAAGGCCTATGTCAAACGCTTTGCCCGCGCGGGTGTCTATGCCGTAAATGATTACGTACACCCGTTTTCTGAATGCCTCCAGTTTGCTGACCGGCCTTTTTATTTTTTTTAGCATGTAAATCCTGGCTTCAACGTGTGATTCTCCGTCCCGTGCCTTCTCATGTCACAGCCTTTGTTCGTGGCGGTTAATATTTGTACCAATCCTGCCAGAGGTGCTGCATTTTCTTCCGGATCTCATCTTCCCTTGCATTTTTACCGGGCTCATATAAAAGGGTGCCTTTCAGCTCTTCCGGAAGAAAATTCTCCTGGACGAAATTCCCTTCGTAGTCATGGGCGTAGTGGTACCCCTTTCCGTACCCCAGCTGCTTCATCAACCTCGTAGGCGCATTTCTGAGATGGAGGGGAACCGGCAGGTGCATCGTCTTTTCGGCAAGTGCCAGGGCTTTCCCGATCGCTTCATAAGAAGCATTGCTTTTGGGTGATGTGGCCAGGTAAACCGCAACCTGGGAAAGTACGATCCGGCATTCCGGGTAGCCGATTGCCTTCACGGCCTGCATGCAGTCGTTGGCCATGATGACGGCGGTCGGGTTAGCGTTCCCGATGTCCTCCGAAGCCATGATAAGCATGCGCCTTGCTATGAATTCCGGATCTTCCCCCGCTACAATCATCCGCGCCATCCAGTAAAGCGCTCCGTTGGGGTCGCTTCCCCGCAACGATTTGATGAAGGCAGAAATGATGTCATAATGTTGCTCACCGGCCTTGTCGTATCGCGCAATCTGTTTCTGCGCGACCTGCATCACCAATTCGTCGGTAATTACCACCTCCTCGGCGTCTCCCTGGTTCAGCACCACAAGTTCAAGCAGATTCAGCAGCTTCCGGCCATCACCGCCGGATACCCTGAACAAAGCGTCGTACGATTCGATCCGGACCTGCTTGCTCTTCAGCCAGGGGTCTTTTACCAATGCACGCTGTACGAGGGCGGTGAGCTCATCCATTCCGAAGGCTTCCAGCACGTACACCTGGCACCGGGACAATAACGCCGAATTGACTTCGAAGGAGGGATTCTCCGTTGTAGCGCCGATAAACGTAACCTGGCCCTTTTCAACTGCGCCGAGCAGGGCATCCTGCTGGCTCTTGTTGTAGCGGTGAATTTCATCGATGAACAGGATCGGCGAAAAAAGGCCGCTGGGCCTGGACAGCACCTCGCGCAGTTCTTTTACACCCGAATTGATGGCACTGAGGCTATAAAAAGGCCGCTTGACGATCTCCGATATCATCAGGGCCAGCGTAGTCTTCCCCGTTCCCGGAGGGCCCCACAGGATCATCGAAGGTATAATATTGTTTTCAATCGCCTTGCGAAGCGGCCCGTTCCTACCAAGCAGATGCTCCTGGCCTATATAGTCGTCCAGTGATTTGGGCCTTAAACGTTCGGCAAGCGGTGCGGAATCAAGATGGGGCTGCATAATTTTTTTCTCCACAGTCTGGTATCCCGGGCAATTTAGCCCAAGAATCCGTCGCGAGCAAATGAAGGTGGTTTCACGTTATCTTCAGCCAGTTTTTCAGTCCCAACTCCGACACCATCGCCTGCGCATACGGGTCCTGGAGTGTTTTTAGAATTTCGTCCCTGGACCGGTTAAAAGGCCTGAAGGCAAGCCAATGTTTCAGATAATCTACCACCAGCTTTTCCGCCGGGTACCAGGAGTCTTCCAGTTTCATTTTCCGCTCCACCGATCTGATCTCATAATGCAGGTAGTCGCGGTTCTGCAGGGCCTGGTGGACCATCAAGCGCATCATCCGGCACTTGGACGCATTCATCTTACCGAGCGCTGCAGGAGAAACGGACAAAAGCCGGTTGACCATCCGAAGGGCCTCGCCGGCTTCTTTCCGGGCCAGATGTGCACGCGCAAGCGTAAACCAGCCCTGCAGCAAATCCTGTTGCGGTATTTTATCCAGCCCGGTTTCCGGAAGGACCGACATCGGAAGCTGCCTCGGGTCTACTCCCTGCGCCAGGGCAACGTGCAGCCTGTTCTCTGCCAGGAGCAGTGTAATTTTCTGCCGGAGCGGTTGAAAGCGGGCCACAATTTCTTCCAGCCTGGCCTCGAAATGCCGCATTTCTTCGAATCGACCAAAACGACGGAGCGTTTCCAGCACGTCCTGCAGAAAGCGCACGTAGTCGACCGGTTCACGGCCCCACTCCGTACGGTGCCGCTGAAAAAAATCGTCAAGGTCGTAGAACACCTTCAGACTGCCGTCAAGATCGCCCGTCATCATAAAAAAGACCGACTGGAAATGCAGGTGCAGTTTACCGGATGCAAACGTTTCCTTTTGGCGCACCATAATCTGATGCTCCTCCAGCATAATGTCATTCAGTTGCATCCGCTCACGCTGGCTTTGCACGGCGCCGTTTTTCCAGTAGCGGCAAAGCAGCAGATTGTAGAGGAAAGCGTGTTCACGTGCGGCCTCGTGATCCCGGGCACTGCTTTTAGCGCTTTCATTGACGGCAATCACTTCCTCTTCACGCCACCCGGCGAACTTTTCCGTAGCCCCATAAGCCAGTTCCAGTTCGCAAAACATACCCAAAAAATGAGCGTGGTTGTACCGCTGCGCCATTTCCTTTCCCTGGACAATATGCCGCCGGGACGCTGCGCCCAACCCCTTTTTAAACAGGAGCTTAGCCTGGGTGTATTTCTCCCACAATACGGCTTCAGGGTCAGTCCCCATATGGTAGTTACCCAGGGCACGCGTGAGCACCTTACTCAGATGTTTCCGGGCTATTTCCAGCTGCGCCTGCGTAAAATTGGCTGACAATTCCGACTTCAACCCGCTCCCCCATGCCGGTGCAGCCTCCAGCAGCCTGTATAAAGTCCCGTACGCCGTCTTGTTCGCCTTTCCCCCTATTTGCAGTTTAAAATGTCGCTTTTCACTTTTATCCAGCGACTGAATTAACTCATATAGTTCACCAAGTGGGAGCATAGAAATAGCTATTAGGTGTGAGGTTTGAGGTGTGAGGTTTGGGGTTTGGGGTTGAAGTCGGCTATCGAAAATCAGAAATCAGCTTCATTTGCTTAGATCCCATCCCCTCACACCTCACACCTCACAACTCATACCTAACCCCTCAAAAATAGCTATTTCCATTTTTTTTAGTGCTATTCTTTCCCTGCATTGACATAGTTTTGAATGATTTTTAATTCGAGACCCTATGACCCATTCTGCAATTTATGTGGTAGGCAGTTCCAACACCGATATGGTTGTGAAGGCCGACAAGCTGCCAAGTCCCGGCGAAACGGTAATCGGCGGCGATTTCCTGATGAATCCCGGTGGAAAAGGGGCCAACCAGGCAGTTGCCGCTGCACGGCTCGGCGGCCAGGTTTATTTTGTCGGAAAAACCGGCAATGATCTTTTCGGGAAACAGGCGATCCAGCAATTCAAACGGGAGAATATCCGTATAGAACACGTGGCTACCGACCCCAAACTTCCTTCCGGCGTAGCTCTCATTAACGTAGATGCGCACGGGGAAAACTCCATCTCGGTAGCGCCGGGCGCCAATGCAGCGCTTACGGTGGCAGACGTGCAGCACGCGCTCAATCAATTGAAAAAGGGCGACACGGTACTCATCCAACTGGAAATCCCGGTAGAGGTGGTGCACCACGTTGTGCGGGAGAGCGAAGCGCTGGGCGCAAGGGTAATCCTGAACCCTGCGCCGGCACAGCCTATGCCCGAAACAACCCTTGGCCGGCTATTCCTGATTACCCCCAATGAAACGGAAGCGGGGCTGCTCACCGGAATCAAGGTACATGACTCAGCATCTGCAGCAAAGGCGGCCCATCAGCTAAGATCAACCGGTTGCCGGAACGTGGTGATTACAATGGGCCCGAAAGGTGCTTACGTGAAATCGGATGACCACGAGTGCATCATTCCGGCCATCCCGGTGTCGGCGGTAGACACCACTGCGGCCGGTGATTGCTTCAACGGCGCACTGGCTGTTGCCCTCTCCGAAGGCCAGGATCTCCTTTCTGCCGCCCGTTTTGCCGCAAAAGCCGCAGCGATAAGCGTCACGCGCATGGGGGCACAGAGCTCATTGCCCACCCGGAAAGAATTGGAAGCTATCACTTTGTCTACATCGTCCGATTTCCCTGTTGCCTAACCTTACAACTGAAGCCGTATCATGTTTATTGTCGAAGAATACCCCGTCGCTATTTTCTGCTGCCTGATCACGATGCTGTGCTGGGGCTCCTGGGCCAACACCCAAAAGCTGGTTAAAGACAACTGGCGGTTTGAGCTTTTTTACTGGGATTATGTAATCGGCATCTTCCTGTTTTCCCTGCTCGGCGCATTCACGCTGGGAAGCATCGGCGAGGCCGGCCGGCCCTTCATGGAAGACCTGGCCCAGGCAGAAGCAGCTAATATCAGAAGTGCTTTCATCGGCGGCATCGTTTTCAACCTGGCCAATATTCTCCTGACCGCTGCCATTGCTTCTGCCGGTATGGCCGTTGCATTCCCCATAGGAATCGGCCTGGCGCTGGTGATCGGGGTGGTCATTAACTACATTTTGCTGAGCAAAGGAGATCCTACCCTTCTGTTTACCGGGGTAGCTTTGGTAACGCTTGCAATTGTACTCAACGCACTGGCTTACGGGAAGCTCCAGGCGCCGGGCTTGAAAAAATCGGTTGGAAAATGGGTGGGGGTTTCGGTAGTCGCGGGTATTCTGATGTCGACCTTCTACCCGTTCGTTGCAGCCGGGATGGACCTTGAAAATTTTATAGCGCCGGCAACAGGCAAAATGACCCCATATACCGCATTCGTTATTTTTTCAGCCGGCATCCTGGCAAGCAACCTGCTGTTTAACAGCTACCTGATGCGGAAGCCGCTGGAAGGACCGCCTATTTCCTACCGGGAGTATTTCAACGGGCCTGCCGGGGCGCACCTGGTAGGCTTACTCGGCGGCTGTATCTGGGGGCTGGGCAACCTGCTGAACCTGATTGCCGCGGGTAAAGCCGGGCCCGCAATTTCCTATGGCCTCGGACAGGGCGCCACCCTGGTGGCCGCACTTTGGGGGGTGTTGGTCTGGAAAGAATTCAAAGGCGGCAATGCCGCTGTCAAACCGCTTATTTTCCTCATGTTTGTGGCATTTTTGTGTGGCTTAGGCATCATTATCCTTGCCGGCGAGTAATATTTATAAGGTTTTTATCGAATCCGACACACCCGTTACGGGACTTAACTTTTTACAACATGCAATTCAAACGTATTTCCCTCGGCTGCCTGGTTACCCTGGGCCTGCTGAATGCCTGCGGGCCGTCGTCCAACTCCAGTGCGGCAAAAGAAACGCCGTCAGCTGTTCCGGTTATCCTGGATACGGACATCGGCCCCGACTATGACGACGTAGGGGCAATGGCCGTCCTGCATGCATTGGCCGACAGCGGATACGCGATGCCGGTGGCAGTAGTCGCCAGCAACGCAAACGAATTTACCGTGCCCGTCATCGACGTGCTCAATACTTATTTCGGCAGGCCGCATCTGCCAACCGGCGGCCCCAAAAGTGCGGGGGCACCCAATATGACCTCACCGCAGGGATGGCCGCAGCTACTGGTGGAGAAATACCCGCATCAGGCGCAGCCGGGCGCCGAAGTGCCTGATGCTACCAGGACCTATCGCGAGGTACTGGCCCTCCAGCCTGACACCAGCGTTACCATCATCACCGTGGGCTTCCTGACGAACCTGGCTAATCTCCTGGAGTCTCCGCCTGATGCCGCCAGCCCGCTTTCGGGAAAAGAGCTGATCGGAAAGAAAGTTAAAAGGCTGGTTTCTATGGCCGGCAAATTCCCGGAAGGGCGGGAGTACAATGTTTTTGTGGATTCTACGGCATCCGAAAAGGTATTCGGACAATGGCCTACCGAAATTATTTTCAGTGGCTTCGAGATCGGCCGGGACGTTATCACGGGGCTTCCCCTTATCAATGACGCGACGGTAGATTCTCCCGTTAAAGCGGCTTACGCGAAAGCAATTGCTTTTTCTAAATCGGACAGCGCAGGTAGAAACAGTTGGGACCAGACCGCGGTACTGGTTGCCATTAAAGGGGCATCTCCTTATTACGATCTTCAAAAAGGGCGCTATGTAGCAAAGGGCGGGAACAACAGCTGGGTGAACGATCCGGCCGGCCCCCATGCCTACCTGGTCCCGCGCATGCCGGTGCCGCAGGTGACGGCGCTGATCGAAGCTTTGATGCACCACCAGAAGAAGTAAACAAGCCTCGCAAAAAAGCCCCGGGTGAAAGATTCACCCGGGGCTTTTTTATAATGCATTTTTTCAGACGGTTATCTCCCGAACAACCTCGCCCAAAAGCCTTTCGCCTTTTTACCGACTTCACCGGCGGCTTCAGCAGCGTTGTCTTTCAGGTGATCGAAACCTTCCGCAGCCTCCCTTGAAAGTTCAGCGGCTTTTGCTTTTGCTGCGGCCAGCTTCTCTGCAGCTTCCTCTTTCAGTTCTTCCAATTCTTCTGCTGCTTTCGCTTTCAGCTCACCCGCTTTTTCTTTCGCTTCGTCAAATTTTTCCGAGGCCTCTTCTTTCAGGTCGTCAAACTTTTCCGATGCTTTTGCAGCCAGCTCATTTGCTTTGGCCCTGGCTTCCGCCATTTTTTCGGATGCATCTTCTTTAAGATCTGCCAGTTTTCCGGAGGCTGCAGCCGACAACTCGCTCGCTTTTTCCTTCGCCTCGTCAAATTTTTCAGAAGCTTCGTCCTTCAGATCAGAGAACTTCTCTCCTATTGCCTCGCGCGCATTCTGAAGCTTGTCTGCGGCGTCGTCTTTCAAATCTGCGAGCTTATCCGCTACACCGGCTGCTGCGCCGGCGGCGCCTGCTTTTATTTCTGCTGCTTTTTCTCCAAGTGAGTCTTTTGCGGCTTCTGCTTCGGCTTTCAAAGCCCCTGCCTTTTCTTCAACTGATTCTTTCGCCTCGGCAGCGAGGTCTTGAAGCGTATCAGCCGCGCTTTCCTTCGCCTGGGCCGCTTCAGCCTTTAATTCATCTACCTTTTCTTCCACCGCCTCTTTTACTTCGGAAGCTTTTTCGGCCAGCTCCTCTTTCTTCGCCGCACTAACTTCTTCAGCTTTTTCAACCGCATTTTTTACTTCTGCTTCAGCTTGATCAGCTGCCTCTTCCAATTTGTTCTTTGCTTGCTCCGCCAGGGAGTCGTCTTCATTGACCGGGGTGTTTTGATTGTCAGACATATTGTAAAATGGTTAGAGTGCAATGGAATAATTTAGTTGGATGGGCGGCCTGCTACAGGCATCTGCCTCCCGGCGCGCGTATGCAGCGCAGCTGCTATTTCAGCTGATAGGCCACAACACTGTTTTTGGCGAATGTCGGCACATACACGATTTTTTTCTTGGCATCATACCCGATGTCAGCCGAGTTGGTGGACGAACCACGGGTATCCAGCAACTGCGTTACTTCGCCTTTGGCCGTTACATAGTACACCACACCTGCCCAGCAGGAAACGATATACTCTCCCGGTTTGACTTCCTCGATACCGTCGGTACTTTTTTCCATGCCTTCGGCGAGTTTCACCGCCTTTTTGTCTTTCCCTACCCGGTACAATGCACCGGCGTCCAGGACAAGCAGGTCACTCCCCAGCGCAAGCACGCCATTGGGGCGCTCGGCGCTTACGAAATAAACCGAAGAAGCATCATTTTTGATGAGATGGATGTTTTTCGTCTGCGAATCCGATACATACACATTGCCGGCTTTATCAACGGTCACATCGTTCAGGAATTTGGCGTCCGGAACTTTAATTTTACTTAAGATCTTACCGGATTTGATGTCGGCGACGACTACTTCATCCAGATCGGCTATGTACAATTTCCCCTTGTACTTCCCAAGCCCTTTCGGTGCGTTAAGGCCGGTAATCCAATCCAGGTTTTTAACTTTTCCGTCGGGTGTCAGGACAGCAATTCCGCCTTTCCCGTCTCTTTCCCCGCCCTTGCCATCGATTTGCGACACATACAATACCTTCTGATCTCCGTCGTACAATACTGATTCGGGAACCTGTATAATCGATTCGGTTTCCCATAGTTTTTCCAGTGAATGTTGCCCGGTTACATCAGTTGCGGACAGCGCGGCAACGATTGCCGGCAGGGCCCAATATTTGTAAAGTCTCATAGTTTGCTCCGAATGGTTTGAGTGTTAAGAACTTAAAACTATCTGTTTTGCTCAATAAATAAAACTGTTAACCGAAATTTAATCGCTAATCCCTGTAGGAAAACATCTGTTCTTACAGCCGGTTATTTGAGAATCGGCGCAAGATCTTTTTCATTTTCCGCAAGCCAGGCGGTGATCTCCTCTACGATCTGCTTAATCCCGATGGCAGGCTCCCAGCCGGTGCGCTGCGTAACCCTGGTATTGTCGGTAACATAGAGACGTATATCCGCAGTCCGGGTCTCAGGTACCGATTTAACCGGGATTATGTTCCCGGTCACTTCCTGGCAAATGGCGGTCAGCTCGCGAAGTGAGGCGCTGGAATTCCAGCCGCCGCCGGCATTGAAAATCTCGCCGTTTACCTGATCCAGGTGATGAAGCTGCCAGTCGACCAACCTGAAGAGATCCGCTACGTGCAGCATGTCCCTGAGCTGTTTCCCTGTGCCGCCGTACCCGAAGTAGCCGAGCTCCTGTTTGAAAAAATGTTTGGCGATCCAGAGAACCATCACCCCCTGATCCACCTTCCCCATTTGCCAGGGGCCGGTAATCACGCCGAAACGGTCTATTACCGTTTTCAAACCATAAAATTCATTGTATTCCTGTATGATCAGCTCCGAAGCCAGCTTGGTAGTGCCATAAAGAGAACGTGCTCCATTCAGCGGGAAGTCTTCAGCGATACCTTTTGCCGAAACACCGGCGACCGGCTGCTGGTCGCTGAGTACGAACCTGGTTTCCTGCTCCTCGAAATTAAGGGTTTCGATGGTTTTGATCGGGTATACGCGGCTGGTCGATAAAAAAATAAAATTGGCCTTGTGTTTCAGGCTGAAGTTCAAACAGTTGATCGTGCCGACCAGGTTGGTATTGATCAGGTAGTCGGGGGTGCCGTTCAGGCCGGCCAGCACCGAAGGCTCTGCCGATGCCTCTATGACGGCGTCTACAGCAGGAATGGCGTCAAAATCCTCCTTGTTCCGGATATCGCCGTGAATGAATTCGACGCCCACCTCCTTCAACCTTTTCAGATTCAGCTCGGAACCGCGGCGTTTCAGGTTGTCCAGCGCAAAGACTTTGTAGGTGGGGTAAGTCGTCTTCAAAGCTATTGCAAGAGAAGACCCCACAAAGCCTGCTCCACCGGTAATTAGTATGTTCATGTGCAATTAAATTGTAGCAGGATAACCTGCCGGCTGATTGAAAAAAATAGAAAAGCAAAAATAAGTCATCCCGGGCATTATACGCGTTTCAACGCAACTTTCCTGAAAGGTCGTATCACCAGCGGCACTTTTTCAATTTTGACGGAGCTGCTGTCCAGTCCAAACCACTTGTCTTCGGGTGTTGTAATTGATTTGATCGCGAAGTAAGATTTCATGACAATCTGCTCGAGCAGCGGAAGGTCATTTTCATAGGAAAGAAACCGCTCCAACACTACAAATCTGAAGTCCCCGGTGAGGTTTTGCTTATTGAGCGATTCGTACCTGCTGGTAATGTCCACCTCCTTGTTTTTAACCAGGTCTTCCACGACGGTCCGGAAATACAGGTTGATCCGTTGTTCCACCCGGAAACCAAGCCTGAATGTCACTTTTACCACGTCGTTGGGGACAATAGAGTCAACTTTGTATTCCATTGTATAGGGATCGTCGAGCGTGTCCACGTGCACAAACCAATAGATGTCCGCCCGCTTGGGCCGTTTCTGGAAAATGGAATAGATAACTTTGTTTTCAATTTCATTGCGGCGCGAGGCATTGGTCATAAACACCAGGTGCGTTGTGTATTTGGGAATACTGATGTCGTCGCTCAGTTCCTTCAGGGGCGTAAGGTGCTCATCCAGGCGCGTGAACTCGGTCAGTCGCAGTTTGATGTAGTAGGCCCGGAGCCAGATGACCATAATGGCGGCAAGAGAAAGCGCGAGTAGCAGCGAAAACCAGCCTCCATGCGTAAATTTGGTCAGGTTGGCCAGCAGGAAGGCACCCTCAATAAATATGTAGGTAGTGAAGAAAAGCGCGATCAGCCACTTTTTGACATGCTTCACATAGAGATAGAATGAAAACAGCAGCGTATTCATGACCATCGTCATGGTGATAGCCAGGCCGTAGGCGGCCTCCATTTTTGAAGACTGCCGGAAGTACAGCACCACGATCAGGCAGCCCGCGTAAAGGAGCCAGTTGATACTGGGGACATAGAGCTGACCTTTCTCGGTACTGGGATACAACAGCTTTACTTTCGGCCAGAAATTGAGGCGAATCGCTTCCGAGATCAGGGTATAGGAACCGGTGATCATCGCCTGGCTTGCGATAACGGCTGCCGCGGTTGCAATAAAAATGCCTGGCCACAGAAACCATTCCGGCATGATCTCGAAAATAGGTTTTCTTCCGTCGAGCCGCTGCCCCTGGTGGGCAATCAACCAGGCCCCCTGCCCGAAATAGTTCAGCAGGAGCATGGTTTTTACAAACACCCAGCTCCCCCTGATATTACCGCGTCCGCAATGGCCAAGGTCTGAATAAAGCGCTTCCGCCCCGGTCGTACAGAGAAAAATAGCACCCAGCAACCAGAAAGAACGGGGCGTAGTGGTCAGGAAATGGTAGGCATAATAGGGATTCAGCGCTTTAAGCACGGTGGGATCGGATGCCACGTACATGGCGCCGAAAATACCGAGAACCGAAAACCAAATCAGCATGATCGGGCCGAAGGCCCTTCCTACGACGCCCGTGCCGAACGCCTGCAGCAAAAACAGGAAAGTAAGAATGGAGATAATAATGGGCAGCGTATTCAACCCGGGGAACTTGATGTTGAGCCCCTCTACGGCCGAGGCTACGGAGATCGGCGGAGTAATGACACCGTCGGCGAGCATGGCGCAGGCGCCCAGAATTGCCGGCACGGTCAGCCACCCGGCGCGCCTGCGAATCAACGCGAAAAGGGTAAGAATTCCCCCTTCCCCCTTGTTGTCCGCCCGGATGACAAAGGTTACGTACTTGACGGTTGTCAGCAAAGTAAGCGTCCAGACCACACAGGAAAGCGCGCCGATCACCTGCTCTTCGACGATCCTGTTGGAGCCGAAAATGGCAGGCATCACATAGAGTGGAGAGGTCCCGATATCGCCATAGATAATGCCAATAGCGATGAGCATCCCCCCGGTGGTGACACGGTCAATGTCTTTACGTTCCATTTTTCTTTAGTAAAACGAGCGAAATTTATGCAAGTGCATCACAAAAACACCAAGTTCTGTAATCTTTAATTTTTTTCAGGCAGGCGGGTGAAGCCTGAAATGCGCGGTTTTTCCGGCGCCGGATCACAATCAATCTGCGGCGGGTTCGTTTTATAGGCGGACAATTTCCCGGGAACGATTCAGGTTCTTTTGTTAATTTTACAGGCAATAATCCGGAATCTATGCAACCGGGTTCCTTTGAAGCAAGACCATGAAAATCCGACTATTTTTTTTTGCAGCGTTATTGAGCACGGGCCTTACCGGGTGCGACTGGTTTGGCAACAGCCCCGATTTCGATGACGACTTTATCCCCTACACCATAAGGGCCGGCAACCACGAGGCTGAAAATACGACGGCCGCGATTAAAATATCGAACGCAAAAAAGCTGGATTTCCAGGCGATTTTTGACGAGTCGGCCCGATATGAGACCATTGACCCGGGTAATAAGTATGACATCAACAAACTGATGGGGTTCAGCGACTGCAACCAGCATCACCATGGAGCCAGCGCCCGGTTGGGGTGGAACTGGATGGAAGGCGAAGTCCGCATTTATACCTATGTGTACGCCAACGGGGTCAGGATCCCTGAAAAACTCATGGGAGTGGCGCAAATCGGGAAAATACACCGCTACAAAATTGAAATCACGGAAGACTCCCAGGGAAACAGCGTATACAAATTTACCATGGATGACCACGTAGAACTGGTACCACGCGAGTGTACCGGCGGTGGCATTCTCCCCTCCTACCGCCTTTTCCCCTATTTTGGCGGTGATGAAACCGCTCCTCATGACATCAAAATAAAAGTTCGTTTTCTTTAACCGGGCGGGCCACGTGCCGGTTGCCGGATTGCCGCTACAGAAAATCATTGACGGCCCCTGCGGGCGAACCATTTCGTAATTTTGTAAACTAAGCTTAATTTTGGCGAAGGTTTACACCGGATTCTTACATGCAACATTCTTTCACCGAAGAAAACTACTTAAAAATAATCCACACGCTTTCCGGTAAAGACGGGCTGGAGGTGAGCACAAGCGCCATCGCCGAAAGCACCGCTACCAAAGCCGCTTCGGTGACCGATATGCTAAAAAAGCTCGCTGAAAAAGGGTTTATTCACTACAAAAGGTACCAGGGCGTTACCCTGACGCCGATGGGTGAAAACCTGGCTTTGAAAGTGATCCGGAAGCACCGGCTCTGGGAGGCGTTCCTGGTTGACAAACTGGGTTTCGGCTGGGACGAAGTCCATGAAATTGCGGAAGAGCTGGAGCACATTTCTTCCGATCTGCTGGTAGAGCGGCTTGACGCCTACCTGAATTATCCCCGTTTCGACCCTCACGGCGATCCGATCCCGGATGCAAAAGGAAACATGCCCGAGCCCGGCTATGTGATGCTTTCAGAACTAAAAAAGGGCCAGAAGGCTACGTTGACGGGCGTACTGGATCATTCGCAGGCTTTTCTGCAATATCTTGACAGTGCCGATCTGAACCTGGGCACGGGCCTGGAGGTGCTGGACATCAATGCCTATGACCATTCGTACCTGCTGCAGATTGACAACGGGAAGAACTGTTTTGTTTCCAGCCAGGTAGCCCGGCATTTGCTGGTTCAACCTTAATCTGCCCGGACTGATGAAACCCAGGATCCTCGACAAATACCTGATAAAAAACCTGCTGATTACGTATGTTTTCGCGTCGCTGATGATCACCCTGATCATTTGCATGATCGACTATACCGAGAACCTGGATGACTTCATCAAGCGCAAAGCGCCTGCAAAAGAGATCATTTTTGACTATTACTTTAACCTAATCCCCTACTGGATCAATTTCCTGAGCCCGCTGATGGTGTTTATTGCCACGGTGTTTTTCACTTCGCGAATAGCAGCCCGCACTGAAATTGTGGCGATGTTGAGCACCGGGATCAGTTTCGGAAGGATCATCCTCCCCTACCTCGTCGGCGCCTTTTTCCTGAGCGTCATTTCCTTTTACGTGGTGGGCTGGGTGCTTCCCAAAGCCAACACCGTCAAGAACAAATTTGCCGTAACTTACCTCAAAGACCAGTTTTACTTTTCCGACCGCAACGTACACCTGACAATCGCACCGGACGTATATGCGTACATGGAAAGCTACAACAATGTCAGCATGACCGGCAACAAGTTTACGCTTGAAACCATCCGGGGAAACCGTCTGATGCAGAAGCTTTCGGCCGAAAAGATCGAATGGAACCCCAAGACGGAAAAGTGGAAGCTTCAGAATTATAAGGTCCGTACGCTCGCCGACATGGGTGAGCAGCTCACCTACGGCGTAGAAATGGATACTACGCTGAACCTGAAGCCCAAGGACTTCGAAAATACCTACAAACTTTTTGAAACCTTTACCCTACCGGAGCTGAACGACCATATCGATCTGCTGATCAGCAGGGGTTCGGACGGTCTGGAAGTGTACCAGATTGAAAAATATACCCGTTTTACGCAGCCGTTCGCTATTATGATCCTGACGGCCATAGGCGTAATTGTGTCGGCGCGGAAAAGCCGCCGCGGAATCGGGCTTCAGATTGCGCTCGGTTTTTTCCTGGCGTTTGCTTACATACTTTTTTACCTACTGTCAAAAGGGATCGCCGAAACGGGGAACATCAACACGCTATTGGCGGTATGGCTGCCCAACATCATCTTTTCCCTGATCGGCATTATTCTTTATAAAACGCTTCCCCGATGAATGGGTCTCCCACTTTGTTTTCATATCTGAAATTACATTTCCTGGTGGCAATCTGGAGTCTGACGGCCATTTTGGGCGCGGTGATTTCGGTGTCGCCTGTTGCGTTGGTTTTTTACCGTACCTTCCTGTCGGCCATTGTGCTCTCCGGCGTTCTTTATTTCCGAAAGGAATTGCGGAATATGGGCCCGAAATCTACTTTGATCCTCTTTGGAACGGGTGCGTTGCTGGCCCTTCACTGGATGCTGTTTTTCCTGTCGGCAAGAATCTCAACGGTGAGCGTGTGCCTGGCGGGCATGTCAACTTCTTCACTATGGACCAGCATCCTGGAGCCGCTGGTATACAAAAGGCCGGTCAAACCGCGTGATGTGTTCTTCGGATTCCTGGCTATGATCGGGCTCTACATCATTTTTAAGTTCGAGTTCAATCATTTTGCCGGGCTGGTTACGTCGCTGCTGGCCGCGCTGGTAGCCTCCATGTTTGTGGTTGCCAATAGCCGGCTCGTCAAAAAATATGATGCCGTGGTGATAACCGGGTATGAAATGGTGGGAGCGGCCATTTTTTCGGCCGTGGTATTGCTGGCCTTCCAGCTGTCCCCCTGGGGCGCCGGCCAGCCATTTTTACCTGCTCCGGGCGACTGGCCGTACCTGCTGGTCCTGACCCTGCTTTGTACCGTTTACGGTTATTCACTGGCTGCCAGTCTCATGAAAACATTCACCGCCTTTATGATGAACCTGACCGTCAACATGGAGCCCATTTATGGAATCGCCATGGCCGTATGGATCTTTGGCGAGAAAGAAAGAATGACCGGCGGTTTTTACCTGGGTACCTTCGTTATCCTGCTTTCCGTGTTGCTCTACCCCCTCTGGGTTCGTTTTGAGAAACGCGGTTCCACTACCGGTTCCTAAAAACAAATGGGGTTTTTAGGCCGTTGAGCGTGGTTTTCTTTGCGTTGCCCCCAATTTCTATTAGTTTTGACTAGTTGATTGACCATAGTTAGATGACTGTATTCTTTAGAAAACCCATCTGGGAGTCCGTTGCCGGTATCGGCCTGGCTCTGCTGATGCTTTTCCCGCTGGTGCATCTCGGAATGCACAACCATGCCTCTGCCGCTGACGATTACTGCTATATCGATACTGTTTTCAAGTATGGCTGGTTCGGGGCAATGGAGGCCAACTATACCGGGTGGACCGGCCGGTATTTCGGCATCCTTCTCAACCATTCCAATCCCCTTCTTTTTCATTGGTTCGCCGGCTTCAAATGGATGCCGGTGCTGGTATATGCAGGCCTGCTGTACGCCTTTTATCTCCTGATCAGGAAACTGAACCCGAACCCCGGCGTGCTGGTCAATACGGGGTTGACATCAGTGCTGTTTTTTCTTTTTGTTTTAAAGATTCCGAGTATTCTCGAAGCCTTTTTCTGGACCGCTGCCGTAGCGAACTATACAGTTTCCATAGTCTTTATTATTCTCTGGCTGGCGGTGGCTATTCAATACAGCACGCCAACGGCTGCTTTTGCCGGCGGCGGATCTCCGTGGCAGAGGAAAATACAGCTGTTTCTGCTTTTCTTTTTTGTTTTTGCTATCAACGGCGGAAGTGAAAACCTGGTATTGGTGATCATGATCCTGATTTCGGCCTGGTTTGGGTATGAATTGCTGTTCCGGAGAAAGTTTCATAGACTGAGCTTTTTCCTGTTGCTCTGGGGGATATTCACCGCCCTGCTTTCTTTTCTTTCCGTAGGCAACAATGTCCGGCTGGAGGGTAATCCACACAGCAAAAACTTCCTTTTTGCGTTGGTAGAAACCCTGAAATTCACGCCGCAGCTTTTAAAAGACTGGATTTTGAGCCCCTCCCTGCTGGTTTTCACCCTGCTGTGGCTGTTTGCGCTCCCGGGTTTTGTAAAGATGAAAAACGGTGGATTTAACCCGCTTTTCGATGTGAACCCGGTTTACAGCATGCTCGTTGCCATTGCCGTCTATGCTTCCCAGATATTCCCGTCGTATTACGGTATCGGCATTTTCCCTTCGCCGAGAATGATTAATTGTGCGTACCTGTTTTTCCTGCTGGGCTGGTTTTATAACCTGGGTGTGGTCTATACTTTCCTGGCTAAAAACAAGATTATAGCACCGGAACGGTTCCCGGTATTTCCATTTGCGCTGAAACCGGTATTGCTGGCGGTTGTGCTTTGGCATTTTGCAAACTCGGCCAATCCACGCCTGATGTACCGGGAACTCCGGGACGGCTCAGCGGCGGAATTTGACCGGGAAATGACCGCAAGAACCGACCTTATGATGCATTCCACCGCCGATACACTTTACCTGCAACCGCTTTCCGTACATCCCGAGACGTTGTTCCTGGAGGATATTAAGCCCGACCCGAAACATCTCTGGAACCGGTGTATGGCCGGTTATTTCGGAAAAAAAGCCATTTATCTCGTTGAGACCGGGCCACATGCTACACCAAAATAAATCGTGGGAAAACGCCCTGGTAATGGCTCCGGCCGTAATTTGGCTGGCGGTCATCGCGGTGTTTTCCGTAGATATTCCCTGGTTTGACGACTTTGATCCTTTCGCCGATTTTCTCAGGAAATGGACAAGGGCCGGGAGCCTTTCAGAAAAAACAAGGCTGCTTTTTCAGCCCAACAACGAGCACAGAATGGTGCCGGCCAAGTTGCTTACGCTCCTGTACTTCTGGATTTCCGGCAAGCTTAATTTTGTATTTCTGCAGGCTTGCGGGGCCTGCTTTACACTGGCCACCTTCTGGCTGCTTTACAGGATGTTCCGGAAGTTGAACCTGGCTTCGATTTACTTCCTGCCCGTTTCCCTGCTGCTTTTCCAGTTCCAGTTCTACCTGATTTTCCTTTGGTCCATCTGCAGCCTGCAGCACCAGACTTCCGTATTTTTCATGGTGGCGGCCATGTACCTGCTGGCTAACCGGAAATTCTCCTGGGCAATAGCCGCCGCTTTTTGTGCCAACTATTCATTTGGAAGCGGTATGTTCGTATGGCCGGCGGGTTTCATCGTTCTGCTGCTTCGGCACGACTGGAAGCCGCTTGTTATCTGGTCGCTGGCCGGCGCAACCGGCATCTTTTTCTACCTTCACGGTATGCCCGCACAGGGTAATGACAGCGGAATCGCTTACTTTATCGAACACCCCTACATGCCGTTGCTGGGTATCCCGGCCTTCCTGGGCGGACTTTTCGATCTTTTTGCGAAAAGCAACCCGATTACCTTCAGAACCGCGCTGCCGGTGGCAGCCGGTACGGCTATGATCGGCTTTGCCCTGGCCTGGTATTCCGGGCTGGTATTACCCTTTTTGCAGACGTACCTGAAAGGTTTGATAAAAATACCGGCAGTTGTTCTACGGATCAAAAAACAACTGGAAACCGACCGGGTGTACACGGATTTCGTTACGGGGATCCTTTCATTTTCATTTGTCAACGGAATCATCATCGGGTTTCTGCGGCCTCGTTTCGGCTTCGATGTGCTGATGGTAAGCAACTACAAACTGTATCCCGCTCTTTTTATGATCGGGTGCTACCTCGCGCTACTGGCATTGCGGTTGAAAAGGCCCGTTTTTCTCAGCACTTTCCGGGCAATTACGGTAGTCAGTGCCGCAATTTGGCTGCTCAGCGCTTTTTACCAGCTTCCCCACATTGCTGAAAGAAGAAAATACCTGTTGATCAACGCCTACAACCAGGAACACAATGCCTTCGGACTGGGCTTTGAAAAAGGTTCAGCCGCGGGGAAATACACCGACACCCTGGTGAAAGATTTGGCACGTGCGGACATTTATCATTTCCCTGATACCTATGCCGGGTACTTCGAATTGATGAAAACAACACAAGCCGTTTTTGATAGCCAAGCGGTGTCGCTACGGACAGAATCTGACCAGGTAAACTTCCATCTTTTTCTGGAGAATTCGCCGTATAAACTGCGTTTTAACGACGGTTTCTATGCTTTTGTACGCCACAACGGCGAGATCGAGCTATTCAAATTCGAGCAGTCGGCTTACCAGGGAAAAAACCGGTTGCGGCAATTTGAAAGGGTGAAACATACGGCCCTCCCGCTGGACCTGGTAAAAAACAGGGCAGCCCAAATCGGTATATTGCAACTTGAAGCGGGCAAAGTTACCTGCGGCCTGATCAGCGATGAGGCCGTAAAACAGGCCTTAAACAAGGATGTGAATGAAAATAGTATTTTTGCAAAAAAATAAAAAGGCTTGAAAAATCCACAGATTTCAATTGTCGCTCCGCTCTACAATGAAGCCGAGACTTTCCCCCACCTGGTAGCCAGGCTCAACCGGCTGATGGAAAGCTCTCCTCTTTCCATTGAGGTCGTGCTGATTGATGATGGCAGTCGCGACGCGACGCCGGACATGATCAGGCAAATTGCGCTTACGGACGAAAGGTACCACGGCGTATTTTTGTCAAGGAACCATGGCCACCAACTGGCGCTGTCTGCCGGGATTTCAGCCGCGCTCGGTAGCGAAGGGCTCTTCATTATCGACGGAGACCTCCAGGACCCCCCGGAGCTGCTGCCCGAGTTTTATAAACTGATGAAAGAAGGGAATGACGTGGTGTATGCTGTGCGGAAAAAACGCAAGGAAGGGCTGGTGAAAAGAACGGGGTATTTCCTGTTTTACCGGTTTTTGAAGTCGATTTCCTATATTGACATCCCGCTGGACAGCGGCGATTTTGCGCTGGTGAGCCGACGAGTGGCCGACGTCATGAAAAAAATGCCGGAAGAAAGCCGTTACCTCAGGGGCATGCGCTCCTGGATAGGCTTCAAGCAAGTGGGCTATGCTTACGAGCGCGACGAACGGGCGGCTGGCGAGTCCAAGTACAGCTTCAAGCAGCTTTTCAGGCTGGCCTACAACGGCATTTTCAATTTCAGCGAATTCCCGATCAAATTTATGACCAATATGGGCGGGTTGAGCATCCTGATCGCCCTGTTGTATTTCATTACCGTTTTGGTGAAGAAATTCTTTTTCACCCAGATTATCGAAGGTTTTACAGCGTTGCTGTTCGTGATCATCCTGTTCAGCGGTGTACAATTGTTTGCGCTCGGGATTATCGGGGAGTATGTGCTGCGTATCTTCTTCCAGTCCAAGCAGCGGCCGCTTTTTATCATTAAGGAAGAAATTGTAAACTGCGATTACCAGAAGCCGGATGCTGTTTAACAATATACAATTTGTCATTTTTTTTATCGTAGTCACCATCGCCTATTTCAATTTACCCTGGCGTGGGCGCTGGATATTACTTTTACTGGCAAGTTGCTATTTCTACATGGTTTTCAAACCGGTCTTTATCCTGATCCTGTTTGCGACCATTGTAATCGACTACTACGCGGGTATCTGGCTGGAGAAAACGACTGATCCCGGGCGGAAAAAACTACTGCTGATTATCAGCCTGGTATCCAACATCGGGATACTGGCCTTTTTTAAATATTATGATTTCCTGGGCGATTCGCTCAACGAAATCACGCAATCCCTATTTTCCCGCAACGTGGTGCCGCCCCTCCCCCGCCTTCTGCCCGAGCCCGTCGCAGAATGGTTCCTGACCGGCAACGGCAAGGTGCTGTTGCCCATAGGGTTGTCGTTTCATACCTTCCAGGCCATGAGCTATACGATAGAGGTTTACAGGGGCAACCATCCGGCAGAAAGGAATTTCGGCATTTACGCGCTGTATGTGATGTTCTATCCACAGCTGGTGGCAGGGCCTATTGAGCGCCCGCAGAACATGCTTTTCCAGTTTCACCAGTATTTTGAATTCGACTTCGAAAAACTGAAATCCGGTTTGATGCTGATGGCGTTCGGCATGTTCAAAAAAGTAGTGATTGCCGATCGCCTTTCGATGGTTGTGGATCATGCTTATGCACGGCCGGAAGAAATGAACGGGCTTTCGCTCCTGGTGGCCACCATGTTTTATTCGTTCCAGATCTATTGCGACTTTTCAGGGTATTCGGATATCGCCATCGGTTCGGCCCGGGTAATGGGCTTCAAGCTGATGGAAAACTTCAGATCGCCCTATGAATCTGCGACCATTTCGGAATTCTGGTCAAGGTGGCATATTTCACTTTCTTCCTGGTTCCGGGATTATATCTACATTCCGCTCGGGGGCAACCGGAAAGGCGAGGCACGCCGACAGCTTAACCTGTTCACGGTATTCCTGGTAAGCGGCCTGTGGCACGGCGCCAGCTGGAATTTTGTCATCTGGGGAGCATTGCACGGCATTTTCAGCATTGGCGGCGAGTGGTACCGGAAACTGCTCAAAAAAGCGGGACTCCTGTTTCCCGGCAACCGGGCAGTCCGGGCCTGGAACGTGTTGCTTACCTTCCTGCTCGTTACGCTCGCCTGGGTATTTTTCCGGAATGTAAAAGCCCCGGTAGAGAGGGCTTTGATGATCCTTAAAAAAATATTTACGCTGTCGTTCGGCGATCCGCTGCAAACGCCGTTCAATGCCACAGAAATGTGGTTCTGCGTACTGCTGATTGTAGTGCTCCTCGTAAAAGAGCGATACTACCTGCAGATTCCCACTAAAAATACCGCGAGGTCTGTCGCGCTGTTTTCGGCGCTGGTCGTGCTGATCATGTTCTTCGGCATATTTGGGTCCAACCAGTTTATTTATTTCCAGTTTTAAAAGAGCCGGAACGCGCCACGGACCGCAACTATATCAACCGGGACATGTGAAAAACCTGGCAATACCTGCTATTTTTGTGTTTTTACGAATTGAAGCCGGATTATGAGCGTTGTACCATACAAAGACAAAGAGTCGTCGAAGCGGGAGCAGGTAGAGGAAATGTTCGACAATATTTCCCCCAAATATGATTTACTCAATCACCTTTTGAGCGGCGGAGTAGATTTGTACTGGCGGAAAAAAGCAATCTCACTCCTCAAAAAGCGGCCCAACCGCGTTATTCTTGATGTGGCCACCGGTACCGGTGACTTCGCACTGGAAGCGCTGAAACTGAATCCGGAAAAGATAATCGGCGTTGACATTTCGGAAGGGATGCTGCGGGTCGGTGAGGAAAAGATCAGGAAAGGCGGTCACCAGGACATTATTTCCTTCAGGAAAGCGGCTTCCGAAAGTCTGCCGTTTGAGGACAATTATTTTGACGCCGTTATCGTTTCGTTTGGAGTACGTAATTTCGATAATCTTGAAAAAGGACTTAGTGAGATGCATCGTGTAATGAAGCCGGCGGGTACCTGCATCGTAATGGAGTTTTCCAAGCCGAAGGCCTTCCCCTTCAAGCAGCTTTACTATTTCTATTTTAAAAGGATATTGCCGCTGATCGGGCGGCTCATTTCGAAAGACACCTCCGCATATACCTATCTGCCCGATTCCGTCCAGGCTTTTCCCGACGGGAATGATTTCCTGGCTATTCTCGGAAGATCAGGCTTTACCCAAACGAAATGTATACAGTTAACATTCGGCATCTGTTCAATTTACATCGGTCACAAGTAATTCAGCTTACGCTGCTCGGGGTTCTTCTGGTTGGTTGTGCTGAAAATGCCGGCGCTCAGGGACAGGGCTATGTGAGAAAACACCTTGAATTTTACGACGATAAGCCTGTTCATTTCGGCTTCCTGTTTGCGATGCCGGTTAACCGCTATGTCGTAAGGACTTCGGATGCCTACGTGTCGGACACGACGGTGGCGCTTTTTTCGCCGGTAACGACTGCCTTCCGCATGGGTTTTACGATCAGCAAGGTACTGTCCGAGCATTTCGACATCCGCACCACCCCGTCTGTGACGCTGTATGGCCGCACCCTGACCTACCAGTACGCCAACTCGAAGCGCGACAAGATCAGGGAGTCTACCTGGGTAGAGGTGCCCTTGCTGCTGAAGTACAAATCCAAACGCCGGGTGAATACGCGGATGTACCTGATCGGCGGGGTTACCTTCGGTTTCGAAACCAACGTGAAAAACAAGATCCGTTTTGGCGCAGACCAGCTCAATACCAATAAATCGGACATTACCCTTGACTATGGCGTCGGCTTGGAGCGCTTCTTCGAGTTTTTCAAATTTGCGCCGGAGCTGCGTTTTTCCCACGGTCTGATCAATATGGTGCCATCGACCGGCATGCAAACCACGCCTGGTATTGAGCGACTTACTACGCACGCGGTTTCGATTTACCTGAATTTCGAATAAAAAAGCAAAAAAAGAATCACGAAAACTTGCGTTTTAAGACGCAAACGGCAATATTTGCACACCTAAAAACAAAAAGGGAGTTTAGCTCAGTTGGTTCAGAGCATCTGCCTTACAAGCAGAGGGTCGGGGGTTCGAATCCCTCAACTCCCACCAGTTGAAAATCAAGGAGTTACATGAAAATGTGACTCCTTTTTTTGTGTGGAGTAAAACATCAGTTGATAGACAAGAAGTACTTTAACGACAGACAACCCGAGAGCGCATCAGGACAGCTATCGGGTGGAGAAATAACGGGCAGGAAGAGACGAAGGGCAGAGACCGGGAACGACATTAATCGTTAGGTGTCTAATTTGCCCACATACAGTCGATAGGTACTGCCCAAAGGTTTTCACCGAATGGCAAAATCTCTTCTCCGGCATACAAAATGATACCTGTTACCGTGCTTTTTTTTACCAGATTTTCCCTGAACCATACTATATGTTTGAAATCGGTCTTTTTGACTGTAATGCCGGACTTTACTTCGATGGCTAACAGGTTGCGATCATCGCGCTCAACGAGGAAATCTATTTCTCGTTTGTCATGATCTCTGTACTGATAGAGATAATAACTTTCTGCTGCTGCGTCTATCTCGGAAGCAAGCTGACAAAAGACAAATGTTTCGAAGGCTTTGCCCGCTTTGTCCGCGTCATCAATAAAGTCAGAAGGCCTCCATCCCAGTAAAGCTGTCATCATGCCTGTGTCGGCCATAAAGAGTTTGGATTGCTTGCCAAGCCGGTCATAATCAGTTTTTCGCCACGCCGGAACAGCTTCGACGATATAAAATGCCTGCAATGCGCTGATGTAGCTGGCCAGTGTGCGTCTATCAGCGGAAAGCCCGGAGCCAATAGAGGAAATATCCATGAATTTGGAAGACCACGCAGCCAGTACTCTCACCAGGTCTTTCATGACTTCCGTATGCCGGATATTGGCAATATCATTCAAATCATGCTCGATCAAAGCATCTACATAGTCGATATGCCAGTTCCTACGGACTTTGCCCCCCATTCTCAGCGCTTCGGGAAAGCCCCCCTGAAATATTGCTTCGACCAAGTCATTTCGATTGCTTTTGATTGTTGGTCGCCGAAATTTTTGCTCAAAAGCCTGTTCCAGGAAAAGTGGATTACTTCCAGCAATCTCTCCTTGCGAAAGAGGCCTAAGCCGTATCTTTCCCAATCTTCCGGCCAAAGACTCCTGTACCGTTGGCAAATTCAGAATATTGGCTGAACCGGTAATAAGGAATTGTCCCGGCCTGTTGTCCTGGTCGACGACTTTCTTAATAGCGGGGAGCAAATCGGGAACCTTTTGCACCTCGTCAATAATAAGCGTGGCTCCCGCAGGGGCAAACTCGACAAAAAGATGAGGGTCGTTTTCGGCCGCCTGCCTCACAGCCAAATCGTCGAGCGTACGATATGCGTTGCGACCGGAAACGAGCTTGCGGGCTAATGTCGTTTTTCCACATTGACGAGGCCCCGTCAAAACTACTGCCCTGCGGGATGTTAGCGCTTGCTCAAGGTTGGATTTTTGCCATCTCGGATAGTCGGTCATGAGGGTACGGCCTTGTTTTGAGTGTCAATTACCAGTATGATTCCGTAAAAATATACATTGTATATCCGAGTATTTGTACATTACAAGTTCGTAAACTTACACATTAGATTTGATGAAACAAAAAATAAAAGGAGAGTGCCGTGCGCAATACATACCAGGCTGAAGCTCACTCGTCACGGCCTTGAGACCTTTCAATAAAGGAATCGCCCGGTTGTTTTATATATTGCTGGTTTTCAATTGTTTAATGATATCCAGAAACGTTAAAAAGCCAACTAGGTGTTCGACCTCAATCCCCTCATCCCCACCTTGGGGGATCTCAGACAGAGACCCCTCTTTTTTTTCGTAAATCAACAAGCTCTTCTCCCTCATTTCATCTCTATCCATTTTCCGGGCAGCCATCTGTCTCGCAGGTCTGGATCGTCCCCGACCGACTAATCAATAATCATCGGCAACTATCTGTTCACACAAATTTTTCATTACATTTCGCAATATTTCTAAAACCGCCTGCCCCTTGGTATTCAGAATAGCCGAAACACACGCAAGCGAATAAACAATTGTCTTAAAGCACGTTATCTTTCTTAGAAAGTCAACCCCTACAGATGTTTCCCAACTGTAAAAGAAGCTTTGGATTTAATCCCGGCAAAAAAATCGGACTGTTGGCCATCGTACCGTTTTTGATTTTGATGGTATGGTTTGGGCTTAAAACTCTGCAGATTCAGTCTCCCTATCAAAGCTTCGCTGACGGACATATTGCGCTACAGCTAAGTAAAGGATGGATGGAGGGCAGACCACTGCTGTACGACACCTACTACGGATACCACGATAAGATACACAACTACTTTTTCATTCTTCTGCTAGGACCGGTTACGTGGCTGACCGGCATATACGGCCTTTTCGGAGCATACGTTCTTTTGACAGGACTCTTGTTTTATCGAATCTGCCTCACCATCGCCGGATGGCGCGACCGACGCACGATATGGATTACACTCATACTCTTCGGACTCGGCCCTTTGGCTTATTTTGTATTTATTGATGTCTTCGGCTGGCATCCCGAACAATACTATTTCCCCCTGATGGGATTTTCGGCTTTGTTTATTGCGAAAAAAAAATGGATCCCTGCAGGCATATTCCTTTTTCTAACGGCAACAATAAAGGAGTCCGCACCGATATTGATCTGTGGGCTGTTGCTATTTGTTTCTATCACAGCTTCTCTTCTCGACAATCCCAATATCTCCTTACGACAACTACTTCTTTCTAAACGCAATATCTTCCTTGTCACGGTTTCAGTCTTTATTTTTTTGGCAGGAATGGCTTTGCTATCGTATAAAAGTGCAGGGCCAAGCCGCGTGATGACAGCTCTTCAAGTACTTACAGAAGTACAGCCAGTGGAGCTGATCAACTACCTGCTCAAGTTTATGCTGGCGCTTGTTCTCTTCTACGCTATTCTGATTCTTCCGTTTATTCCTATCCTGAAAAAACTCGAAGGGGGCCACTGGCTGTCTTTTTTCCTTGCCTTCTACCTATCGGTGCTTGGCATAGCGTTCTTTATCGAGGGGTTAATTTATTTCCCCGATTTTGATGGCGGACTACCCTACCCGACCAGGGCCGGGAGCATACTGGCATTTTTCTTCAGCTGCTACCTCTACCTCGCCATTCGCACAGCCGCCTTCCGGGAGCCGGTTTCGCTTTCCTATCCTATGTGGGGTGCTATCTTCCAGTTGACTTTCAGTGCCTTTCTGGTGTTTCACAGCTGGCCGATCATAGAGACCAGAAAAGACCTTGGCAAGATACTCTATCGTGTGTTGTCGTTCAGCGGCAGCGATAACCCAACGGATGCAGACCGGCGGTTGCTCAAAAAAATCGCTTCGAAACTCCCCAGAGGGGCTGAGGTAGTGGCCCCGGAACAATACCTTTCTATTTTTCACAAATCCTACGGTGCCAGACCCGAACGCCAGGAATGGCTTCTCGGACAACCCGCAGTCTATGTTTGCGGTCATCAACCCGATCAATCATCAACCGCCGACTGCGAAGTACCTGAAACAAACTATATACTTCTCAAAGGGAACCACATTCACATTTGGATCAACGAGTTATGGGAAAGCCGATTGACGAATTTACCGGAATAGAAAGAGAAAAATGGATCAGGCGTAATACCTATTATTACCGCTACCTGGTCACGTACCTGAAGTACTTCATCCCTGCGGATTCTTCTATTTTACAAATCGGAAGTGACACGGGCTACTTGCTGGAGGCACTCCATCCGCGACTAGGGGTAGGCGTGACAAATTCGGCTTCTCAATTGGACTATGCGAGAGAATATCGCCCCAACAACACCTACTATCTCTCCGAACCGGAGAATTTTAGCGTGGAAGGAACTTTTGATTTTGTTCTGATCAGTGACAGTGTAGGTAGTTTCTATGATGTTCAGAAGGTATTTGAACGTATCGGTAACCATTGTGACGACAAGACGAGGGTTGTCATTACGACAACCAATTTTCTCTGGTACCCCTTCCTCAACCTGGCGGAGGCCATTGGTCTCAAGATGCCTCAAAAAAAGCAAAATTGGCTGGATCAAAACGACATTATCAACCTCCTGACGCTTACTGGCTTCGAAATTGTTTCCAAATCCAGAAACCTGATTGCGCCACTTTACCTCCCGCTGCTTTCGAATATCCTGAATGCATTTGTCGGTCCGCTTCCGCTCGTCAACAAGTTGGGGCTGGTCAACTTTATGACAGCGAGAAAAATCCCTGAAAATCACAGCCGGATAGCCGAAAAATCAGTAAGTGTAATCATTCCGGCAAGAAATGAAAAAGGCAATATCGAGTCACTGATTCTACGAACGCCTAAAATGGGAAGCCATACAGAGATTGTCTTTGTGGAAGGAAACTCTACAGACGAAACCTGGGCAGAAATTCAAAAAATGGGTAAAAAATACCTGGACACACACGACATCAAATGGACGCAACAAGAAGGAAAAGGAAAGGGTGATGCCGTCAGAAAAGGATTTGCGCATGCCAGCGGTGAGATTTTGATGATTCTGGATGCCGACATGACCGTGCCTCCGGAGGACTTGCCGAAGTTTTACCGGGCGATAGCCTCCGGAAGGGGCGAATACATCAACGGCACTCGGTTAGTGTATCCTTTGGAAAACGAAGCTATGAGATCGTTGAACCTGATAGGCAATAAGTTTTTCAGCCTGGCATTTTCATGGATACTCGGTCAGCCCCTCAAAGACACCCTTTGCGGGACCAAGGTAATTAGCGCAGAAAACTATCAGAAGCTAAGCAAAAACCGTCATTACTTCGGCAACTTCGACCCCTTTGGAGATTTCGACCTCATTTTCGGAGCATCTAAACTTCAGCTAAAAATAGTAGAGGTGCCGATCAGGTACAGGGCCAGAACTTATGGAGACACTAATATATCGAGATTTCGGCACGGGTGGATATTACTCAAAATGACATTTTTTGCCCTACAAAAAATCAAATTCATCCCACTCAGAAGCTAACTAACGTGAATTCGGTTTAAGCGTCTGTAATGAATAGTTGATTAGATTCCATCCAATCGATATTGAGAGAGGGCTTTTTAGGGAAAAGCAGTAGGTAGTCAACGCTGATAACATATTCATTATAAACCCATTAATACTTCTGCGTCCGGTGTGTTCTACCAGACACATATTTTTAAGCTCATCATTGACCGATTCTATGATGGTCCTTTTTCTGAGTAGTATTTTATCTCGTAGTTCCATGATATGTCCTTTCATGTTCTTTTTGAGTTGGTGAACAGCTGTATTCCGTTGCCAAACAACATTTGCGAGAGTGCTTTGGAGATACCCTTTATCGGCATACATTTTCCAGAAAAGTTCTTCGGTCATCTTCTTGATATGTTTCGGGTTACGATCATCAACATTCCCTTCGGTCAGGTAAAATGACCGCAGCCTGTATTTCCGCCGGGGCCATGATTTGCGTAAAGCGGTAGGATTTCCGAAAGACCGCATTTCGTTCCTCTTCATTATTCGCGTATTACCAGTTGACGGTGATTGATAGTTAAAAATATCACCACGAATTACCGCTCAATAAACATTTCAAGATTTAATTGTATTATAAAAAAGCAAAAGTTATATTTCCGACGAGACCCTTTTGTATTACTTGAATTATTTTCTTTTGTCATTAGCAGCTACCCTCCGTCGTCATGTATGCTTAGTTCGCGCCATACAACCGCCTTTTGTTTATCCATCCAGAGAAAAATTGTTCGAACTTGTAAGAGAAGAAGGCTTTAAGGACTATTCCGAAAGTTCTTTCGAGCGTGACAAAAAGGATATTAGTGAGCAATATGCTGTTGATATTAAATACAATAAGCGACGAAACGGCTACTATATTAACATTAACCAAGACGACGAAGATATTACCGATTTCACTGCATTTCTAGATCTGCTGGAACGTCGCGAACGGGTAGAGTTTGTCAATCAGACGTTGACAGGCGCACGTGAGATTGGGCGCTATTTGCAATTAGAAAGAAATCCGAATTTTTCAGGTATCAGACATTTACGCATTCTCTGGGACGCCTTGCGTGGGCAACGCGTCATATCTTTTTTGTACCAAACGTACAATGCAATTTCGGTGCCTGTCCGCACGCGTTTGATAGAGCCAGGGTTATTATTTGAATATAGAAACCGTTGGTACCTGGATGGGTGGGATATCGAAAAAAAGCAAGTGCGGACTTTTGGGTTGGACCGAATGACCGAGCTTCAACTGACAGACCAACATATTGCTCAAAATCGCAACCATCAATACCGCGCTATGCGCCAACATGCGATTGGCGTTAATTCAGCACCTGGTGCTGAGCCAGTGCGAGTGGTACTACGAGTTATCCCATTACAAGCTAATTACTTACGGTCGCTTCCGATACATCCTTCTCAGCGGGAGCTCCCGCAGGTATGTTCTGAATATGTTGATTTCGAAGTGTTTGTATCCTTAAATATGGAGTTACAAATCGAAATCCTCGGGCTTGGAGAAATGGTGGAGGTGCTTGAGCCTGAGGAATTACGTGAACGAATTAAGGAGCGGATTGCGAAGGCGGCACTGAAATACTAGCATTTTCTCATCTATTTTTTTATGACTCCCAGAATTTGGGAGTCATGTCCTCCAATCTTTGATCCATCAAAACAGAATAATGTTATGCGTATACAACTAGTGTTGAGTCCCAACATTTATCCGGTGCCGTTTTCCTATTTACAGGATTTACGTTTCGCGTTACACAGTTGGCTTGGACCAAACGATATTCACGATGATTTGAGCCTCTACAGTATCGGCTGGTTGAAGGGTGGAGAAAAAGTAGGACGAAACCTAAACTTCCCACATGGAGCCACATGGAATCTCGGCTTCTACGACAGCGATTTAGGCTGGCAACTGGCCAAAGGTATTTTAAAAAATAAAAAACTTGCCTATGGTATGACTGTCGAAAAAGCTTTGGAAGTTCCAACTCCACGTTTCGAATCTTCTATGCGGTTTGCAGTGGACGGCGCCGTACTGGTTCGCGACAAACGTGCCGATGGGAGCCGCGAATGCCTACTATGGAACGATATTCGTGCGGACATTCTACTTACTAACAAGCTTATCCAGAAAATGGAAAAGGCAGAACTAGGCACTAAGCACCATAATGTAAAAGTTCGTTTCGACCGCAGCTATACTAAAGCCCGTGAAAAAGTAATGACGGCTAAGCGTATGGCTGAAGGAAAAGATATTAAACACAAAGGCAGTGTGTGCCCGGTCATTGTTGAGGGAACTCCTGAAGCCATTGAATTTGCATGGTTCGTCGGACTGGGTGACCTAACTGGAAGTGGTTTCGGTGCCCTAATTTAAACCTACTCTCAAGTAAGATGAAAACAATAGACTTGCAATTTTTCGAAGAACCGCCGGAATTGATGGTAAAAGGTTTATTAACGATTGAAGCTTTAGCTCCGTTATCGATGGTGGCGGCACAGCCGGGCAAATACTATAGAAGCCAACCTCATCCAACTAATCACATGCTATATGGACTTCTCGAAAACGCGCTCGGTTGGCACTTACACGACGATTTGCGAACACAAATGATGGATGGACTAAAAAAACGTCTCAAAAAAGAGTTAAAAAACAATACCGATTGGATTAATTCCGAATGGATTGCGGGTAAGCCCAAAACCTCAGATGTAGGATACTTGAGTCTTCTACAGTACCACGTTAAATTTACCGATACAGTAATCCAGCCGGCTGTGAGTGTCTATGATGATTTGTGGTCTCAGCAATTACGAGATACGGGCCGTTCTTTTTTCGGCGGCAGCAAACATTATGATGCTTCGCTTTCTGACCTGCTAAATCGAGAGAAACAAGGACATATCGAATTTGGGGATCGTGCGGAGTTTCAAAACCATTCAGAGGATGAATTGGACAAGTTGCCCGACGGCTCGAAAATTAAGTATACAGCTATTCGTTCAAAATTTCCTCAGTACTACGTAAGCCCAACTGTAAGGGAATACGTAATACCCTCGCGCCCCTATTTGATAGGTTTGAATACAACCGCAACGCTTTCAAAACTCTTACACTGTGCATTTGAAAACCCAGCTGGGCCTCTGTACCTGGGCTCTAACGATGGTTGGGTAGAAGTAAACTATCAAGAAATATGATCAACCTGGATTTCTTACACCCCTATCCGAGGTATGGGGTAGCCGCAGCCTTGTTGGGAATGGGGGATGAATATAATTTGGATGATTTGACCGATCTTAAAACGATTGCCCTACTTGCCGCGCAATCTATTGATCGGGCGTTGAATCGTTATACTTTACGTACAGAGAACAACCCACTTAACGAAGCTAATACCGTTCTGAAATATGACTACCTAAAAGGAATCAAAGTGGACCCAGGGCAGAAGAGTGGACAAACAGCAGGGAATGGCTACTATTTGGCACCACATATTATTACTAACGACAAGTCGTCTGCAAATACCGTGGCAGAAGCTCGGGTAATTCGAGATCTGCTTTTGAAAACGAAAGAAGAGGATCTACTGAAGTCGCAGCAGAAACTAAAAAGATCCTATGCCCCTTTAACATCGAAAATAAACAATGGTAAACAGTCTATGGCTGAACCTAGAGCCAACCTTCTTGAAGCGGCTTTTACTGTTATCACAACCCTCACCGAGTACAAACCAGCGGCTCAGGTGTTTGGGACTAAAGGGGCGTCAAATACTACTGTAATACCTGACTTACCATTAATTGGAGTAAACTCTAACCCACTAATCGACTTCGTTCGACTGTTTGCTGATTTACAGTACCAAGTTGGAAAGGATTTCAAAGAGAGTTCCTCTCCATTTCATAGTACGATAGACCCGAAAGACAGGAAGTACCGCCGACCGCCCATTTTCAGGGGTAACTATCCGGATGCTCCACGTGATGGCTCTCTGGGCGTAGTCTCACTGGTAGCAGCTATTGGAGCATGGGCGAAGATGGGGGAAACTTTTCGCGGAGATACACGTGCTGCTTTCGCTACTCGTGTGCTCGATTTGTTGGCAGGCGCCCCGCTATACATAATTTCTTATGAAGAGAATCGTCAGGAGTCCTTCGGACACCATTTAGTCAAAATTGCGTTGGAGGACGATTTAGCGGATCTTATTCAATCAGCGCACCAGGCAAAATTATTGGGGGTTGAAAAAATAGACGATCCCAAACTCAAATTATACAAATTTTTCTTTGACCGGTTTTTACAACAGTTTTCCCAACCCGCGTTTCGCGATTTCCTGGCCACTCGGGCCGAATACCCAAATAATTTATCACCGTTAATTGAGCAGTATATGGCAACAGAACACAAAAACTTGTCCCCTGAACTGATAAAGTCAGCTCGTGCATATGGACAATCCCTTAATCGTGCAGCTTACAGAGCTGCAAAAAAAGAAAAAGAGGAAGATGTAAATAACGGTCGGACGCCTAGAGACTTGCGTGAATACAAAAACCGCATTTTGGTACAATTTGAAAGTACAATAATGAGCACGAAGAGCCCGGTTGCGTTGCTCTCTCAAATGAATACAATTTCAGGGCGACTAACTGGCTATGAAATTGATGAAGATGCTGGTTTATTTATGGAAGCAATAGCGGGCTGGTTACCCACAAAAGACAACACTTCTTTAGCACAGGAATTGATAACGGCATTTATGCGACTGAATTCCTACGTGCCGTCCGAAAAACCTGATAGCAATAAGACAAATTCGTCGGCCGATGAAAGCGGCCCGTTGAACGACTAGGCATCCTGATTTAAATTGATTTATAAAGCTTTAAAACCATAACGAAAATGAAGATCAAGTCAATCACTGTTACACTTTTAGCTCCAATGAATGATCACGCAGCTAATCGCGGCGAAAAATTGTTAGGGAACGCCTCGTCTATAAAACGTCGTCGGGATGGCAGAGTTTACATTTCCGGACAAATGCAACGCCACGTGTTATTTAGCGCCATCGAACGCATCAACGAAGACGATCCCAACGGAATAGGCACATATGTTGCCAACAGTGATGGCACTTCAGCGGATGTGAAAACAGATTTACGTAGTGATTTGGGGGGCTATTTGCACACGAATAAGGAAAACTATTCGGGGCGACGTACTGCTCCTGTATCGGCAACTCCTGCTGTCGCCCTCGATACTAGCGAAATTAGCCGAGATCTGTTAGTAAGATTGAAAATGAATGAAAATAAGGAATCAGAAAGTAAACAAGCACTAGCTACCAACGAGTTTAGCGAGAGCGATTTAATGAATATGAGTTTTCATTTAGATGTTTCGGCGGTTGGTATCACCAAGCTTTTCGAATATGGAGGCAATGAATCTCATCTAAGTACGAGTTATTCAGACCATTTGGCAGACAAGCCCGGTGAGCGGCACCGCCGTGTAAAACTATTTCTGGAGGCAACCCGGTCTATGACTGATTATGCTAATCAAGCCCGCAATGCTACTACTGGAGAACCTCAAAAGGTATTGATCGTCTTGGACACTAAGATGAGCCGAAAAGCAAGCCGCTATTTTATTGCATCATCAGACGTTGAGAAAGAGCGGATTTTGGAGGAACTAAAAAATAGAGAAGCAATTTTCTTCCTCGGCGACGATACCGATGCCTCAGTGATTAGCGTCGACGAAGCCTACCGAAGAGCCTTTGACGCAATTTCAGCCAACGAATTATACAATCCCGCAAGCCCGTCTTAGTATGGAACCTCTTGCCAAGCCCTCCGGCATCACCTATCATGAACATCGACAACATGTTTTGGAAGAAGCAGAAAAGCTTTTGCCCGAGGATTCTTTTTGGTGTGAAAAGTACAAACTGCTGACCAAGGGCGATCTCCGCAAGCAGGTAAAAAGGGCTGTTTGGTGGCACGATGCGGGGAAGTTGCACGAGCAGTGGAGAACTGCTTGCGAAAAGGACTATGAATTATACCAAAAATGGCGGCAAAATAACGGCTTGCCGCCTGACAAGGTGAACGCACTTGATTTTAAACGCTTCGAAAAAGAGATGCGCCAGCGTAAAATCAGTAGCAGTCCGCACCTGATGCATGCGAAACTAAGGCACGAATTCGACTCACTTCAAAAGGCGCTAAGCCATTTTGAAAATTCAGATCCATTGAGTCTCGCTGAAATGGTAGCTATCGCTGCCCATCACGGAAAACTGGGGAATAGATATGAAGAACGGTGGCGAACGGACGGCAAACACAGATCAGAAAAAAAGGGACCTTTTTCCGCACTATGGGAGAAACTTATCAGAGAATCAAAACTGTTCGCTCGGGAAGAAGGCAAGCAAGAATGGCATAAGAAAGTCATTGAACGCTACAAAATTGCCGGAGTTCGGGCTTTACTTCGATTGGCGGATACACGAGCCAGCCGCTTGGAGAGCGGTGAATCTGTACCTGAAGCCGAAGCTTTCTCCTACGAGTTTCCTTACACTGCAAAAAATGGAGTCCAAATACTCGCCGAAGAGCTTGCGGCTCAACAGCTACTTAGCATTTTGCGCGCAGCGACAGGTAGCGGTAAAACGGATGCCGCATTACTTTGGGCAAAGAAGCAAATTGAAGACGGGCGCGCCGATCGACTTGTTTTAGTAATGCCCACCCGCTTTACTTCCAATGCGCTCGCGATGAGCATCGACAAAAGCAAGAATTACGGTTCGACTGGCCTTTATCATTCAAGCGCCTGGTATAGTCGGTACGGAGGGATTTCAGATTCCGAAAAAAATGCTGCTCGTGAGTTACACAAACTAGCTCAATTGCTTGTGACTCCGATTACAGTTTGTACGATCGACCATTTGTTGCTTTCTCTTACAGGAACGAAAGAAGATCATCACAGCACCTTCTTTTTTCTGGCAAATAGTGCCGTTGTGTTTGATGAAGCAGATTTTTATGATCCATTCATTCAGGCCAATTTATTGGTATTGCTGGAGACGCTCAAAATCTTAAAAGTTCCCGTTTTGATTATGAGTGCCACTGTGCCCGATTCGTCGCTGGCATTGTATGGCTTAAATGAGAACACAGATAAAATACTGGAGGCCCCGACAGAGAAAAAGTCACCCAAACGCGCTATTGTTTGGCGGGGTAACGCGGAGGCCCCCGAAGACGTAGAAGGCATATTAAAAGGCATGACTCGTCAAAGAACCGGCATCGTTTACGCAAATACTGTAGACAGAGCATATGCCTATTATAAATGGTTTAAAAATCAGCAAGAGTTAGGCGGTCCCCTGCCGATCCTTTATCACAGCCGCTTTACAGAGCCACATAAGAAGGACATCGAATCGGATTTGCTCAAGGCGTTAGGCAAAGAGGCATGGCTTGGTGGTAAAGCGGAAGGGATTGCCATTTTAACCCAGATAGGAGAAATGAGTGTAAACATCAGCGCCCCAACCATGCTATCCGATGTTTGCCCTTGGGATAGATTGACTCAGCGGGCCGGCCGGTTAGATCGGTTCGATTTATCCGCTGTCGGCGGGGTGTTGTATGTCGTAGAACCGATAAAAAATGGAGAAACCTATCCTGCTCCTTACGGCGAACCGCAAAAAGGTGCGGGTTGGCTTCCGGCTGAGGCATTTACAAAAACGCTGAGTGAATTAAAGGAGCTTTTCGACGAAGTTCCCCAACAAGTTACTGCAGACGATTTTGTGAACTATGTGAATGGTCTCTATCCGATACAATCCGGGTTTGAAAGTTGGATCAAAGTGAACCAAAAAAAGCTAAAAGATCTGATGCGAGCAAATTGGATGATCGTTCCGGCACAATACACTGACGAAGAGGATGCATCCGTTTCCGGGCAATGGAAAAGCCGTGATATACCCGCCCAGGAAACTGTCTTTGTTTCGTTGCCCGAATCCGCCGAAAGTTATCAGTATGACAAAGCTGTATATCCTTTCTACAATTGGGATGATTTCCGTTCATACCAACTCGAACATGGGATTAGTTGTCCTATTTACATTGTAGAGAAAGCCAGGAGATTGGAGCAATTGATTCCGCTTAAATATCAAATTGGCGATGATGGCGAAGTTGAAGTCTTATGGGTTGTAGAAAAAGGAACTTATCAGTCGGATACAGGCCTTGCGACTTTAGGCAAAGGAGAGAAGATAGACCGTGCAAAAGGCATTATAGACTAGTACAATGCAATCAATGAAAAACCCCTCCCCCCGCATCGGCGGAATGCTGATCGGATACTATCGGCTGTGCCCGCGTAAGACCTGGTGGTCGTTGCGGGGGATTTGGATGGAGCAGGAATCGGATGCTGTGGCTTTGGGGCGGCTGCTCGACGAAGCTACTTACTCTCGCGACGACAAGCAGTTTCAAATTGAGGCTGAAGCCCCGGACGGCACACCACTTATTGGCAAAATCGACCGTATGAAGCTGAAGCAAGGGGTATTGCACGAAACAAAAAAAAGCCGCTCCTGCGAAGAGGCACATAGCTGTGCAAGTGCGGTTCTACCTTTGGGCTACTGTATCGCAACGGTATAAAACAAGCCGATGGGTCGCCTTTTACAGGGCAGCTGGATTATCCACTTCTGAAACGGACCGAAGGAGTAACACTAGATCAGACTCATGTATCAGAATTGGAGCAAATGGTTGCTTCGATCAATAATCTGGCCCAACAAGAATCGCCGCCGCCAGTGCTGACCAACCGAAAGCTCTGCAAGAAATGCTCTTTTGAAGAATTGTGTTTCGGCTAAAAATCTCTCTATACCAATGTAAGGACAATAGTGAAGCCATCCCGCCTGTGACAAAAACTACATCAAAATGAAACGACCCTATTACTTATTTTCCAGCGGACGTCTGAAACGGCAGCACAATACACTGGCGCTGGAAAGGATGACGGGCGATAGGCAACCCGACGATTCTCCCGGCGATGAAGCACTCCCTTCGGCAGAAGCCGATGGGCCGCGGGCCCCCTTCCCAGTAGAAAGCGTCGACAGTTTGTTTTTGTTCGGAGAAATAGACATTAATTCGAAGCTCATTACATTTCTGGGACGGCAGGGCATTCCGGCATTTTTCTATGACTATTACGGAAACTATACGGCCACACTGTACCCTCGTGACAACCAACTTTCGGGGCATTTAAGAGTGCGACAGGCGCAGTTTTACCTGAATGTCAAAAGACGTCTGGTACTGGCCAAGGCGATTGTTGAAGCCGCACTGTTCAATATTGAGCGGGTCATCAAGTACTATCAACCTCGTTTGGAGGGAGAGACTCGTACGACAGTACAGACCACACTTTTAGCGCTTACCCGCGACCGAGAGGCTTTACCCGAAGCAGTTGACATCCCGACGCTCATGGCTGTAGAAGGTCGTATCCGGGATCGCTACTATCGATTGTGGCCCTGTTTTTTAGGAGAAAATACATCAGCTTTATTCCCCTTTACCAAACGCGAAAGACGGCCGCCCTCCAACGAACTGAATGCCCTGATTTCATTCGGGAATTCACTTTGCTATAGTACCGTGCTGCGGCAAATCTATCGTACGGCTTTAGATCCAACGATTGCCTTCTTACACGAACCGGGTGAACGACGCTTTTCGTTGTCGCTGGATATTGCAGAAGTGTTCAAACCATTGCTGGTAGACCGGGCGATTTTCAGACTTTAAAAACTGGAGAAATCGGACCGAAGCATTTTGAAAAGCACCTGGGTGGCTGCTATCTGTCAGAAAGCGGGCGAAAGGTGTTCGTCCAACATTGGGACGAGCGTTTGAGCCAGACCGTTCAGCACCGGCTACTGGATCGTAAGGTGTCCTACGAACGGCTGATCAGGCTGGAATGTTACAAGCTGATCCAGCATCTGAACGATCCACTTAAAGAACCCTACGAGGGGCTTCACATGTGGTGGTAAAAACACACCTTCAATGAACAATCACGTTCTTTGACATATTGACTAAATACAATTCATAGCCCCACAACGAGGTTAATTCCGATACTATATGCCCTATTTTATTGCAGTTTATGACGTCGATCAAAAGCGTGGTGGAAAAATGCTAAAACTTTTCCGGCGCTACCTGACCTGGATTCAGAATTCGGTGTTTGAAGGAGAATTAACACACGCCCAATTCAAGTCGCTACAATTGGAAGCAGAAAAACTGATGCAAGAGGGTGACGGTGTTGTTTTTACCAAATGCGGGATGAACGTTACACGGAACGGGTGGCGTTGGGGAAGGAGAAAGGACAACGTACACGTTTTTTGTAAGTTAAGCAATGCCAAGGTCGTCGCCTAGTACAATTTGAGTAGATTTTCTGAGCGCAAAAAGCGAATTAAGCTCATCCCAACCAATCAAGTAGTTGTAAATGAACACATAAAGTTAAGTCGTCAGCCTGCAGAGATTTTCACCACACCGCGGGCTGACGACTTTTTTATCCGTTTTTCCGAATAAAAACGGTGCTGATTAGCTGTAATCGATATTTTTGCAGTGGGTATCAATTGCACCTCTAGGTATTGAAACTCTCGTTCATGGTCTTTTTTTAGCAAGTTACCAATTGTATCAATTGCACCTCTAGGTATTGAAACATACTCCCTCCACACTTTCTCTCCGCTTCGCTTCCAAGTATCAACTGCACCTCTAGGTATTGAAACTTCTCTTTTCAAGCGCGTTCCAGACAAGACCACCAGGTATCAATTGCACCTCTAGGTATTGAAACTTTCAAATTTTGCCGGACAAAAGATCTGTTTTTTTTGTATCAATTGCACCTCTAGGTATTGAAACCCCTGATGGTAGTCGAGGAAAATGTACAACGCGCCGTATCAATTGCACCTCTAGGTATTGAAACGTCTGCGAATCGAAGTACCAGCCGTCCGCTTCGATTAGTATCAATTGCACCTGTAGGTATTGAAACCGAACCTCGGAGATAATTGTGCGACGGAAGATCATAGTATCAATTGCACCTGTAGGTATTGAAACCTATTGCTCCAATCAGGTTCCCAGCCTTCGTTCAGCGGTATCAATTGCACCTGTAGGTATTGAAACTCGTCGTGGCCGGTGGGGAAACTTAGGAGTTGGTCCGTATCAATTGCACCTGTAGGTATTGAAACTATTTCGACGCGCGACATATCACAAGAATTGACTTTAGTATCAATTGCACCTGTAGGTATTGAAACCATTTTAAGCTTGCCCCCCTTTTAGGGTACGACCGCGTATCAATTGCACCTGTAGGTATTGAAACTTATGGAGGACATGCGGTTCGTTTTGAGGCTGACCAACTAGTATCAATTGCACCTGTAGGTATTGAAACTGAGTGAGCTCAGCACTGTAACACCAGCTCAGTCACGGTATCAATTGCACCTGTAGGTATTGAAACTTTAATAATTTGATACTGTTTTTTGGTTGCTTATTGTATCAATTGCACCTGTAGGTATTGAAACTAGTCCCTCGTAATAGCAGCTGATATCTTTTCGATCAGTATCAATTGCACCTGTAGGTATGGAAACTACGGAAACAACGGATCTTTTAAAAGTATGAAAACTCGTATCAATTGCACCTGTAGGTATTGAAACTTCGGAATTCGCGAACACAAAACCGGTCGAGCCGAGTATCAATTGCACCTGTAGGTATTGAAACTTAAATTTTGTAACGAACTGAAAACCCACGGCCCCAAGTATTAATCGCACCTGTAGGTATTGAAACTGGAGAATCAGAATCGGCGATTTCGTCATAATGGCTTGTATCAATTGCACCTGTAGGTATTGAAACGGGCTTCGGCATTAGCACGTACTATACATATCTTTCGTATCAATTGCACCTGTAGGTATTGAAACACGTGGTGAGTTCTACATTATTCCAGACCTTCCGCGCTCGTATCAATTGCACCTGTAGGTATTGAAACACGTAAATTTTTGATTTGTCAATCTTGTCGACGTCAGTATCAATTGCACCTGTAGGTATTGAAACTACCTTATTTCCCGATGAGTCGCGGCCCCATTTATGTATCAATTGCACCTGTAGGTATTGAAACGGATTAAAAGGCACAAAATCGGTAGGCGTGCCCAGGTATCAATTGCACCTGTAGGTATTGAAACGTGGTAGTCCAGTCGGCGTTGAAGCCGCGAACGGCGTATCAATTGCACCTGTAGGTATTGAAACATTATGTTCACCGGGGTAGATATTCCAGCGCTGCCGTATCAATTGCACCTGTAGGTATTGAAACAGACGTATACGGAGGACAACGAGAATTAGATAAAAAGTATCAATTGCACCTGTAGGTATTGAAACTACGGAAACAACGGATCTTTTAAAAGTATGAAAACTCGTATCAATTGCACCTACGGGTATTGAAACCTTGAAGTTTTTCTTGCCTTGGCGCCACGCTTTTTAGTATCAATTGCACCTACGGGTATTGAAACTACTATAGGTACCCGGCAAGAGAGTCACATAATACAGTATCAATTGCACCTACGGGTATTGAAACGATGGTACTTTCCATACGAATAAGCGTGGCGAATTTGTATCAATTGCACCTACGGGTATTGAAACGTGAGTGACCAAAGGAACTTGCGGGCGTACCACCAGTATCAATTGCACCTACGGGTATTGAAACTCCAATTACCGGGACTTCTCCCAGCGACTGCGCATCGGTATCAATTGCACCTACGGGTATTGAAACGGCTTCCGGGAGCTGGCTGCCAACGCCATTTTTCGGTATCAATTGCACCTACGGGTATTGAAACATGATGCCTCGGGGTTTTCTTCGTTTTCGCATAATGGTATCAATCGCACCTGTAGGTATTGAAACATACTTGACATACCTTTCGACGAGGCGGATGGATCGACCGTATCAATCGCACCTGTAGGTATTGAGACGTCGTGGATGCTGCAACTCTGGCCAGCTACCGGAAGCTATCAATCGCACGAGTATATTGGGGATGGACAGCTTCTCGACCCGTGAGGCTCTGTTTTTTTGTCACACTCACCTCTTTCGTCTATCCAGATTGAATTCATCAATTACCTGATTCGATTGCTGACCGAGAACGAACAGACGAATCCTGAGATGCTTTTTGAGCAGCCTTCCACGCTAATATTGCTTATCAACTCAAACCTCTACCAGTCGGAATCCTCCAATTGAAACAACTCATTAACATTAACTTGCAAAACCTCGGCAATCTTTAGAGCCAACACCGTAGAAGGGGTGAATTTCCCCGTTTCAATCGAGTTTATGGTCTGCCGGGAGACCTTCACCTTATCCGCCAACTCCGCCTGGGTAATATTGCTGCGGGCCCGCCCGACTTTAATCAGGTTTTTCACAAATCTTTAGTTTTTATACTTGAGATAGTGGAACAGGCCAAATGCAAGCAGCAAAATAATAACCAGCGACTGATAAGCGGAAATAGACCCGGTCAGTTTCCCCGAAGCAGGCTCCTGGCTCAGAAAGAAATAATTAATCAAATGCGTAATAACTAACCCTGCCGGCACAGCCCACGCCAGCGCCTGAAACTTCACCTGGTGAATACGTTCATCGTCTATTTTCTCCTTTGAGAAAAAAATAAAAACCAATCCCCAGCACGAAAGACCGGAGAGCAGGTTCAGGTCGAGCAGATCGTGCTGCCGATATTTAGAAATAAAAGCGTATATCCCCCAGATGATCAGCAGTGTACCCACAATCTTCATCTTATGGGAATAGGCAAAAACACCAAAAGTACCGTTCATAGATTGTAAAGTTTAGAAGTCTTAATGTCATGTAAACTTTACAAAAGTAGAGAATCTGTTTGGGATTCCATTCCAACATGGGCGAAAATACGTTGAACCAGATTTATTGCTTCATCGCACAGCATGTCATGAGTTTAATCTTTATGAATGAAATACAACGGCCTGTTGCCGCATATCTCCAGGAAGTTATTACTAAAGGTCGAGACGCTTTGATACCCCACTTCGAAAGCCAGTTGGGAAACACTGTCACATCCCTGCTCTATTAATTCGAGCGCTTTCATCGTACGGGCTCTTTTGTAATAACCTGAAAACGACAAATCCAATTCAAGAGCAAAAAGCCGGCTGAGCGTCCTCTCTGACATCCCGAATTCCTGCGCCAAATTCCTCAAAACAATATTCTCCTGCAAATGTTCATTGATATATTCAAGCACGGGTTGTAGTCTCGTATTCGCTGTCGAAGGAAGAAAGGCGAGTCCGGACTTTGCAATTTCTTCAGGAAGCAAATCCCGTATCGCCATAAGAAAGGAGCCAGTCCGGTCGTCCTGATTCTCGGATGCAGCCCATCGTTCCGTATATCGTATCATTTCCCGCAGTAGTCCGTTGACAGGAAAAACCTTGATAAAAGGAGCCAACCGGCTTTTTTCGTCATTACCAGGAAAACAGATAGATCTCATTTGCAAGTATTGACTGGTGGACCAGATTTCGTGATCAATACCGCCCGGAATCCATACTCCATAACCCCTCGGTACCAACATCCGTTTGCCCTGACCATGCAAATGAATGCATCCCTGTTCAGCAAAAATAAACTGTCCCTGTTCGTGTTGATGCAGGTCTGAATGAAAGCCCCCCAACTGCTCGTGAAAAATCACATACGGGGTAAGGCTTTGATTTACGAGCGACGCACATTCAACAAGTCTGGCTTTCATGGCTGATACAAACAAATAATTGTCCGGTTTGACAAATTCCGTCAATTTAACACATCTTACCTTTGCCCAAAAGCATTCGTTCGAACTACAACTCAAAAATCATTTATCGATATGACAGAAGAAATCAACCAGCCGTTGCCCGCAAACTACCTCGAAATAGATAAAATCACGAAGGAAACGGGGTTTACGATGCCGTCCGATATGCTTACCTGTTCTTTACTCAGAACCCTGGCAGGATCCAAACCTTCCGGGTACTTCCTGGAGCTGGGAACTGGGACAGGCCTCTCCACCGCATGGATTCTCGACGGTATGGACAGCCATTCCACCCTCATCTCACTGGACCATGATGAATCCCTTTTGGCCATCGCCGGAAAATATCTGGGAGCAGACAATCGCCTCGACCTTGTTCACATGGATGGTGAAGCGTGGATTATGAACAACCGCAGCCAGAAATTTGATTACATATTTGCCGATACCTGGCACGGGAAATACCTGTTGCTAGAGGAAACGCTGGCCCTGTTAAAAAAAGGCGGTCTTTATATCATCGACGATATGCTCCCGCAGCCCAACTGGCCCGAAGGCCACCAGGAGAAAGCAGCAAACCTCGTTGAATACCTCGAAAACAGGTCGGATCTGCTGGTCACCAAACTGAATTGGGCCACGGGCATCCTGATCGCCGCGAAGCGATAAAACATTCTTATCAATATACGCGAGCAAAGGCCGCAGCCGCCGGGTTATTTTTCAAGTGCCGGCCTGCGGCTCTCCGCAGTCTGAAGCAATCGTTTCGCCGCTCTTACGTCGTAGTCACTGTCTTTCGGGTTCCCTTTCAGGAGTGCCCCTGCATTTTCCAGCGCAGGCGCCGCATGTGCTCCGGCAAGCTCCAGCACATTCAACGCCTGCACACGTGCCATGCGGTTATCGCTCTTCAGCGCTTCGCTGAGTACCGCTACCGGCTTGCCGGTTTCCCCGAGGTTCAGCAAGGCTTCGGAAGCGGCAATACGCACGCTTATCTCAGGGTCATCCAGGAGGCGATCCAGCTTTCCCTTTGCCGGGGCAGCGTCTGCCTTCAGGACAATAGTCCCGATAACCGCCCAATAACGTACTACAGGATCAGGATCAGTAAGTTTTCTAATGATTTCCGTCAATTTTTCCGGGTTTCGCGACGACGCTATCTCCGCCGCTTCCAGCACTTTTTCCAGGTTGTATGCGCCGCTCTTTGCATAATCGGCCAGGCTGCCCGATTTCGAAATTTCACTGAGCCTGGCCTCCGGTATGAACCCTACGTCCTTTGAAGCAAGCATCCAGTCGCGATTGGCTTTCCTGAATCTTTCAAGCGTGTTTCTATATTTCGGATCGCCGGCCAGGTTATGGACGTTGTGCGGGTCATTTTCAATATCGAAGAGCTCTTCAGCGGGCTTTTCTTCCCAGAATTTCCGTTGAATTTCATTAAGCCGCCCGGCCTTGTACGCCGCTTCCCAGGAAGGAACCGATTGCGCCTTCCAGAGGTATTCGAGCGGCTGGGCATACACCCGGTGCGGAATGTAATTGCGGATATAACGGAATTTTTTGTCGCGAACCGTTCTCGAAAGATCGATGCGCTCGTCCATCCTGCCCCGGAAGCCGTAGGCATACGCAGGTTCCTCCGTCCGCTGCTCACCAAGGAAAGCTTTGCCCTGCATATAAGGCGGGATTTTGATGCCGGTGAGGCTCAGAATCGTAGGAGCAAAATCCAGGAATGTAACCAGGCGGTCCGTGACAGTACCTCCTTTTGCCGGCGCCAAAAAAGCATATTTTTCGGGGAAGCGCACGATCAGCGGAACGCGCAGCCCGGATTCATATACAAATCGCTTGCTCCTGGCCAGAATGCCGCCGTTATCTGCGTAGTAAAAAACAATGGTATTTTCCGCGAGGCCTTCCTTTTCCAGCTGTGCCAGCAGCTCTCCGGCCTGGCGGTCCATTTCTTCCACCTTGTCATAATATTGCGCCCAATCCCGCCTCATTTCCGGCGTGTCAGGATGATAGGGCGGCAGGTTGACTTTCCCTGGATCGTGCTTTAATTCATTTTCCGGAACGAGTTTATGGATGGAGCTTTCGTGCGAGACATTCAGGTTAAAGACTGCGAAAAAAGGCTGACCGGGCCGCCGGTTCCGGTAAGTAGCCTTCGGGCTCGACTCGTCCCACGCTTCGGGTTGATCAATGGTATTGTAGTCTTTTTTCGAGTTATTGGTCGTATAATAACCGGCCTCCCGCAGGTAGTGCGGGAAAAACCGGACATACGAAGGTACCGGGTATTCACTCCGCATGTGCTCGGTACCAAGCGTGGGCGGGTACATGCCGGTAATAAGCGTGTTACGGGAGGGCGCACAAACAGGCGCCGTTGCAAAGGCATTTTTAAACAGAATCCCTTCTCCTGCGAATTGGTCCAGGTGGGGCGTGGTTGCAAATGTATCGCCGTAGCACCCGAGAAACGGGCTGTTGTCTTCGCTGACAATCCAGAGAATATTGGGGCGGTCGGCCGGCCTGGCTAATACCGGGCCGATACCGACAGAAAAAAGTAAAAAGAGTCTGAAAAACATGATCCTGGAATTGAAGATTAAAAGGGGCCTTTTTCATTGATAAGATCGGCTTTTTTTGCTGAGCCGGGCATTTCGCCACGCTTTCCTTTCGCAGGCAGCGCCTGGCCATTTTCCCGGTCATACCAGTCCGGGGTGAGGTGCTCCGGCTCGGTGTCGCCGGTTTCCAACTGCCATTGACGGAGTACAGTCCGCAGTTCGTCCAAAGTACCGGCGTATTTCCTGTTTCCGGCCTGGTTGACCGATTGGGCCGGATCCTGCCGGTTATCGAACAGCTCTTCTGCAGGCCGGGGCTTCAGAAATACATCGTTTTGAAGGCGTGTGAGCGCAGGCCTGGCGGCTTTCAAAGAAGCCGCCGACGGACTTTGGTTGGCATCAATAGGCCCGCCGTTGTCAAGACCCGTCCGTTTGTTAACAATGTAAAGAAAACTAACAGAACGAACCGATCGCTCGTAAGCAGCATAATCGTGCCAATTGTGCTCGGCAAATACAAACTTCCGAAACGCTTGTGCCGGATCGGCAAACAGTCCTGCAAAGCTTTTGCCCTGGACAGAAGCCGGAATGACAGCACCCGCTAGTTCCAGCAGCGTCGGTGCAATGTCAATGCTGCTTACCAGGCTGCCGCAGCTCTGCCCCGAGGTTATCCCGGCGGGCCATCGGACAATAAAGGGAGTTTTTAGACCGGCATCGTACAGCCTGGTTTTGCTGCCGGGAAACGCCCTTCCGTTGTCGGAAGTAAATATGATCAGGGTATTGTCGGCAATCTTCTGTCGTTCCAATTCCCCGATGAGCGCTCCAATATGACCGTCCAGACGTGAAATTTCATCGTAATATTTTGCGAGATCCTTCCTCGTTTCTTCGGAATCTGCCAGGTTTGGCGGTACCTCTACTTCCGAATCCGGATTGTGCACAGCAGGCGTTCCGGATGACCAGGGCCGGTGCGCGTCGAACGGCGCCAGCCAGAAAAAGAAGGGTTTTCCGGCGGGGCGCGAATTGAGAAGATTGAGCCACTGGCCCTCTCCCCCATCGCCGTTAAGCTGCCTGTCGACCAATAGCGTATCATAAGCTCTTTTGGTGAACGCTCCTTCGTGCCATTTCCCGGCGAGTGCGGTGAAATACCCCCTCTGCCTTAACGACTCAGGGAAATAGCTCAAATGCGCCGGGAGAGGCGTGTGCAATTCTGCGGCGCCGGTATTGTGCGGATACCTGCCGGTAAGAATACTGGTACGGCTCGGACTGCATGAGCTCGCAGTCAGAAATACGTTGCGAAACAGCATTCCTTCCCTTGCCATTTTATCGAGGTGAGGTGTCTTTACTTTTTTATTGCCATACGCACCAATGTCGTCCCAGCTGATATCATCGCCGATGATAAAGATAATATTGGGCGATTGCCCGGCGATGGAAGGGCCTCCCGAAAGAAAAGACAGGAGGATTATCAAAGGCAGCGTGAAGCGCTTCATAAGTCTCGGTTTGGCAATTGAAAAGTAAACAATTTCAAGCCCGGAATACAATGCTTTGACCATAAATTACACAATGATACCCTGTTAATACGTATTTTGTGTCAGGCCCGGATTCACATCAATAGCGCTCTGGGGAATCGGGAACAAGAGTTTGCTTTCGGTAATGTTATAGCCTTTCGACCTCAGCACCTCAACGGCCCGGCCTGTTCTGACGAGGTCAAAAAAGCGATGGAACTCGAAGCACAGTTCTACCCGCCGCTCGTGCTCAAGGGCCTGAGCCAGGGTTTTGTACGCTGCGGGATAACCGGTGCTCCCGAATTCCGGGAGGCCCACCCGGCGGCGTACCTGGTTGAGGTACCCTGGATCCCCGGTGACTTCCGAATACATCAAAAGGATGTCTGCATACCGGATCAGCTCAAAATTCTGGCCCGGGTACCGCCAGTTCGGGTCATAGAATTTTTGTGTGAACGGGTAGTCGATAAAAGCACCGGTTTCGAGATTGACATAGCCCGGGTATACCGAAATGTTCCTGCGGACGGTATCCGCTTTCTCAAATTCATTCAGCAGGTCTTTGGTAGGTGTGTTCATTCCCGCCCCGCGGAAAGTTTCCGTACTTCCCGGCAAATGAAACGCCCAGTGATAAGGGGTATAGGTTTGCTGGTGATTGCTGTTGACCGCATTCTGTCCGGCCAGATATTGTAGTTCCAGTACGGATTCTTTCGAGTTTTTGGTAGCCGGCAGAAAGGCAAAGGCATAATCGTCGCTGTTGATTACCCCGTCGCGGTTGGCATCGAGCGAGTAAATTTTACTGTCAATGATCGATTTCAGCTCTTCCGCAGCGCCGGCCGGGTTACCGTGGGTCAGATGTACTTTTGCCAGAACAGCCGCAGCGGCATAACGCGTAGCACGGCCGGTATTGGCGCCGGTATAGGTTTCGGGAAGTACCGATTTGCAGAAGGCGAGATCGGTTATGATCTGTTGGTAGACGACTTCTTTCTTCTCGCGCAGGTAAGTGTAACTTTCGTCAGGAGTTACCACTTTCAGCGGGAGCGGGATGTCGCCCCAAACCCTCACCATGTTGAAAAGCAAAAGGGAACGCACGAAAACCGCTTCTGCCCGAAGCCGCTCTTTCAGGGCTGGATCACTGAACTGAATGGCCGTTTTATCGAGCTGGCCTATAACATTGTTGCAAATATAAATTGCGCTATAGGCATTGTTCCAGGCGGTCTGAATCAGGCCGTTATTGGGCTGGATGCGAAATGCCTTGATGTCGTCTTCGAAAGTAGTAGCCCCTCCCGAAAATTCGATATAGGTGTTGTCCGAATACAATTCACCGAACAAATCAGCGAGTCCGCCGGCAGCATAGGTGAGATTGAGCTCCCGGTAGACATCGTTGACCGCCTGAAGCATCTGCGCCTCTGTAGTATAAAAATTGCCTTCGGTAAGCCTGGTTTCCGGGAACCGGTCCAGTTGGGATACATCGCAGGAAGTTATCGCCAGCACGGCGAAGAAATAAGTGAGGTATGTTTTTAAAGTATTCATTTTTCCGGGATGGTTAGAAGCCGATATTGAGGCCGATGGTGTAAGATTTTGCCGAAGGATACGGGGAGTGGGTTACCCCTCTGGCGGCAACGTTGGTTGCGCTGCCATTGAAATTCTCAGGGTCAAAGACCGGCGCTTTTTTGTACGTAAATGGGTTTTGCGCATTCACATAGAACCGGAGCGATTCCAGTTTGAGCCTGGAAAGAATGGCCGGCGGCACCGTGTAACCCAATGTCAGGCTTTTTACGCGCAGGTAAGAGCCGTCTACGATCCAGTAGCTGGAAGCCGTCTTTTCGTAGCCGTCGAGGTCGACCGTTAATTTATAATGGTAGCCATCACCCGGTTCTGCCTCTGAACGCCAGCGATTGGTCATTTCCTTATAATAATTGCGGCCTTCGTGGTACAACATGGAGCGGTGGATGTTGTTGTCGTAGACATCGCTGCCCTGAACTCCCTGCACCAGGATATTGAGGTCAAACCCCTTATAGGTAAAGTTGTTGGTCACTCCCCATATGAAGTCCGGTGTGTAGTTACCGATAATGGTACGATCGGCCGCGTTGAGCTTCCCGTCGCCGTTGATATCCACGTAGCGGCCGTCACCCGGCTTCGCGGAAGCATACCGCGAAGGGTCTGCGTCCACTTCAGCCTGGTTCATATAGACGCCGTCATATCGGTAGCCGTAGAAACTAAAAATCGGCTGTCCGACCTGGTTGATGGATTCCATACCGAAGCCCGGCTGGTAGATCATGGGGGCGTTGTCTTTCCCCAGGGCAAGCACTTTGTTCCTGTTTTGAGAGAAATTGATTTGCGAGCTCCAGGTAAGCGCTCCCGTCAGGTTATGCGTCGCCAGGTTGAGCTCGAAGCCGCGGTTCTGCAGTTTTCCGATATTCTTAAAAACGCTGTTGAACCCGGAGACAACCGGCACCGGCACATCGAGCAACAAACCGTCGGACTTTGAGAGGTAATAGTCGGCTTCAAAAGAGACGCGGTTGTTAAACAAGCCGATATCAACGCCGGCATTCAATTGCCGCGTGCGCTCCCATTCCAGGTCGGGGTTGGTGATGCTGCCCGGGTAATAGGTGGTGTTGAGCGTATTGCCGAAGGCGACACGACCCTGGGCCATGGAACCAATCCATTTATAGTCGGCGAAACGGTCGTTGCCGGTGAGGCCGTAGCTTGCCCGGACCTTAAAATTGTTGAGGAAACCCACATTTTTGAGAAAATTTTCTTCCGATGCAATCCAGCCCCCCGAGACTGAAGGAAACAAGCCCCATTTGTTATTGGGACCGAACCGGGACGACCCGTCCCGCCTGATACTGGCAGACAACAGGTACTTCCCTTTAAGGCTGTAATTCAATTTGGAAAAGTAGGAAATCAGAACGCTTCGGGTTTTATTGTCTTCTGACTGAAAAACTGTCTTCCCGGCGCTCAAAGCCTTGACCAGGTCGTTGTCATACCCCCTGCGCTCCTGGTTGGTGTAGTAGTAATCGTTGCTGTTATACTCCATCCCGCCCAGCACCGAAAAAGAATGCTCACCGAAAGACTTGTCGTAGGTAAGCAGGTTTTGCGAAGTATAGTTCAGCGTTCTGCCCTGGTTGACGGTCATAATCCCTTCCGTGTAATAACTGGGGCCGAGGTTGTGATTCACCGCCTGGTAATTGGTATTGTCAGCCCGGTTGACATAGAAATTGAAGGATGACTTAAAACGCAGCCCCGGCAGCAGATCCAGGCCGACGAAGAAGTTCCCGAGGCTATTGAATTGCTGGTGCTGTATATCGTCCGTAATCTGGTAAAGCGGGTGCCCGTTTTTGGGCCGGAACAAGATCGCATCATATTTTTCAAAACCGGGTGTATTCGCCGGGGCGCCGAGCAACCCGTTGTTTCCGTAAACCGGGTAAATGGTCGGGTACTGGACAGCCCATTCAACGGTTCTGTTATAGGGCTCGTTTTCGTGATCGTAACTCATATTTAGCGCTCCGCCAATATTCAGCCAGCTTTTGATCCGGGAGTTTGCCTTGAGGCTGAAAGTGTATTTACGGTAGTCCGAGGTAATGACAATTCCCTGCTGCCTGACATAGCCGGCAGATACGATAAAATTGGTCTTGCTATTGCCGCCGCTCCCGTTCAGCTCGACTTTATGCATCGGCGCAGTTCTGAAAATCAAATCCTGCCAATCGGTGTTTTCCAGGGTTTCCGGGTTGTCGAAGGCGGTCGGCCAGGTATATTTGTACTGTTTTCTGGCCTCGATCGTGTTGGGGGCATTCGGGTCGCCCCCACTCTCTATCCAACCGTTCTGAGCGGCGTCTATAGACGCCTGTGCATACTCCCGCGAATTCATCACCTTTATCCGGTCGATGGGGCGCTGAGAGGTATAGGCATAATGGACATTGAACTTCGTTTTTCCCTCTTTCCCGCTCCTGGTCGTGATCAGGATCACACCATTGGCGCCGCGCGAACCGTAAATAGCCGCCGAAGAAGCATCTTTCAGGATTTCTATGGATTCGACATCACCCGGGCTCAGCAAGTTCAGGTCATAGCCGGGGATCGGCATGCCGTCAATTACAATCAGCGGGGAGCTGCCTGCCGATATGGAGTTGATACCCCTGATCTGAATCGTCGACGAAGTACCTGGACGGCCATTGCCCGATAATACCTGCACGCCGGGTACTTTGCCGTAGAGCGCCTGACCCAGCTCCACAAGCGGCCGGCTGTTAATTTCACGGTCCAATTTTACAGACCCGACGGCGCCGGTAACGTCGCTTTTCTTCTGCGTTCCGTAGCCGACCACCACAATTTCGCTCAGCTGCCGGATGTCCGGTTCAAGGTCGGTATCGAGGTGGGTCCGGTTGCCAACCTCCAGTGCCCGGGACTGATAGCCGATGCCTGAAAATACCAGGATGCCGTCGCCCGGAACCTGTATTTCATAGTGTCCTTCAGCATTGGTGGTAGTGCCCACCGTGCTATTTTTCAGAATGACGTTAATGCCGGGGGCTGCGGACTGATCCGCGGCCGATCGGACAGTGCCTTTTACCACCACGGATTGCGCAGCGGCTTGCCTGGCCAGGAATAAAAACACCCACAAAAGCGGTAGCGGGAAACGGCGGTTGGGAAGCGTAAAAAAGCGTTTCATCTTAAAGAGATTGATTTCTGGATGGTTTCCGGAGAAGAAAATTAATTACTATACTTAATATATATTTTTAATAGAGTTATAAATCAAAATCATACCGGCTATCCTGCGCCTTTGGCGCCAGGTTATTACAGCGACACCGGTTCGATTAAATTTCAGGGGGCAGAGCAAACGATTGCAGGTAACCCGGGGAGCGGATTGCGCTACCGGTCAGCCACAACACACCTGCGGAGAACAGGTGATTTTAACAGGACCGCCGGCGCCGGTCAAAGACGGTGTAAAGGCAGAAAAGCCGGCAACGCGCAACAGGTTCATAAACAGCGATATGGTGTTACATACATTTCGAGGTGCAAGTACGCTTTTAAAAATATTAATCCTATGGATTTTATAGAATTTTAGGGCATTGTACCTAAAAACCGATGCTACCGACGCCGAAATCGATCAATCCCCGGGGTATTGGATGGTATTCCCCCGGGGGTGCAGCTAGTTATTTCCAGCCCGGATTCTGGGTCAGGCCCTTGTTGATGACCAGCTCCGAGAGGGGCAGCGGCCACAGATAGTCCTTCTGCGGATCAAAGAAACGAAATTCTTTTTTCTGCACCACAACAAAACCGTCTACTACCGCCGGATTTACATTTCCGAAGTACCCCGGAAAAAAATAGGTACCGCGCACATCCTGCGGCAATACCTGTTCGGCAATCTTCCACCTGACGATGTCCCAGTAACGGAGCCCTTCCATGGAAAATTCCACTCTGCGCTCGCGACGTATTTCTTCCTTCATATCCAGGCCGTTGACCGTTACAAACGCATTGGTCAGCGGGGGTATACCTGCACGGGCCCTTACAAGGTTAATGGAATAGTTCAGGTCCTCGTCCAAAATATTTCCGTTGAGTTCATACTTCGCCTCGGCGTAGGTAACCAGGACCTCCGCATAGCGGATAACCGGCAGGTCAAGGAAAGAAGTATTGCTCTGCGCGAGATCCGAAGGCACCACGAACTTGCGGTAGCAAAAGCCTGTGGTGTGGAAAATGAGCTGCGGATAAGTAAAGGCGCCGGTCTGGCTGTAAGGATCTCCTTCCTTCATAATCGTCATCGAAAGCCTCGGGTCGCGATCTTTGAAATAATCCATAAAGCCGGCCGGTTCCCGGTACAGGGGCGATTTGGTAATTGGCAGCCCGTCCTTCATCAGATAGGCATCTACCAAAGCTTTTGTCATATTGGTTGCGCCATTAATGATCGTTCCGGTGTTATGGCTGATGGCATTGTCCGTAATGGAATTTCCATACTGACGTACCAGGATATTCTCCTTGTTGCCAAACCCTTCCCCGGCATACTGGAACATATCAAAGTAGCTGGCGATCAGGCCGTGCTGCCTGCTTTCAATCACCTTCCCGGCAGCTTCTACGGCGAGGGCGAGGTGTTTCTGCGAGTCTCATTTGCCGTGATATTTAGAAAACGTTCCTTCAAACAGAGCAACACGCGCTTTGAAAGCCTGGGCAGCGGTTTTGGTAATCCTGCCGTAATTGGCCACCGCCCTGGCCGCATGAGTGGGTGTTTTTTCCGCTGCAAAATCAAGATCCTCGTAAATAGCGTCAATCACCTGGGCACGGGGCGTCCTTGCTGCCCAGAGTTCAGGTGAGCTTTCCGTCAGAATATCCAGGATCAATGGTGCATCGCCAAACTTCTGGACCAGTTGAAAGTGCCCCCAAGCCCTGAAAAAACGCGCCTCCCCTACATATATGTCCACCGTTGCGGCCGGCACGCCTGACTCGAGGGCAGTTACCGATTTTTTAATAATATTATTGGCTGCCCGTATCAACTGGTACGGCGTCGAGAAATGGGCTGAGGTAGCCGGGATCTGACGGGTTCCTGAGCTGATCTCGTTGGCGAGCACCGCAAAGCCGTCGTCCGACCAGTTGTCATACTGATCACCTCCGTGGACCGGCAAAAATGTGTAAAGATAATTTGCCGCTGCTTTCAGGTCATTTTCGCTCTTCCAGAAGGAGGCGTCGCTCAACGCATCTTCCGGCAGCCGTTCCACATCGCAGGCAGACCATGACAATAAAAAGAGAATATATCCAAGCTTTTTCATCTGTATAAAAGTTTTGAGTGGTGAGCAGCGGGGTATAGCCGGACCGCCTGTTCACTGGTGATTTATTGGGGCATGTATCCGTCCCCGGTCGATCAAAATGACACATTCAGCCCCACGGAGGCGTTGGCATACATGGGATACTGGAAACTCGTATTGTTGGTAAACTCCGGGCTGAACGTTCCCTTGTAGATGCCCAGACCGCTCCATGTAAACAGATCCTGTCCCGACCCGAATACGCGTACCCTGGAAATGTTCAGCTTCCTGGTCCACGCTTCCGGCAGGCTATACCCTATCTGAATATTTTTCAGGCGGATGTATCTTCCGTTTACGAGCCATTTGTCGGCCCGTCGGTAGTTGTGGCTGCCACCAAGATAGGGACGGGGAAATGTGGCATTCCGGTTGTCTGGTGTCCAGTAATCCATCTGGTAGGCCATCGGTTGGTTCCAGGCGGCATCCTGCGGATTGATAAAACCGTCGTTGGGAAAGAAAGTCCTCGACCCCACCCCCTGGAACAGGAACGAAAAATCTATTCCTTTCCACGAGAGTCCGCCGGTGATTCCGAAAGTATACCGTGGCTGGTCCATTCCGAGGTATACCAGGTCGCCCGGATCGTCGGGGGTGCCGCCGCCTATATTGATGCGTTTGTCCTGGTTACGATCTATGTACCTGGTATCTCCCACCCCTGTCAACTGATCCTGGAACGCCCAGTCGGCGATTTCACGCTGCTCCTGGAAATAACCGGCGGTCTGGTACCCCCAAATCGATCTGAGCGGATAACCTTCCAGGATGTTTACCAACCCCGCGCTGACAACACGCTGACCGGCGTATTTGACAAGCTTGTTATTGTTGTCCGAAAGGTTGACCCCCAGGTTGTAGCTCAGCCCCCTGCCAATCCTGTTCCGGTGGGTAATGTCCAGCTCCCACCCCCATGTTTTCAGCTCGCCGCCGTTCACTTTCGGGGTCGCAACACCGAACACCGCCGGTAGTTGTTGGGGAACCAGCATATTCCGGTTGTACTTCAGGTAGTAGTCAAAGGAAATATTCAGCTTGTTTGTGAAGAACCCCAGGTCGATACCCCCGTTGGAAGTCTCAATCGTCTCCCAGGCAAGATTCGAGGAGGGTACCACATTCTGGTAAAAATACATTCCCCGGATACCGCCGATCACCATGTTGTTGTTCCGGGTCAGCATATTGAGGTAATCGTAGCTCCCGATAATACTGGAGAGCGAGCTGCCGAGTTGGCCCCAGGAGGCCCGGATCTTGGCTGCGGAAACCACGTTGCCGGACGGAAACCACGCTTCCTGGTTGAGATTCCATCCTGCCGAAACTGACGGGAATGCCTTTACCCGTTTTCCCCGGGCGAGGCGGGAACTTTCGTCGTATCGCAGGGTTGCCTCAAAAAGGTACCGGTCGGCATGACTGAAATTCAGACGACCGAAATAGGACTGGCTGGCGTAGGTATTTGTGGACTGACTGTTTGCTTTTGTTGCGTCATCGCCAAGTCCCAAAGCCGGCAGATCGTTGCTAGCCAGGTTCCTGGAGATCGTTGTTACCGACGAGCTCCGGTATTCCTCGAACTGGTAGCCGGCCATCAGGTGGAACCTGTTTTTCTCGGCCAGGTTAAAACCATAATCTGCCAGGTACTGGACGTTATTCGTTTTCACCAGGCCGCGGGTCACCTCGTATGAATTCGGGTCGTTCAGGTAGTAGATCGGAGCAAAGCGCTGCCAGGTGGTGACCTTCCGGTTGAACAACTGCCGGTCGACCCGGTTGTACTGGCCGCCATAAATTGCCCGCAACTGCAGCCCCTTGACCAGGTTCTCAATTTTGAGGGTAAATACACCGTTCAGATCGCTCTTGTCCGAATTGTCGAACCCGCCTTCCTTCAGGTAGGCATATCCCATATTGGCGGACCCTCCGCCCTCTCCGCTCAGCCTGCCTTCCGGTGTCAAAATCGGCCACTGGCCGCGGTACCGGAGGGTCTGCCCCATAATCGTGGAGGCATTTCGGGAAGGCGCTTCCTGGTCCTGCTGCGCATAGCCGATCCGGGCATCGATCGAAACATGCCTGGTGAGCTGTGCACCCAGGTTGAGCCTCCCGTTGTACCTGACCAGCCTGTCGGGGCCCAGCGTATACGCTCCCTGCTGGTTCATAAGCCCAAGTGAGACAAGGTAATTGAGCTTATCGGTGCCCCCGCGTACTGAAATATTATGTTGGGAGCGGGGTGTATGCTTTCGGATCGTCTGGTCAACAAAACTACTGTTGTTCAGGTAAATGTATCTGCTCGTATCCGCCGGGTTGACATAATATTGTATTCCCTGCCTGATCATTTCCATCTGCGCATCCGACCAGGGAGGGGACAGCCCGGCGTTCCTTGCACTGAGATTGGCGTACTGTGCTTCATCCAGAAGGTCATTTCTTTGGGGAACATCCAGCATCCAGCTGGTTCCTGCCAGCAGCGAATAGTCAAATACAGCCTTCCCGCCTTTTCCCCTCTTGGTAGTAATCAGGATAACACCGCCCGAAGCCTGCGCACCATATATGGCGGCAGCGGCGGCATCCTTCAGCACGCTGATGCTTTCGACATCATTCGGGTTCATGCTTTCCAGGGTAGCTATAGGTACCGCAATGCCGTCGAGCATCACCAGCGGGTTTACGTTTCCGTTGGCGGAGCTGGCCCCTCTGATCTGCATCGTAATGCCCTCGCTCCCCGGCTGGCCCGAAGTCCTGGTTACGATCAGCCCGGAGGCCATTCCCTGCATGGCCGTCGCGAGGTTGCTGACCGGCCTGTTTTCTATGACCTTGGAATCAATCGTAGAGACAGCCCCGGTAAGATTCATCTTCCTTTGGGTACCGTACCCCATTACGATCAGCTCTTCCAGGCCTTTTTCATCAACTTGCATGGTTACATCGATTGCGCTCCTGTTTCCCGCCGGTATTTCCTGGCTGAGATAGCCTACGAATGAAAAAACCAGGGTGGCATCCCCGTCCGGCACTTCAATTGCGAACCGTCCTTCCGTATCCGTAATCATTCCCCGTTGCGTCCCTTTCACCAGTATACTGACTCCCGGCATTGCTTCATTTTTTTCATCCGTAACCCGCCCGCTGATTTTTCTTTCGGCGAGAGGCGGCGTAACGTTTTTTGCCGATGGAGCGGATATTCCCCGCTCAGGTTCCGGAGAAGCAGGATCCTGAACTGCTTTAACCCTTTCCCGCGCCTGTCTTCTCCTGCTGCTCCCGGCCAGGATGGCATAGGTACTGCCACCTATCTTTTTGTATTTCAAACCGGTAGATTCCAGGATCCGATGGAGATTTTCTTCCGGCATCCCCTTCAAAAGCAATTGATCCGAAGGGACTGAGAACTCCTGTACAATCCGGTCACCGAATACAATGTCTACGCCGAAATGGTTTTCGAACAGTTTCAATGCATCTCTCAGCAACACCATCCCTTTTTCAGAATGCTGCGCGGCAACGGGCGCCTTTTGTTGCGCCAGTACGATCGCCTGCTGACAATAGCCCGTTGTAATGCCTGCAAGCAGCCATACGGGCAGCACAAGCAGGCAACTTGTGTAAAATAGTTGTCTCATACAGAACAGATTGGGTTAGGTAAAGGGGTAGGTTTAATGCGGCTTTGAAATGGTCACCCTGTCGCCATGTCGGGTGATTTGAATGTCCAAAATGTCTTGAATCAGCTCAAAAAGTTCGTCGATATTTTCCGCCGTAAATTTTCCCGACACGGTATGATCCGCCAGTCCGGCGTCCGCGAACTCTGCCTCTATGCCATGATCCTCCCTTAGCCGGCTCATAATTTCTGTAAGTGAAGTCTTATCAAAAACGTACAAATGTCCCTGCCATGCTTCCCGCATTTCCGGCACAGTCGTGGTTTTCAAAGACGTTTTATTCCTGCTGTCCAGCATAAAAACGTCTCCCGGCTTCAGGTCCAGCGCGTGTGGCGTCTTGCTCATGTGAAAATTGATCTGTACCCTCCCTTTTCTGAGAATCACCCTGGATCCGGTCTCGCGGGCAACCACGTTAAATTCCGTGCCCAGCACCTCCACTTCAAAATGTTTCAGGGTTTTGACCACAAACCGCTTGTTATCGGGGGCATGGGTCACCTGGAAGGATGCTTCCCCTGAGAGATATACGTCGCGGCTTTCAGATCCGAAGCTCCAACTTGAAATTTTCAGTTGCGAGTTTGAACGAAGCGACACCGAGCTTCCGTCAGGAAGTATAAAGTCCTTTCGTTCTCCTACCCGCGTGCGATAGGTTTTATAGCGCCATCCCTCGCCGTCGGGAAATACGGTTAATCCCAACAGGAGCGCAATTCCTGCAGCTGCGCCCCATCTGAGCCAGCGAATTCGTTCCGGTACCAGATCCGGGGCCCTTTCAGCCGCCACACGATCGGCAACTGAGCCTTTAACTGCCTCCGACAAAAAAGCGTAATACTTCCGGACTCCGTTTTCCAGGTCTGCGTCATATTCAGGGTGCAGGGTTTCAAATTCCTCCAGCCATCGGTAGAACTGTTCCTCATTGGATTTTTCTCTCGCCCATTGTGCAATGGTCTGACGCTGTATGGCTGAGGCATTCCCCATAAAGTAACTGAAAATCAGTTCTCTGGTAACAATCTGGTGCATGGCAGTATCGTTTCAGTTGAGAAGCGGGATAACAGTCGCCAGTTCGTTCCCCCCATACATTTTGAGCAGTGACATTGTGAGGGAAAGCAACCACTTCGCCCTAAGTAGTCCTCGGACATGCTTGTTGGCGCGATAAAGCTGGACTTCAACCGTCTTGAGCGAAAGGTTGAGTTCGTCGGCAATTTCACGGTAGGGTTTGCCGTCGAAACGGTTCATGAGGTAAATCCGGCGTCTTTCTACAGGCAACGTACTTACGGCGTGCTGCACATCCTGGTACATTTCTTCAAATTGCGTGATATCTTCCGGGTTTTGAAGACCGGAAGAAACCATATCCATTCTTTCGGAAAAGAATTCCGATTGCTTCAATTCGCATTTCAGGAACTCCCAGGCCCGGTTCCTTACCGAACGGAACAGGTAGAGGCGATAGGAGCTCCGGATACCGGCAAAGGCCCTGGTCCTGTAAAAATCATAGAATACTTCTGAGACCAGGTCTTCAGCAATGGCTTTGGAACCAACGTATTTTACTACATGACTGCATAAAGGCTTGTAGTATTTGCGGTAAATCAACTCAACACCTTTTACCGGGTTTTCCTCCAGCGCTTTGCAAAGAAACAATTCATCGCTATCCAACCGGGTGCTGCCGTCTTCCGTCAGGCCGGAACCGGGCGCCGCGGGCAATCCGGCTTCTTTTCCCTGGTGTGGCATCCGTTCCTCCATTGCTTGCGGTATTCCTGGCTGTCTGTTTACCGATTCTGTCGTTTTACCTATAAGAGGGAAATAGCGGAATTTCCACTTACGGGAGTTTTCTTTTTTCTATAATTTATTTTCGTTTTCGACACGTGTCGGGTTTTAGGTACGGCCGGTTCGTCATTCCCAGCGGAACGTAGTGAAGCCGAGGAATCTCGCGTTCCCAATGAGAATGTCTGTTCAAGGGAACAGGTACAGGGAACGGGAGATTCCTCCGCTTCGGTCGGAATGACCCCGGAGGGGGGAGCTACCTTTTCACTATTTTCCTCACAATCACCAATCCGTTGCTTTCTTCCACAATAGCCGTATACAGTGCCGGTGAAAGCGCGGTTAAATCAACAACGGCGGTATTGAACACCTGCGCGACAAGTGTTCCGCCGGCATCGTAAACCCTGATAGCCTTCGCGGGTTTTCCGTTCGAAGCGCGATAAGAAAATACACCGCTACCCGGATTGGGGAAGAAAACGCCGGCACTGTGCTCAAACGTTTCAAGTGAAACTATAGGAGAGAATTCATGGCCACCGTCGAGATCAACCTGTTTTAACCGGAAATACAGTATGCGGGCATAAAACGGCCCGCGGAAATCAAAGTGGTATCGCGTCAGCTCGGTGGAGCTGGTCTTGCCGGCAACACTCCCGATCCCTGAAAAAACTCTTCCGTCCCTGCTCATTTCAATTTCAAACCTGAGATTATTCTGTTCTTCCGCCGTCGACCAATCAAGCTGTGCCTTGCCTTCCGATGTCATTCTTGCTGTGAAATCCAGCAGCTTAACAGGAAGACTCCCATGGGGCTCGGCCTGGATATCGGGCATGAGGGGAATCGAGTTTTGAAGGAATGCGGGCGCCGCTACCATCCGGCTCCATAATTTAGCCGCCATTTGCTGTCCATAATCGTTGAAATGCAGGTTGTCGCTACGACCTTCGGGGCCTATGCTGTTCAGGTTGGCTCCCCTGAAAACGTTGGGTAAAGCCATAACCCGCTCCTGGGCATCGTTAATATAGTCGATTACGCCGTTCCGGTAACAGGAGTTGGCTACCACCCAGGTCAGGTTTTTGTGCTTTTCATTAACGCGGCTGAATTCGATCACACGTTTATGGTCCTGGTAAAACTCTTCTTCGGTACTTCCGGCATCATTTACGCCGTGGGCAGAAAGAACCGCTCTGAGCCCGGTTTTAGGCACCAGTTCAAAAAGGGTATTTTCAATATTGATGTAAGGCATGCGGAGATCAGCCCGGATGAAACCGTGCTCGAAATACTCTCCGAAAGCCGACATGGCAGTCTGTTTCATATTGCTTCCTCCGAAAGCCGCCGAATACAACAAGACCGGAACATTTGTCTTTTTCACCACAGAATCGCCGAATTGTCCCCAGAACCAGGGGTTACCGGTAAAAGGCGACATCCCATGGTCCTGCGCCATGGGCGTAAACTCTTTTGGCAACCACTGCGGATCGGCAGTTTGCGTATACTTTGTCTTGTTTTCCGGCGAGGTATTGGGGTCCATAGAAATCACGAGGCTGCTTGTTGCAGGTAAACCGTCCGAGACGCCCTGTGCATTGGAATGTCCTACAATCAGAAATACCTCACCAACTCCTACACGTTCGACCCGGGCCACATTACCTAACACCTGCCCGTTTTTTACCGCCCTTACCTCCAGCCGGTACCTTCCCCCCTTCTTTTTGACCAATCCCCAAAAGGATCCGCCTTGCACCTGGTTGTCCAAAACCGACCAGTTTTCACTTCCTTCGCCGGGTTCTCCCGGAATGTTTAGGAAACGGACCTCTACGCGGTCTGCCAATTCCGAAATGGTACCGGTTACATAGATGGTACCTTCATTTTGTACGTCGCGCTGGATGACTATGTTTTCGAGCGGGTAGGTTACTGTGATCTGAGCGGAGGACGGCACGGCCCTGAATCCCGCCAGGAGAAGGAGGATTGTAAAAAATTTATACATAACAGTAGGGATCTACCCCGTATTTGTGTTTAGAAGAGGAAATTGACCCGGTACGAAGGACAAGGGCCTGGACGGGTAACCGGCCAACCAGGGAAGCTGAAAGCAGAGTGGGACATATTCACAGTTAATAGTGCAAGTTAAAATCAAGGAAGGGTAAATAACTAACCATCACAATTCGAGGATCTTGTAAAGATACAGTGATTCTAAAATGTGGTTTACACCGACAATTAGTTATTCCCGAATTATTGATTAAACGGTAAATGAACGTCGGAGAAAGCCTTCTACTTATAGCTTTTCAATGCCTTCCGGTCACCAATTTCTTCCAGGATCCGGATCAGGCCGTCGATCTCCGTTTGAAGCCCTTTTTCAGCATCTTCCCGGGTATCGTGGTTGATAATGCCGATAGTTCCGGTGTAGCCGCTTTTCCAGACCTGGTTGATCATATCTTTCTCGACATCGCCCTGGCCGGTCCTGAAAAAGCGATCGGTTACCCCTCTTTTCAGGCCGGCGATATTAAGCGCCAGCAAGTGAGGCTGGATTTTTGGGAAAAACGTCGCGAAACGTTCATGATGAAGGCGCGCGTGGTGAAAATTGTAGACGATCCCTACGTTTTTGAGGCCCAGTCTCTCAATAATCGAGAGCTGGTTTTCGGGCTCGCCATACCACCCGCCGTGGTTATAAAGCGCTACCTCACAGCCCAATGTCGCGGCTTTTTCGGCGATATACCGGATCGGTTCTGCCATGGCAGCGACTTTTTCATCCTGGCTCAGGTTCGAAAAACCGTCCCATTCCCCCATCAGCAGCCAGATCTGCGTTTTTACGCGGTTGCGCTCCAGGAAGTCAAAAATTGTCTGAATGTGCCGGTTGTTTTGCGGTTCCCGGTCCGACGACATCCAAAATGCCTCCAGCTTTATGTGATGCTTCCTGAGTGCCTGCAACTCCCGGTCAAAGGTCGGTATGTGCTCCTCCCGCCAGTCGTAAGCCAGCTTGGATATGCCCATGCGCTCCAGCATTTGGGCGCGTTCTTCCGGGCCGCGCTGTTTCGCGTCAAAGGGCACGATACACCAGGCGGCCAGGTTGCTTTTGGCGAATACGTCGCGTTTCTGGCCGAAGGCGCCCGAAACTCCCCCCAGGAGAAAAAGAAAGACAAGTATCCGTACGTAGCTGCTGTTCATAAGTTGCATAGTTAAATCATACCCTATATACGACCAGGTCGCCGGATGATACGCCTTCGCCCGGGCAGTTTCCATGTGCCGGCAGCCGGAAACGTGGCCGGAGCGGGTGTCCGGTCCGGCCACGCTTCACTGGCTTCGGCACTAATCAATCAGGTTGTTGGTCTGTCTTTCGGTATCCGGCATCGGGAAAAAATTAGAGACCGGCGTCGCTTTCCGGGCGGCATTGGCCGGCTTTGCCATTCTGACGCCCTCCAGCACGACATCCACCCGTTTGGTGCGGACCATGTCGAACCAACGTTTGCATTCGCCTACAAATTCATAGCCTCTTTCACGAAAAACCATTTCGTCAAAAGCCTGTTTCGTAAGCGTGGACGGCAGGTCTACCGTCTTGCTGGCCGTTGTCACAGGCAGGCCGTATCCACGCCTCCTGACCTGGTTAACGGCTTCCAGCGCTTCGGTGGTCGGACCGTTCACCTGGTTATCGGCTTCGGCAAAGATAAGCAGCACATCAGCAAACCGCCACAAATAGAAATCGGTGCCGCCGCCGGTATCAATCGGTGCGTTCGGATCCCGGAATTTGCCCATCAGGCGGTCAAAATAAGCAAGCTGCGAGGCAATCGCAACGGGCGTCCTGACGCCGTTCAGCAGGTAGCTGTCGTATACCGAAAACTGGAACCGCAAATCGGCCGGGTCCCAATCCCGGATAAGCGGCGCCCAGGACATAACGCCGCCAGCCAGTAGCGACCGGAGCGCGAAACCCGCGGCCTTGGCATTGGCGTCGGCATAGTGCGTCGGGATAAAAGTGCCCCGGTCAATAATCTGTGAGAATTTCAGCGAAAAAATATCTTCCTTGTTGGTAGCAGCCGTCGGCGAGAAAATGGAAACAAAGTCCTGCTCCAGCTCATAACCGTACAACGCTTTTTTGTCAAGCACCTCCCTGGCTTTGTCGCGCGCATTCTGGAAATCACCAAGCGTGAGGTATACTTCCGCCAGTGCGGTTTTGGCGGCTCCGGCAGTAGCCCGCCCGGCTTTTGCCGACGGCACCCGGTCCGGCAGCGCCACCTCAGCAGCCTTCAGGTCTTCTACGATCTGCTTGTAAATATCGGCGATTTCGGAAACGGCAAGGTGTACATCATCCGCCGACTGTATGGGACGGACCCGAAGCGGCACCTTCCCCCATACACGCACAGCCGTGTAGTATCCCAGCGCCCTGATAAACTTTGCTTCCGCGTAGCCGACATTTTTCTGCGCTTCGGTAAGCGTCTTGTTTTCATCAAGGGTGGCAATAATCGTGTTGGCCTTTCCGATTGCCTCGTAAAGGGTCGTCCAGGCGGGGTCAAGCGCACTGGTCACAACGGCCGGGTTGAGATACTGGTAATTGCTATACCCGAAGCCGCCAAGTGTTCCGCCGTCGAAGTATTCGGACATCATATTCAGGGCCTGGGAAAAACTGGATTCCCAGAGCCGCCCACGCGAGCGAGTAAGGGGCTCATAAGCACCAATAATGGCCTGATCAAGCGTTTCGGGCGTTAGTCCCGCCAAAACAATAGTAGCCTTTGGTTTTTCCTCCAGCAAATTATCACAGCCGTAGCTTCCGAGTAAAAGCGACAGCAGCCAACCAAATCTCAGGAAATGATTACTAATCTTTTTCATATAAGTTGTCATTTTAGACAGGAGTTGTCATAAAAAACCCGGTTACGTTTAAAAAGTGATGCCCGCTCCTAACGTCACGGTTTTCGCCGAGGGGTAGGCCGCAAAGTCAAGCCCCTGCCGGCGATCGTTTCCGCTCAGCGAGTTCACTTCCGGGTCAAATCCGCTGTACTTGGTGAAGGTCAGGAGGTTCTGTCCGCTCAGGTAGAGGTTGACCGCCCGGATAAAACGGCTGTCGGGAAAGCTGAAATCGTAACCCAGCCTGATGTTGCGCATCCTGAAAAAATCGCCGCTTTCCATAAACCTCGAAGAACCGACGAGGTGTTTGTTGGCCGCTGCCTGGCTGGGAACGGGGTAAAACGTCTTCGCTGCCATCAACTTGTTGGAAGAACTGATGGCAGTCGGGTTGGTGAGGAACCCCAGACCTACGTTATTGATGATCGCGCCTTCTACTCCCGCCCAAAGCATGGATAAGCTCAGCTTTCTGAACTTGATCCTGGGCGCCAGGCCATAGAAGACTTTCGGATATGGGCTGCCTAAAAACTGGTTATCAGCCGAATTGATAATATCTTCGCCGGCCGCGTTTTTGTCGCCGTTCAGGTTTTCATATTGCGGAACGCCGGCGTCGTTCAGTCCGGTAAACCTGGGCCCGAAAAAGGCGGAGAGCGGGTAGCCCTTCCTGATAATGCTGGTGGAACGCGACGCATCATTGGCCACGTAATTCGGTACATCTTTCCCGTCTTTGGTGGCAATTACTTTGTTCTGGTTGGTTGAAAGATTGGCGTCGAGCTCTATGGACCAGTTTTCATTTTCAAACAGCGTCGCGCCAAGCGAAAACTCCCACCCCTTGTTTCTTACCGTGCCGGCATTCTGGAGAATCTGCCCGGGAGAAGAAGCAATACCCGCTCCTATGCCGGCGCTCGGCGCCACTTGTACCAGCGTGAGCAGGTCGCGGGTTGTTTTGATATAGTAATCTACCCCCAAACGGATCCTGCTGCCGAAAAAATCCGCATCGAAACCTATGTCGGTTTGAACGCCGGTTTCCCATTTCAGGTCGGGATTAGGGAAGGTGGGCGCGATGCCTACCGCCAGTCCGGCACCCGCCCCCTGCCCGGTGTTCACGATCCTGCCCAGCAGCAAAGACTGGTAGGGCCTGATGGCCGGATTCCCGGCTTTGCCCCAGCTGGCGCGGATTTTCGCGTTGGAGATCCATTTCAAACCGGTCATAAAGGGTTCTTCCGAGAGTTTCCAGGCGCCTGACACGGAAGGGAACACCCCGTACTTGTTGTTCTGCGCAAATACGGAAGCTCCGTCGCGGCGCAGGCTGGCAGAAAACAGGTATTTGTTCTGAAGGGTAAGCCGCAGGCGGCCGAAAGCCGACGCCACGGCCTGTTCCACAATATCCGTTACCGGCTTGCTGATACTGGCGGCCGAAGAAAAATTGTAGTTTTTCAGGACATCAGAGCCAAAACCGGAGGCTTCCAGGTCTGTTGAATTCGTACGATCCTTCTGCAGTGAAACGCCTGCGACAACATCCAAGTAACTTTTTTCGGATAGATCGACCTTGTATTCCAGGTAGTCTTCCGCCAGGAGACTCAGCTTGTCGTAGTTGCCTAATTGGGCGAATCCGATACCGCTGCCCGCGCTTAAAAGTACCCGCGGAAAGTAGAGGTCTTTCCGGATATGATAAAAATCGCCGAAAAAACGGGTGTTGTTCGTCAGGTTTTTAACGAGCTCAACCCGGAAATCGACACCGCCCTGAACACGGGTGGTAGTGCTCTTGTCCAGGGCTTCCTTCGCAAAAGCCACGGGGTTTTCGTTGTCCGGCGTGTTAAAGCTGAAGAAGACCGGGTTGCTGTAGGTACCATTCTCGTTGTAGACAGGAGCAACCGGTACCGACTGAAGCGTACCGCCTATCCCCGATTTCCCGAAATTTCTGGCATTGTCGCCCAAACCCGGAGAAAATCCACGCTGAGCGCCCCTGGAGGCTGTCATTCTGCCCTGGACGGAAAAACGGTCCGAAACCTTGCTGTCTACGTTCAGGCGCAAAGCGCCGCGTTTATAACCCGTGTTGGTTATGATACCCTGCTGATCCAGGTAACCGCCTGAAATAAAGTATTTCGTCCTGTCGCTGCCGCCCGAAACGCTGAGATTGTTGTTGGTAAAAATGGCATCCCGGAGCACCTCTCCCTGCCAGTCTGTATCGGTGGTGCCATTAAAATTTGCCAGTTCCGCCGGTACGGTCATATTGGAATTCCGGTAAAAGGCTTTGGTATAGTCCAGGTACTCGGCTGCATTCATGAGATCCAATTTTTGCCGGATCGATTGAACGCCTGCGGAACTTTCAAACGAGATAACCGGCTTGCCAGCCCTCCCGGTTTTGCTCGTGATCATTACTACCCCATTCGAGCCCCTGGACCCGTATATGGCAGTTGACGCGGCGTCCTTTAACACCTCTATGGTCGCAATATCGGCGGGGTTGATGGTAGCCAGACCATTGGCAAGTTTGGGGTCGTCGTTATACTGCGGCAGGCCGTCGATTACGTATAGCGGCTCATTCCCACCGGCTATGGACGATGCCCCACGCACGCGTATGCTGATCCCGGCCCCCGGCTGCCCCGACGACTGCTGTACCTGTACACCCGGCATGCGCCCCTGCATGGCCTGTTCCATGCTGGTAATTGGCATTTGTTTGATGGCCGCTTCGGAGATGCTCGCAACCGACCCTGCCAGATCCGATTTCCGCGCTGTTCCGTAGCCGATCACCACTACCTCTTCCAGCGACTTATTGTCAGGAACCATTGCCGCGTTGACGATCGACGCACTTCCGACCTCGATTTCCTGGCTGGCATAGCCAACAAAGGAAAAAATCAGAACACCACCGTTGTCAGGCACTTCCAGGGTGTACTTTCCGCCCGCATCGCTGAGCGTTCCCCTGGCAGAACCCTTTAAAGTGACATTGACGCCCGGCAGCGCTTCGGGCTGACCCGACGGTGACAAGGAGGTGACGGTACCGGTAATGGTCCGGTCGGCAGGCGGTACCGCTCCTGCCTGGACTGTTGTGGTGCTGCCTACCCAAAAAAGGCCGGCGCAAATTGATTGGAACAGGTGTTTTAGAAGTTTCATGTCAGGTTCCACTTGTCAGGGTGGATTCATTTAGTTGAAGATTTCCCAGGTTGCATGATCCGATCAGCATCATCGGACTTTGCTGCATCGTTTCCCTTTTAAGGGCCTGCCGGCTTTCTCTTTTACAGGAACTCGGAATTCGAAAATCGGGTTGGTTGGCGCATGTATGAATAGTAAATGTGGATAAGGTGTTGATACTTCTAAAAAAATGCCTGCCTGGATTTCTACCTTTATTTTTCTGACAATTCATTGGCTGCCCCCAATATGCGGGGACAGCAGCCTAGTTAAGTAGCTGGTTTTCAAATCGGTTATCAAAGTAAGGATCCGAACAGAACGCGTTGAATTACGCTGATAAAGAGGGAAACAAAAAAAGCTTTGACCGGCCCGACAGGCTCCGTTCAAAGCTTCCCAAACGGTATTTATATACGTAAAGTAAGGTAGGTGCTTCTGCCCTGCCCCAGGCCATTGCAAACGTTTGTTACGATTTCAGGTCCGACTCGGTATGCAGGGCGCAGACCCAATTTCCCTGGTCGGTTCTGACCCAGGTTGAGGAACATGCACATTTTCCGGAGGTAGTTTTGCCATCTACTTCAAAATCCAGGTCAATCAGGTAAGCTATGATAGCCGAATTTTCATTCAGCACCTGGCTTTCCGCCCCGGAAATGCTCTTCACTTTGAACCGGTGCCCGACACCGCTTTCAAACATTTTCTTAAAGTCGGGTTCGTTTACCCGTCTGACCCCCTCTTTACCGGCGACAATACATGGAAAATAGGTCAGGCTTCTTACAGTTTCGTAGTCATGCGCTTCCATTGCTGCCCAGTACTTTTTTTCGAGATCCAGAATTTGAGTATTCATAGCGTTGTTGTTGGTTGGTGTGAATATCAGTTACACTATAAAAACACTGGCAGAAGTATTTTATTGTAATTTATCTGAGTTAATGACCAGTGATTGAGGCCATTCCTGCCGGATGGTTATTCCTGCCGGATGGTCATTCGTACCGGATGGTCATTCCGAGCGAAGCCGAGGAATCTCCCACTCCCTCAACTCAATCTATTCCGCCAGGCTTCTTAGTGACAACAGGAGATCCTTCGACTCCGCTGCGCTTTGCTACCATTGACAACAACAGGTTTGGAGCCGCACCAACCGGAGGGTCATCCCGACCGCAGCGGAGGGATCTCCCGCTCCCAGTACCCAATCCCTTTCAGAGGACTTTATTATAGCAACAGGAGATCCTTCAGTTCCACTGCGTTCCATTCAGGATGACCATCCGGCAGATGCGCTACCATTGACAACAACAGGTTTAGCGCCGCTCCAACCGGAGGGTCATCCCGACCGCAGCGGAGGGATCTCCCGCTCCCAGCACCCAATCCCTTTCAGAGGGCTTTTTTATAGCAACAGGAGATCCTTCGACTCCGCTGCGCTCCGCTTCAGGATGACCGTCCGGCAGATGCGCTACCATTGGCAACAACAGGTTTAGCGCCGCTCCAACCGGAGGGTCATCCCGACCGTAGTGGAGGGATCTCCCGGTCCCTGTACCCAATCCTTTTCAGAGG
>NZ_BAABEY010000003.1:0-3241 GCF_039540405.1 Ravibacter arvi
AGGAGCTGAACCCTTATGGACCCAGCTCCCTTTTTGATGTTCTATTTAATTGTCTTCGGGAACGTAGCTAAACTTCCCGGACCAATCGGGATTGGAATGGATGATTTTGAGCGAAGTTTCCGTTAATTCGCGGATGACCATAAACTCACGCTCATGACCGGGGTTATCGCCCCGGTACCAGTATTGGATCCGGTTTTCGTCCTTCGGGTCCCATTTCCACTTGAACTTCAGCGTCGACGGGTTGACAGAATTAACATTGTTAAAGGATTCCTGCAGATAGGTACCTGACTGGGTAAAAGTGATATATGCCTTGTAAATCATGCCAAGTGAATCTACGGCGTCTTCCACCCGTAACAGCCGCCACCTGCGGGAAAGAAGCTTAGTCCGGTTTTCTTTTTTAAGTTCTTCGGTTTTATCAGCATCTACCGTGATATCCCCTTCGCTGGTAGAGAGCACGAACCCGGCCCGTTCCCCGTTGGCTTCAAAATCCCTGACCTCTCCCAGGTTATTGAGCGATATGGTCCTGGCATTTGCGACTTCGTAGGTGTCAGAAATTGCCGAATCGCCTTTTTCGACCACGAACCGGCTGTTGTCCAGGAATTCAAGGGTAGTTATTTGCCCGTTTGCGCGGGCGCTTGCCTGGCGGAAGGTCCATTCGCCGACAATTTCTTTCTTTAGTTTTTCTACTTTGTGGCTCTGGTCATCGGTTGTTCCGTCGGCTTTACAGGAAAGACAAAACAGCGACAGGCAAAATAAGAGCGGTATCTGGTAATCAGGCTTTTTTCTCATAGTTGATAAGTTGGTATTGGGAGTCATTTCAATGGGATTAGTTTAATTGCATGTATGGTAGGTAATCGTGAGCCTGGGGCGTTTGTTGGCATCGGCAGCTTCCCGGGAAGAGAATAGTACAGTCCGGTAGGTGGCTTCTGTTTGCAGCACCAGTCCAAACCCGTAACGCTGCGCGGCAGGTTGGCTGACCATATCCTGTACTATTTGCTTTACATCCAGGTTGGTCACATTATAGTTCCACTTAAGCCCTGAGCTCGGTATCCCCACCTGGTTGGTGGCCGTCATGCCGGGCTGATTGTTCCAGGTCACCGTGTTCTCCTGCCAGGAACCGGTGACTTTCCGGATCCAGGATGAGAACTCGCTATCGTCAATAGAGTTACCAAGGGTATTAAGCGCAACCGACTGGTCTACCCCGTAGAGGTCCATGGTGGCCGAGACAATGGTGGCCCCTTGCGGGATGTTAGCCAGCTCAGAGAAATTAATAAAGGAGCGCATATTGCCAACTGCAAATGCATTACCATATGTCCAGACACTGGCACAGATTTCAGTCAACGAGCCATAATTGGTATCGGTATAAAAGGATCGCGACATCACCCTGGCATCGGCAGTAGCGGTTAGGGTGACCTTCGTATGCGGACAACTGGTTGAAGTATTGGCCAAGGTAAAGGTCAGTGTTTTTTCAGCCAAGAGTGTGGTGCCATGGTAAACTTTGCCGGTGAGGGTGTAGTTACCGGCTGCGGCATTTCTCCCTCCATCTTTGGTGAAGAGGCCGTAAGGAGGCAAATCGGAGGCCTCAACGTTGTCATCGAAACCTTCATTGCTAAGGTTAGGTCCGTTAATATAGTATGACACCCGGTTGTAGTTGTTCCCACCAGGGGTATCGCTGATCGTGCCATTGGCAATGTCTATGAAATAGTTCATCTGACTGCCGCCCAGGGTGCTGATCTGGATGGTCTCTCCGTTCACGATGTCCTTTACCTTTGAACGGACACCTGCTGTGCCGGCCTTCCAGAGCGAAAAGGTAAGTGAAATCGGTGTGTTGGGTACCACGGTAACGCTTACGTTACTGGTTTTATCGGAGCAACCGGATTTGGAGGCGGTGACCGTGTAAGTATAGGTGCCTGCCGTGGACGGTGCGGTAACCTGCTTGTTTGTTCCGCTGCCGGAGATGCCATTGCCGCTCCAGGCATAGGTTACACCCGAACAGTCAGCTCCGTTGCAGGCAGCAGTAAGGGTAAAGGTTGAACCGACTTGTTGAGAAGAGGTAGGCCCGGAAGCCGACGGGGTAAAGTTACAATTGCCGGTCCGGCAGTCCTCGGCCGCAAAACAACTGGCCTGTGGGTACCCTACCGCTTCCAGCCAGTGACGGGGCTTGAATATCCCGCCGCTGCCCTGGCTGGTAGTGGCATACAGGGTTGATCCGCAGAAGTGCGCGTAAACCTGCTCGCTCTGAAAAGTAGTCACGTATTGTCCTTCTGTAAAGCTGCAGCTGTTTGGGGGAACGGTTATGCTGATCGTAGCGGTTTTGTCGGAGCAACCTGACTTGGAAGCCGTAACGGTGTAAGTATAGCTGCCAGCCGCCGGTGCGGTAATGGTTTTAGAACTTCCGGTACCGCTGACATTGGTCCCGCTCCAGGTGTAGGTTACCCCGCTGCAGTCTGCGCCTGTACACGCTGCTGTCAGTGTAAAGGAGCTCCCGGCGGCCGGGGTGGTGGTAGATGCCGTTACGGTGGGGGTAAATGTGCATGGAGTGGTGGATGCCAGGGTAAAGGTCACCATTTTCTCGGAAAGCAGGGAGCTTTCATGGTAAGCTTTGGCCGTGAGCGTATAATTACCCGGCGTAGGGGCTCCGCCGCCATCTTTGGTAAAAAGGCCAAATGGAGGAACTTCGCCTACGACACCGTCCGGTCCCCAACCCTCGTTGATGTAGCCTGGTCCGTTTAATACAAATTGTACCTTATTATAGTTGTTCCCTCCGGGCGTATTGCTGATAACGCCGTTCACAACTTCTACAAAATAGTTCATCTGGCTACCACCCAAAGAGCTGATCTGGATGGTCTCTCCGTTCACGATGTCTTTTACTTTCGTGCGAACACCTGCCGTGCCAGCCTTCCAGAGCGAGAGGGTAAGTGAAATCGGTGAAACCGGCTGTACATTTACCGAAACCGTAGCGGTTTTACTGGTACAACCTGACTTGGAAGCGGTAACGGTGTAAGTATAGGTGCCCGGAGCCGGCGCGGTAATGGTTTTAGAACTGCCAGTGCCACTGGCGTTGGTTCCGCTCCAGGTATAGGTCACATCGCTGCAGCCCGTACCGCTGCACCCTGCGTTCAGGGTAAAGGAAGTGCCGGTAACAGGAGTGGTAGTGGAGGCTGATGCCGACGGGGTAAAATCACAAGCGTTCTGACACTCCTCGGCCGCAAAACAACTGGCCTGTGGGTACCCTACCGCT
>NZ_BAABEY010000004.1:0-3619 GCF_039540405.1 Ravibacter arvi
ATAGGTCTTTTCAACCGAGTTGACCCCCTTGTCGGTCTGCTGGTAAATGATCTTTTTTTCAAGTTGCCCATCGTAACGAAGAACCGAAGCAGACCTTTCCCTAAATCCGCCCAGGTCATAAAGCTGTTTTACTTCCTGGATGACCTGGAGGCGGTCGTTGTAGTAAACTGCGCTGTAAAGAAAATTTGTGGTTAGGGAGCTGTCCGGGTTGATGACCAGGGTGGCAGTACCGGTCTGCATGCCCGTCACGTTGGAACGCATTGTGCTCGGGTAACCGATGGCCACGTTGTTATTGAAAGTCGGCAATTCAGCGGGATAGGTGTCGTAGAAGATTTTGGTCAAGGCATTTTCAACAGCCCCCGCTTTTATTCCCGTTTCAATCAGGCGGTTCAGCGCGTCATATTTGTAATAAGTGGTCTTTTTGTTTGCGTCTAGGCTGGTGTATAGCAGATCACGGTCATTGTAAGTTAACTCGGTAGTTCCGGCGCCGGGGACCTTTTTCTTGATCAACAGCCCCCTGTCGTTGTATTCGTAGTAGAAATAACGTTCGGCAGAGGCATTGTCCTGGTAGGTGGGCTGGAGCACAAACCGTATGCGGTCCAGGTCGTCGTATACAAAGTAGGTATCCAGGTTGCTGCTGTTGTTGGTTTTGTCCACATACGCCCGCTTGAGGATTACCAACCCTTGTTTGTCCTTGTACTCCCGGCTCCTGTCCCCGTTTTCGTCTTTGGTTTCCACATAGCTGAGTTGGTTAGCGGCATAGTAGGAGGACTGGTTCAAGGTGTTGCCCGACACGGTATAGAGCTTTACGTCATTACTGCCGTTCACCCCGTAGAGGAACTCAACGGCCTTGTCGGTCCCGCCGGCATATTGTTTGGTGACCCTGTTCAGGGGCGAGGCCTCGTATTCGGTCAGGGCATATCCCCGGCTGTTGGCTTCTGTAAAGTCGGCTGAATTGTAGTAGCTGTTTGCTGCTGTGGGCGCTGTGCTCTGGTAGGCTGCGTTCCCGCTGCTGTGCGGGTAAGGCAGGTAGACCTTTGAGACCCTTCCGTAGGCATCATACTCGGTATGGGTAACCAGATCGGCGGGTTTTCCGCCGGTAAAAACGGGGCTGGTGTAGGCGGAAACCTGCTGCAGGGGCCTGCCCAGTCCGTCGAAATAGGCTACATCCTGAAAAGCCACATTAATGTCCCCGCTTGGGGTGGTCGTGGCGGTTTTGTAAGTTTGGGTAAGGATGTAATTTTGGTCGGGGCTTTGGGCAAAAAGTACAACAGGAGCCATTGCTGCCGCCAACAACAACCTTGTCAGCTTCTTTTTCAGGATTAACATACCAGTAGGATTCAAACGTTTTGGGGCATTGCCGACCGGGTATAGGGGCAATCGGTTTTAGGAGCTGAACCCTTATGGACCCAGCTCCCTTTTTGATGTTCTATTTAATTGTCTTCGGGAACGTAGCTTAAATCAAGACTCCCCAGAGAGGTAGCAAAGGTGATTTTGAGCGATTTCTCAGTAAGTTCTCGAATTTTAATATAGTCGCTTTCGAACTTTGGGTTATCACCTCTGTACCAGTACTGGATCCGGTTTTCGATCTTCGGATCCCATTTCCATTTATACTTCATTGTAGACGGTTGGGAGACTTCCTTTGTCGAATAGGACTCGTCCAGGTAGGTGCCCGATTCAGAGAATGTCACATATGATTTGTAAACGTAAACGAGAGAATCTTTGCCACCTTCAATCGGTAGAAGGCGCCACCTGCGACAGATAAGCTTGGTCCGGTTTTCTTTTTGGAGCTCCTTGGTCTTGTCCGCATCTACCGTGATGTCCCCTTCATTGGTAGAAAGCACGAACCCGGCCTGCTCTCCGTTGGCTTCAAAATCCCTGACCTCTCCCAGGTTATTGAGTGATATGGTCCTGGCGTTTGTGACTTTGTACGAGTCAGAAATCGCCGAATCGCCTTTCTCGATCACAAACCGGCGGTTATCCAGGAATTCAAGAGTCGTTATTTGCCCGTTTGTGCGGGCGCTCGCCTGGCGGAAGGTCCATTCACCGATAATTTCTTTCTTTAGTTTTTCTACTTTGTGGCTCTGGTCATTGGCCGTTCCATCGGCTTTACAGGAAAGGCAAAACAGCGACAGGCAAAACAGGGCGGATGGGAAATAACTTGTTTTTTTCATTGGGATTATTGAGTTCATTAGAATTATTGAGGATAAACTCCGACACCTGAACACATGGTATAAACTATTTGAAGCTTCGGGCGCTTATTTGCATTGGCTGCTTCGCTGGAAGAGAAGAGTAGCGTCCGGTGCGTTACTTCATTTTGTAGTGTAAGCGCAAATCCGTACCGTTGAGAAGCAGGTTTGGCGACCATATCTTTTACGAGTTGTTTTACATCCAGGCTGACATTATAATTCCATTTTTCTGATGAGGTACCGATACTCACCCTATTGGTACTTATAATGCTGGGCTGGTTGTTCCATGTCACGGTATTTTCCTGCCATGGGGAAGTGATTTGACTTATCCAGGAGTCGAATTCTCTGTTTAACTCGGTGGAGTTACCCATGGTGTTTAAAGCTTGCGACTGATCCACTCCATACAGGTTTAAAGTTGCCGAAAGTATATTAGCGCCCGCCGGGATGTTAGCAAGCTCGGAAAAATTCAGGAAGGACCGCATAATGCCATTCACTCCTGTATAAGTCCAGGCGCTGGCGCAAATCTCGGTTAATGAACCATAATTGGTGTTTTCAGACCCGGAGAGGGACATAACCCGGGCGTCGACCGCGTCGGTCATGACGATGGTCTTCTCCTCGCAAGGATCTGATAAGGTAAAGGTCAGTGTTTTTTCAGCCAAGAGTGTGGTGCCATGGTAAACTTTGCCGGTGAGGGTGTAGTTACCGGCTGCGGGGGTTCCGCCGCCGTCCCTACCGAAAATGCCGTAGGGCGGGTTGCCGGCTCCGGTTATGTTTTCGTTGAAGCCGACATTGGTAAAGCCAGGGCCGTTCAGGTAGAAATACACCTGGTTGTAATTGTTCCCACCAGGGGTGTTGCTGATCGTGCCATTGGCAATGTCTATGAAATAGTTCATCTGACTGCCACTCAAAGAGCTGATCTGGATGGTCTCCCCGTTCACGATGTCCTTTACCTTTGAACGGACACCTGCTGTGCCGGCCTTCCAGAGCGAAAAGGTAAGTGAAATCGGTGTGTTGGGTACCACGGTAACGCTTACGTTACTGGTTTTATCGGAGCAACCGGATTTGGAGGCGGTGACCGTGTAAGTATAGGTGCCCGCCGTGGACGGTGCGGTAACCTGCTTGTTTGTTCCGCTGCCGGAGATGCCATTGCCGCTCCAGGCATAGGTTACACCCGAACAGTCAGCTCCGTTGCAGGCAGCAGTAAGGGTAAAGGTTGAACCGACTTGTTGAGAAGAAGTAGGCCCGGAAGCCGACGGGGTAAAGTTACAATTGCCGGTCCGGCAGTCCTCGGTCGCAAAACAGCTGGCTTGCGCATACCCTACCGCTTCCAGCCAGTGACGGGGTTTGAATGTCCCACCGGAGCCCTGGCTGGTAGTGGCATACAGGGTTGACCCGCAGAAGTGCGCGTACACCTGCTCGCTCTGAAAAGT